>JAZKIK010000751.1:0-11937 GCA_040384925.1 Pseudomonadota bacterium | reverse complement strand
CAGCGACCGTTTGTTTGCAAGATCAGCGCGCTCGGTTCTGGTGTTGGGTGCAGTGGCTGCGCTATTGCTGGCATTGGGTTTCGCGCTGCTGTTTTTCCCGCTGGTAAGCACGCCGCGCGCGCTGATTGTCTGGGCCAGTGTGATGCTGGTGCTGACTTACGCGGCTTATAGCGCCCTGAGTGTGCCTTACCAGTCCTGGGGGGCGATGCTGGGCGGCAATGAGGCTGAACGCAGCCGTATCGTCGCCTGGCGCGAGGGTTTGGGCCTGGTGGGTGTGGTTTTGGCATCCATTACACCTGTTGCACTTGGCCTGCCTGCAACAACAGCCTTGTTTTTTACAACGCTTCTGATTGGCTGGCTGGCCTGGACACGCGCCGTCAGGCCAGTGGCTCGCGCCCCCACGCCAGGCGACAACACGCAATCATCAGCGTCAGCGATCTGGCGTCCTTTTAAACACAGCAGTTTCAAACGCCTGCTGCTTGTCTTCATGCTCAATGGCATCGCCAGCGCTGTGCCTGCCACTCTGGTGCTGTTTTTCATTCAGGATTTGCTGCAAGCCCCGTCGGCGATGGAGCCAGCTTTTCTGGGCAGTTATTTTCTGGCCGCAGCTTTGTCAATTCCGCTTTGGCTGGCAGTTGTCAAACGTATTGGCCTGGCTGCCAGCTGGCTGGCCGGTATGTTTCTGGCCATCAGTGTGTTTGCCTGGGCCACACAGATAGTCGCAGGGCAAACAGCTGCTTTTCTGGCCATTTGTGCGCTGTCAGGTGTGGCGCTGGGCACTGACCTGGCATTGCCAGGCGCGCTGCTGGCCGGGGTGATTCAGGCCAATGGCGATTCCGGCCAGGCTGAAGGCGCTTATTTTGGCTGGTGGAACTTTGCCACCAAACTCAATCTGGCCCTGGCCGCCGGCCTGGCGCTGCCCTTGCTGGGCCTGTTTGCTTACGCACCCGGCGTGCGAAGCCCCGAGGCGCTGGATGCACTGGTGGTGGCTTATTGCGTCCTGCCCTGCCTGCTCAAACTGGCGGCAGCGGCTTGTCTTTACTTCTTTATCCTTAAAAAACCCCAAGGTGTCCAGCCATGATCAAAACCGTATCACGCCGCTTGTTGTTATCGGTTTTGATAGCAGCTGGCGTTGGCGCAGGTTGCGCAGGGCCACAAATAGCCGACTACGCGGCAGAACAGCCGCAGCTCGACCTGCGCCGGTATTTCAATGGCACGATCGACGCCTACGGCCTGTTCACAGACCGGTCCGGCAAGCTTGTCAAACGGTTTACCGTGGTCATGAAGTGCAGCTGGAATGGCGCTCCGGGACAAGAGGTGGGCATACTTGACGAAGAGTTCAGCTACTCAGACGGCAGCAAGGACAGACGCGTCTGGACCCTCAAACGTGGTGCCGATGGCAAATACACGGGCACCGCAAGCGATGTGCTGGGCGAGGCCAGCGGCGAAGAAAAAGGCAATGCCTTCCGCTGGGGCTACACGCTGAAACTGCCAGTGGACGGAAAAATCATTGAAGTCCAGTTTGACGACTGGATGTATTTGATGAACGACAAGGTGATGCTCAACAAGGCGGTGATGAGCAAATTTGGCTTCAGGCTAGGTGAAGTCACACTTTCTTTTGTCAAACGCTGAAAACGTGCCATAACCTTGATTTTCACCCTTCATCATGCCCTTTAACACGCTGCTGACCGACTGGCGCGGCAAAACCGTCTGGCTGGTGGGTGCGTCCAGCGGCATTGGCCAGGCCACGGCCCACGCGCTCCACGGGCGGGGAGCGAAGGTCTTTGTCTCGGCCCGAAACAGGGCGGCGCTTGATGTTTTTGCGCAGCAACACCCAGGCTCCGTGGCCCTGCCGCTTGATGCAGCGGATGCGGAATCCGTCAAAATTGCCGCCCAAAGCATCGTTCAGGCCGGCCCGCTCGATCTGGTTCTGTACTGCGCCGGTTATTACAGGGAAATGCGTGCCACGGAGTTCGATCTGAGCGGCATGCTGCGCCACCAGCAGGTCAACTACATTGGGGCCTTGTATGTACTTGACGCAGTTCTGCCTCACTTTCTGGCGCGCAAGGCCGGGCACATCAGCCTGATCAGCAGTGTGGCCGGGTACCGTGGCCTGCCTAAAAGCCTGGCCTACGGGCCAAGCAAAGCGGCGCTGATCAATCTGGCTGAAACCCTGTATGTTGACCTGCAGGACAGCCATGTCGGTGTCAGCCTGATCTGCCCCGGTTTTGTTGAAACACCGCTGACGGCACAAAACCAGTTCAACATGCCTGGCCTGATCACACCTGAGCAGGCGGCTGATGAAATCTTGCGTGGCTGGGCCAGGGGCCAGTTTGAGATTCATTTCCCCAAACGTTTCACCTTGTGGATGAAAGCGCTGGCCTTGCTGCCAGACGGACTTTATTTTGCGGTGATACGCAGATTTACCGGACTGTAAACATGTTATCTGATCTACCACCGGGCCAACACGCCCAGCATGATGCGACAGCACGTATCACGGACTTTTTCGAGACCTTGACACCCGACAGCCTGAACCGGTTTGGCGAGTTCTACACACCCAATGCGTTTTTTAAGGATCCGTTCAACGAAGTCAGGGGTGTTGCCGAGCTGCGTGGAATTTTTGTCCACATGTATGAGGCGCTGGACAAACCGCGTTTTATCGTGACGGACAGCGTCACCCAGGGTGAGCAGTGTTTTTTATGCTGGAACTTCGAGTTTTATTTCAGGAATTTCGACAAGACCACACTGCAAACCATACGTGGAACTTCACATCTGAAGTTCACCGAACAGGGTCTGGTTGATTTTCATCGTGATTACTGGGACGTGGCCGAGGAGCTGTATGAAAAGCTGCCCTGGGTGGGTGGCCTGATGCGCTGGCTTAAAAAGCGGGCCAGGCCGTAGCTCAAACCTCCTGTTTGCTACAGATTTGTAGCAATCAATGCCCGCCGCGCTATCGAAGTCGCCTGATTGTTGTCAAATCGGCTGGGTTTCCGTAAAGCTGGGGCGTGCTGCCAGTTTTTCATACAGTTTGGCCAGATTCGGATAGCTCCCGCGCCAGTCGATGTGTGAAAAGCGCAGGTCAAGGTAAGCCAGTGCACAGCCCACAGCCACATCAGACAGGCTCAGGTGAATGCCACTGCAAAAAGGCTTGTCGGCCAGGCCGGTGCTCATGGCCTTGAGGCTGGCGTGGATTTTTCCCATCTGGCGATCAATCCAGGCCTGGCTGCGCTGCTCGACATAACGGCCAGCCCAGGTGGCCTCAAGGCGGGCGAGAATCGCGGCGTCAAGCAGGCCGTCGGCCAGGGCTTCCCAGGTTTTGACTTCGGCGCGTTCCCGGCCCTGGGTCGGGATCAGTTTGCCAACGGGCGACAGGGTGTCCAGATATTCAACAATCACACGCGAGTCAAACACCGCTTCGCCGCCTTCCATCACCAGGCAGGGGACTTTTCCGAGCGGGTTGCAGTCTGAAATTGTGCTGTCTGCAGCCCAGACGTCTTCTTGCACAAACTGGAAATCGAGCTTTTTCTCGGCCATCACGATGCGCACTTTTCGCACATAGGGGCTGGTGTTGGATCCGATAAGTTTCATAATTGTCTTGGGTACTTGGGCCGGGCATAAAGCCCGTGGGCAGGAAGCAGGAAAAATGTGGGTGCGAAAACGCATTCTATCGAGTAAGCCAGAGCCACTGACTGACGTGGCGCAATTCCGCAGACGGCCGCCTGAACGGGCACATCAAGCGCCAGACCGCAGCTTTTGCTGCCCGCCAGGGCGGGCCGTGACCCCCGCCTACAATTAAGGCATGAGTTCCTCCACGCCCAACACTCTTTCTCCCATCAACGCCCTGTCGCCGCTGGACGGCCGCTACGCCAACAGAATGGGCAATCTGCGCCCGCTGATGTCGGAGCAGGGTTATATGCACCGCCGGGTACAGGTTGAAATTGCCTGGTTTATCTCGCTGTCAGATGCCGGCTTTGCCGAGTTCAAGCCGCTCAGCCCCGGAGCGCGTACTTACTTGCTTGGACTGGTCAAAAACTTCAGTGAAGCTGACGCCTTGGCCATCAAGGAAATTGAAAAAACCACCAACCACGACGTAAAGGCTGTCGAATACTGGATCAAGTCAAAGTTTGAAGCCCGGCCAGAGCTGCAGCATGCCAGTGAGTTTGTTCACTTTGCCTGCACCAGCGAAGACATCAACAATACCAGTCACGCGCTACAGCTCAAAAGCAGCCTTGAACTGGTTTTGCTGCCCGCACTTGACAAGGTGATTGCCAAAATGCGCGACATGGCGCATGCCCACGCGGCTGAACCCATGCTGAGCCGCACCCACGGCCAGACCGCCAGCCCGACGACCGTGGGCAAGGAAATTGCCAACGTGGTGGTGCGCCTGACCGCCGCCCGAGCCAAGATTGCGGCTGTACCGCTGATGGCCAAGATGAACGGCGCGGTCGGCAACTTCAATGCCCATTTGTCAGCCTGGCCCGACTTTGACTGGGAAGCTTTCAGCCGCAAGGTCATTGAAACCCCTGAACCACTGGGTCTGGGCCTGACTTTTCAGCCTTATAGCATCCAGATTGAGCCGCATGACTACATGGCCGAGCTGTTTGACGCGATTGCCCGCACCAACACCATATTGATTGACTGGTCACGCGACGTCTGGGGGTATGTCAGCGTCGGTTATTTCAAACAGCGTCTGAAAGCCGGTGAAATTGGCTCGTCCACCATGCCGCACAAGGTCAATCCGATTGATTTTGAGAATGCTGAAGGCAACCTGGGCCTGGCCAATGCGCTGCTCAGACACCTGAGCGAAAAACTGCCCATTTCGCGCTGGCAGCGTGACCTGACCGATTCCACCGTGCTGCGCAACATGGGTGTGGCCGTCGGTTATGCGGTGCTGGCCTATAACTCGATGAACGTGGGTCTGGGCAAGCTTGAACTGAACAGCGAAGCCCTGCAGGACGACCTGAACGCCTCATGGGAAGTGCTGGCCGAGCCTATTCAGACCGTGATGCGGCGTTATGGCGTACAGGGCGCGTATGAAAAGCTGAAGGAAGTCACACGCGGCAAAACCGTCATGGCAGAAGACCTGCATGCGCTGATCCGTTCGCTGGAGATTCCCGAAACCGAAAAAGCCCGCTTGCTGGAGATGACACCGTCAAGCTATGTGGGCATGGCGGCTGAGCTGGCCAGGAGGATTTAGCCCCCACGGTTGCTCACTGCGTGTAGCGCCCTGCCCCCCGAGGGGGCCGCTGCGCCTGTGGCCCGGCGAAGCCGGTTCCACGGCCCCTGCTTGAAACAGATAGCGCCCCAATGGGCGTAAAAACTACATAGCTTTACCGCAGTTCCAGCACTGCTCAAAACCACCTTCAACCTCTTCTCCACAGCTGCACAACCAGCGCCTTTGCGGCAGGTTTTGCAGCTGATGCAGCAGCTCTTTTGCGCTGGCTTCTTCGTGGTCGTGGGCCAGCCAGACTTCGGGCAGGCATTGGTCCGGTGGCAGCTCTCCGGCCAGGCCGCTTAAAAAATAACGCTGGATGCTGGCTGAAAAACCGGCCTGTTTCAGCTGGTCTGTCCACAGGGCAGCAATCGCAATATTAGGGGCGCGGGCAAGTCTGAGCATTTGTGTCTAGGCTTTTTCAAGCGCCCGGTCAGAATAACGGCCAAACCGCCATGAAGTCGCGTCAAGTGTGATGCGTCGCCAGGTCTGGCGCTTCTCGGAAGCTGTCATCGATGGCCAGTGCTGCACCTCTTCAAAGGTGCGGCCACAACCCTTGCACATCTCGTCCCCCTGGCTGGTGGAACAACTTGCTATACAGGGTGTGTCGGCGGTGGTCTCGTACCAGGTCTGCCAGGCTGCCATGGCCCTGGCCGGAAAACTTCTGTCGTCCGCCTCGTCCTCATGATAAAAAACCATCAGCGCATACACCTCAGCCAGCGCGCGCAACTCGGGTGCCAGCGTGATGCCATCAGGCGAGGGGCTTTTTTCACGCCAGTAGTTGATGGCGGCTTCAATATCGGTGATGTGGATGCCAGCCATTTTTAAGATGTTCAGGAAAAATCGAATTATCCGGCAGACCTGGGTCACACCAGCAGCAGCAAGAAACAAGTTGCAAAAAATCCGGGTTTGAGTTCCAATCTGGGCTCGAAGGGGAGTAACTCCCGTGTTTTGCAAAATCAGACAGCCTTGCCGCCAACGCGAGGCAGACCGACAAAACTACTACAACAAGTCGTCAATACGAAGTTCACACTTCCGGCTTGTTGGGCATGCAGTCACGCTGCATGTTGAGCCAGACCTTCGATTGAAGCCGAGCAGGCTTTGGTCGAAGCGTAAGTGGCCCGAAAAACCACACCATTGACCACCGCACTCTGCTTCAACCAGGCAGGATGTTCGACAGGCAGCGCCTTGCCGGACATCTTTTTGAAACTTGATTGAAAGTGTGAATATGGAATTGTTCTCAAGCCCATGGTGGTCCGCCCTGTTGGCCATTATTCTGATTGACTTGGTACTGGCTGGCGACAACGCCATCGTGATTGCGCTGGCAGCCCGCAACCTGCCGCCGCATCTGCAGAAAAAGGCCATCGCCTGGGGTACGGTGGGTGCCATCGCTGTGCGCTCCGTGATGACAGTTGGTGTGGTCTGGCTGCTCAAGATACCGGGCCTGATGCTGGTTGGCGGGCTGGGTCTGCTGTGGATCGCCTACAAACTGCTGGCGGACCAGGGTGACAAGGAACACGACGGACCGGTTGCGAGTACTTTCTGGGGTGCCATGAAAACCATTGTGGTGGCTGACGCGCTGATGGGCATTGACAACGTGCTGGGTGTGGCTGGTGCTGCTCACGGCTCGTTTGACCTGGTGGTCATAGGTCTGCTGATCAGTGTGCCGATTGTGGTTTTTGGCAGCACCATGGTGCTCAAGCTGGTGGAGCGTTTCCCGCTCATCATCAATATCGGTGCCGCTGTGCTGGCCTTTACGGCTGCAAAAATGATTGTGAGCGAACAACTGCTGGACAACATTTATGGCGGTCCAGGCGCGCCGGCAGCTGCCGCAACAGAGCATACCATTGCACAATGGGCAACTTATGCGCTGGCAGTGGCCGGTGTGCTGGGTGGTGGCTGGCTGGCTGCACGACGCAGCAAAAGCAGCCCCAAGGAACTTTCAGCACAATGAGTTTTTAAAACCGCCGCCAGCAATCCTTCTGCAACACCACAAACCACGAGAGTTTTATGGACAACATCATTGTGTACGTTGACGACGCAGCCTATGCGCTGGGCATGCTGCAGGTCTTGCAGGCACCGCGCACAAGCGATGGCTTGCGCAAACCGGTACGCTGGATTGTGGTGGGCTGTGCGCCGCGGGTTACCCACAGGGTCAGCAAATGGGTCACCCACAGCGCCCGTGAAAACTGGCGCGGCAAGTGGGCCGACAAGGTGTTTGCCCATCTGCTGCCCTTGTTGCAGCAGGAGGGCGACACGGTCGTGACCCAACTGGCAGAAGGTGGGCTGCCAGGTCAGACCGAAATTTTGACCAGAGAGTATGGCAACGCGCAGGTACTGGATGCCCGCAAGCCCAGAAACGAGTCCGGAATGCAAACCGCCGCCAGCCGGGCTGGCAGTTGCCTCATGGCTTGTATGGCGACGCTTTCCGGAACTGCCTTTATGCTGGCTGCAGACTGAATATCACCGCCTGGATCAGCAAGACCATGTCGGGATAACCCGTACACGGTGGTATTCTTGCAGTTATGAAACTGATCATCAAATGGCTTTGCAGCGCTGCCGCCTTGCTGGCGGTGGCCTATCTTTACAAGGGTGTGGTGGTTTCCAGCTTTACCGGCGCACTGATTGCTGCTGCCGTGCTGGGCGCGCTGAACATCGTCATCAGACCGATTCTTGTGCTGCTGACCTTGCCCGTCACGCTGGTCACACTGGGCCTGTTTCTGTTTGTCATCAACGCCCTGATGTTCTGGGCCGCAGCCAGCCTGGTCAGTGGCCTGAGCGTGACCGGTTTTGGCGCAGCGCTGATTGGCTCACTGATTTACTCGGTGTTGCAACTAGCGATCGAGTTTGTCCTGGAGCGCCTGCTCTTTAAGAAGTAGGTCCACCTGCCGGGCCCTGGTGTCAATGATGGAGCCTTCCATAAAATCTGCACTGGCCGGATTGCTGCGCATCATGTCCTGTGCAGCGCGCAGCCGGTCCAGCGCACCGGCGTAGTCCAACTGGGCAAATCTGGCCTCTGCATCAGCTCGAATCGCCCGCACATGCTGGTTCTGGTTTCCATAAGCAATGGCCAGAAGCTGCCACGCCAGCGCATCCCCTGGATGGGCACTGACCCAGGTTTGCAGCCGGCCCGATACATCCCGTGCACGGCCTGCAGAAAGCAGGGCTCGACTGCGAAGCAGCACATCTGCCCTGTGCACCGGACGATTGATATCCATGCCAGCCGCAGCAGCTGGCACCTTGCCGGCCAGCAGATCAATTTCAAGCGACAAAAGCTCTGCCACATTGCTGGCATCGGCGTTACCCGCAGCCAGTGCCTGAAGCCGAGCGGTCATGGCCTGAGCCTGCGCAAAATCACGCAGTTTGGCCGAAGCCAGGGCTCCGGCATACAGAACGCCCGCTGCACGCGCATCAGGCACCGGTGGCGTTGCAGGTACACCCGAAGCATTCATGGCAAGCTGGGCCTGCGCCACCATTGGCCGCAGCAAATCAACGCCTGGGTCAACCAGAACGCGCGCCCGCGCAGCCATCATCATATGCAAAAACCGGTTTTTGGCAGCCTGGTCTACATCACTTGCCGAGGCTGGTGTTTGTTGGGAGACCAGTTGCAAGCGGGCCTGCACCTCGGCGATACGTTCGGTGCTGAGCGGGTGCGAACGAAGATAAGGAAAAGCCCCGTTGTCGGTCAGCCGTGATGCCTGCTGCAGCTTTTCAAACATGGTGCCCGCACCACGGCTTTCAAAACCGGCATCCGTCATGACACCCAAACCCACACGATCCGCCTCCCGCTCCATATCACGCGAGAAATTCAGCTGGGTCTGTGCTGCCAGCGCCTGCCCGCCGACCATGGCAGCGCTTGCAGCCTGCGGGTTTTTACTGGCCGCCAGTGCGCCAAGAATCATCGCACCAATCAGCCAGGGTGCCTGACGCGATTGCTGCGTGATCAGGCGCGAGATATGGCGTTGCGTGACATGGCTCAACTCATGCCCCAGCACTGCCGCCAGCTCATCACGGTTGCTGACCAGACTGATCAAACCCAGGTGAACGCCAAAGTAGCCCCCAGGCAAGGCGAAGGCATTGACCGTCCGGTCACGAATCAGGAACACTTCCCAGGCAAAACGCTCTTGCAGCTCGTCATGAAGTTCCCCGCGCGCACGCGCAGCTGCCATCAGCGCTTGCCAGATGCCTTGAACATAGTCACTCAAAACAGGGTCGTCGATGTAATCCGGGTCACGGTAAATGCTGGCGGCAATACGGTCACCAATACGGCGCTCGGCGGCCGAGGCCAGTTCGGAGTTGTCACCCAGGGAGGGCAAGGAGCTTGATGTGCCAGCCTTGTTCACATCCCGCGCCTGAGCCCAGCAAGCGGACGATGCCAAAACAAATGCAAGTAACAGCACCAGCTGCCTGGGGCGAAAAGTCCCGCCAGCCTGTGGGGAGGAACTCAAAATCGTCTTGTGGGACAAACGCAATTACCTCGGTAAATTCAAAAAACATGGCGGCGGCCGAGAAACAGAAACAGCCAGCCGACTCTTATGATGGGGCACGTTTGTAAAGGTTTCATAACAGCATGGCAGAAAATTCAGGACTGACTCACTTTGACACACAAGGCAAGGCACATATGGTGGATGTGTCCGCCAAGGCAGCGACTCACCGGATCGCCATCGCACAGGGGCGAATCGTCATGAACCCGGCCACACTGGCGCTCATACTGACAGGAAATGCCAAAAAAGGTGATGTTTTGGGTATTGCCCGCATTGCAGGCATCATGGCCGCAAAAAAAACCAGCGATCTGATTCCCCTGTGTCACCCGCTGGCGCTGACACGGGTGACGCTTGATTTTGCCTCCGATGAAACGGCGTCCAGCATTCAATGCACGGCAAAAGTCGAAACTGTGGGTCCGACCGGCGTGGAAATGGAAGCCCTGACTGCCGCACAAATCGCTCTTTTGACGATTTACGACATGTGCAAGGCAGTAGACCGGGGCATGGTAATAACCGATCTGAAAGTGCTGGAAAAGCACGGTGGCAAGTCGGGCAGTTTTGTCAACGCGTAAGGGTACGAGTCGGTAGCCAGCGCGCATAGGCCTCGGGAAAAGCCGCCCGGTAGCGCACCATTTGCATCATGGCGTCCTCATCACGCCCCAGAAAGACCGCACTTTCAATGACTTTCTCGATCACACGCGGTTCCGGTGAAAAATGAAGCAAGGCGCTTGCAGAGTCAAAAGTCCACTGTGCGTTATCCCGCGTCAAGGGCGTCAGCATCAACTCGGCAAATTGCACCTGATCGCTGAACAGGCGGGAACCGCGAATTTTGGCCAGTGTGTCCTGCCTGTAGGCAAGATCGCGCTCCTCGGGCGGCAGATAAATCTGGCTGATACGGTGGTACTCCCATGCGGCGCAAAGCAGAACCACGATCAGGGCAGGGGCTACGAATCTGCGTACGGCAATCGCTACAGGGCTGTTTAATGCATGTTTGAAGGAAAAACCCGCCTCAGTGGCAGTTTTTCGCGTACGCCACAGTATGAGTAGACAAAAACCAAAGGCCATCTGGAATGGCCCATACCAGAGCGGATATTCCAGCATGCTGTGCAACAAAATAAGTGCAATAACAGTCCATGCCAGCTGACGGCCAGGATCAGATTCGCGCCAGGGCCGCTGCCGCCACACCCACCATACAAAACCACCACACACCAGCAGCGCAAACGGCACGCCCAGCTCAACGGCCAGGTGCAGCGGCAAATTATGAGCGTTGTCCAGAATGTCACAAAACCGCGGGCCGCCATACAAAGTCATGTAATGCGCATAATCCAGCTCACCCCAACCCCAGCCAAACCAGGGTTTCTGGGCAATCAGATGTAACACGTTCGACCAGAGGGTGAGGCGGCTGGCACAGACTTCGTCACCAGCCCTCAAGCGGCTCAAAATACCGTATCCGGCAGGGTCAAAGCCTGCAAGCCAGGGCAGCGTGATCGCACAAATCACAAAAGATGCCAGCGCGACCAGTAAAACACGGCTGACCACCCCTCTT
The DNA here is from genome assembly GCA_040384925.1 of Pseudomonadota bacterium. GTDB lineage: Bacteria > Pseudomonadota > Gammaproteobacteria > Burkholderiales > Burkholderiaceae_C > Polaromonas. The sequence goes on along the minus strand of JAZKIK010000751.1, from coordinate 695 downwards.
CGCAAGCCACCCCACCAGCAGCCTGATGCCAATAACAGCGCAAGCTGCACTCCGCCTGTTCGGGAGGAAGATGCGGCATTACCCGCAGACAAAAGAGCAGCACAAAACAATAAGAACCAGGCACCGACTTGTTGCAGATTTTTGTGTATGGGGCGGTTTGTGCTTGTGTTTTTTTCCGACGAACTATGGACACTCGTCTGGTATTGACCTGCAAACCAGATCAATGCCAACAAGGCAATATTGGTGAGGCTTGCAAACTGATTGCGCTGACGAAGGTTGGCAAAGGCTGCACCTGCAGCAGCCTGATTTACCCAAGGCACCAACCCGGCTGCTGCATCAAAGTACTGGAGCAAGCCCAAAATACTGCTTGCAAGCCCCGCCGCAAGCCACGAACTAGCCACTACGGCAAACAGCCGCGCAGATGTCCATATATGGGCCACCCCAAAGCTGGTCCACAGCAATACCGTTGCACACGTCCATGAAAACAGCAATATACCAACCGCTGGCGAGGGGCCAGGTGCGAAAGGATTCAACCAGGGCAGGAGAACAAGAAAGAACGCTACTAGATTCAGCATGTCAGGAGGATCGCGGAAATGAGCATACTTCCAAAAAATCTGCTCAAGCACAGCGCAGCACCTATTGGTGCCGACAAAATGAAATCACCAACTGATCCAGCCACAATCCAAGAAATCGTT
>JAZKIK010000750.1:0-1789 GCA_040384925.1 Pseudomonadota bacterium | reverse complement strand
CAAGTTGGACACCACCAGCGAATCGCACCCTTTCTACACCGGTACCCAGAAGTCTGTGGACAACATGGGTGGTCGTGTCGAGCGCTTCCGCACCCGCTTCGGCAAGACAACCGCTACAGCAGCGAAGTAAATCGACTTCAGGTTTTGGCCTGAATCGTCACCAAAAAAGCAGCCCGGATATCCGCGCTGCTTTTTTTATTGCATTTGAATCCGTGAACCACCCCAACCCTGCCATCGTCACCGAAGCTGGTGCCAGACGCCTTCCGCGCTGGGCCTTGTTTCTGCTCTGCTTTGCTTATGCCTTGCCCGGTTTCGTGGGTCGCGACGCCTGGAAAAGTGAAGACATGGCGGCCCTGGGTTTCATGGCTGAATTAGTACAAGGCACCTCCAACTGGCTGGCCCCCACCCTGATGGGACTGCCGGCAGACAATCCCGCCGTTTTGCCGTATTGGTTTGGCGCTTGGGCCATGCAGTTGGCACCCAGCTGGGTCAGTCCAGACTTTGCAGCGCGCATTCCCTTTGCATTGCTGCTGGGACTGGCCATGGTCGCCACCTGGTACGGCACCTACTACCTGGCACGCAATCCTTTGGCGCAACCCGTTCCTTTTGCATTCGGTGGAGAAGCCCTGCCCGCGGACTATGCCCGCGCCATGGCCGATGGCGGACTGCTGGCCTTCATCGCCTGCCTTGGGCTGGCACAACTCGCACACGAAGCGACGCCCGCCTTAGCACAGTTGGCGTTCTCCGCACTGTTCTTCTATGCCATGGGAGCACTGCCCTACCGCAGGCGTGGCCCGGCGGTCGCTGCGGCGGTGGGGTTGATAGGTCTGTCTTTGTCGGGAGCGCCCAGCCTAGCTATTTTGTTCGGCCTTGGTAGTGCCGCGCTCCACTATACCGACCACGAAACGGACACGCCTGACAGCGCGCGCAACCGCCGCATTACACGGGAAAGTATTGCCATCGCCCTGACGACGCTCATCAGTGCCGCACTCGCCATGGCCCTAGGCCTCTTGCGCTGGAAAATTGAGCTGCCACATGCCCTGTGGGCAGACTGGCAGGGTTACGCAGAGTTGCTTGTATGGTTTACTTGGCCGGCCTGGCCCCTGACCCTATGGACCGTATGGCGCTGGCGCTATCAGCTATTCAACCGCCGTATCAGTCGCCATATTGCATTGCCGACCTGGTTTGTCGCAGTGTGTGCAATCGCCACCCTGACCACCGGCTCGTCGGACCGCACCCTGCTGCTGGCCCTGCCTGCACTGGCCACGCTGGCGGCCTTTGCGTTGCCCACGTTGAAGCGCCAAGTCTCCGCCCTGATTGACTGGTTCACCTTGTTGTTCTTTTCCGGCAGTGCGCTCACGATCTGGGTGGTATGGATCGCGATGCAGACCGGGATTCCTGCACAACCGGCGGCCAACGTAGCCCGCTTGGCACCAGGCTTTGAAGCCAGCTTCTCCCTATTGGCCTTTGCCATTGCGGCCATCGCCACGGTAGCTTGGATAGCGCTGGTCAAATGGCGTGTCGGCCGCCACCGAGCCGCCATCTGGAAAAGCCTGGTGCTGCCAGCCGGTGGCGCCGCGCTAAGCTGGTTGCTGTTCATGACCTTGTGGATGCCATTGCTCAACTACGCCCAAAGCTACACCCTGCTGGTGCAGCGAACGAAAACGCAACTAACCGCTCCCGGTTGCATAGAAACGCTTGGGCTGGGGCAAGGTCAGATTGCGGCATTCCAGTTCTATGGCAACTTGCACCTGATGCCCATGCAGGCCAACAAAACCTGTCCTTGGCT
>JAZKIK010000749.1:0-4015 GCA_040384925.1 Pseudomonadota bacterium | reverse complement strand
AAGCCCGATCAGTGCCAGCGCGTAACTGGCAACCTGGGGTGACAAACCCTTGTCTTTCAGGTAGCTGGGCATGTGAACGCCGATAAACACCACCTGGAAACCGCATACAAAATAACCGGCGAGCAGCAACTGAAAGCTCGGGTATTTAAAGGCTTCACGCAGCGCCTGGGCAATCGTCTGTTCGCGATTGAGGGCCGAGCCGCCTGAAAAGGTTTTTTCGCGCAGGCCAATTGCCAGCGGCATGATCAACAGGACAGCGCCGCCCAGGATCAGCAAAGCTTCTTTCCAGCCCATGTTGCTGATCAGGAAACCTTCAACCGGCACCATCAGAAACTGTCCAAAAGAACCCGCCGCTGCAGCCACACCCATGGCCCATGAACGTCTGTCAGCTGAAATATTACGCCCGATCACACCATAGATCACCGCGTAAGTGGTACCGGCCTGCGCCGCACCTATCAATACACCTGCCGTCAGCGTGAATAAAAAGCCGGTCGGCGACAGCGCCATGCCGACCAGACCCAGGGCGTACAACAGGGCACCAACCACAATCACCTTGAAAGCGCCAAATTTGTCTGCCAGCATGCCGGCAAAAATGCCAAAAACGCCCCATGACAGGTTTTGTATTGCAATTGCAAACGCAAAAGTCTCGCGCGTCCAACCCTGAGACTGCGTAATCGGCTGCAGCCACAGCCCAAAACCGTGCCGAATGCCCATTGAAAGCGTCACGATCGCGGCCCCGCAGGCCAGTACCTGCACAAGGGAGAGTGGTTTATTGGATGTCATGACTTGTTGTTAAGGTGGTCTGTCTGTTGTGATGCCCGCGCAGCCGCTTACTTTAACCCTTATGCACAAAATCTGCCGTCGCCCGAAATTTCCTGAAAACGCAAAAGAAGCTGTATAAATAAACAGCTTCTTTGCAGAGCCCGACTACAATCACGCCAACAAACCGATCCTGACTGATCCGATTCCATCTTCCATGTCTGCCAAATTACCTCCTGAATATTCCGAAAGTTCGATTCGTGTGCTCAAAGGCCTGGAGCCTGTCAAGCAGCGGCCGGGCATGTACACCCGTACCGACAACCCCCTGCACATCATTCAGGAGGTGCTCGACAACTCGGCCGACGAGGCGCTGGCCGGGCATGGCAAAAAAATCAAGGTCACGCTGCACATGGATGGCTCCGTCAGCATTGATGACGATGGCCGTGGCATTCCGTTTGGCATGCATCCTGAAGAAAAAGCCCCGGTGGTCGAGCTGGTGTTTACCCGTCTGCATGCGGGCGGCAAGTTTGACAAGGGCAAAGGCGGTGCCTACAGCTTTTCAGGCGGCCTGCACGGCGTAGGGGTCAGCGTGACCAATGCCCTGTCAAAACGGCTTGAAGTGATGTCTTACCGTGAAGGCATGGTCGCTCGGCTGGTGTTTTCCGGCGGCGATGTGATTGAAAAGCTTGATTTGCGCAAGGCCGGTGAAGGTGACCGCAAATCCGGTACCTCGGTCAGGGCCTGGCCGGACGCCAAATATTTCGAGTCCTCGGCCCTTCCCATGGCGGAATTGACGCATCTGCTGCGCAGCAAGGCAGTTTTGATGCCAGGCGTGACCGTCACGCTGACCAATGAAAAGACCAAAGAGGTCCAGACCTGGATATTCAAGGGTGGCCTGCGTGACTATCTGATGCAGACGCTCAATGGTGACCTGGTCATTCCGATGTTTGAAGGCGAAGGTTTTGCCGATGCCGCGCATGAAAGTTTTGCCGAAGGCGAGGGCGCTGGCTGGTGTGTGGCCTTCACCGAAGACGGCCAGCCGGTGCGCGAGAGTTATGTCAACCTGATTCCGACCAGTGCTGGTGGCACGCATGAAAGCGGTTTGCGTGACGGGCTGTTTACAGCGGTCAAAAGTTTTATAGAACTGCATTCGCTTTTGCCAAAAGGCGTCAAGCTGCTGCCCGAAGACGTGTTTGCCCGCGCCAGTTATGTCTTGAGCGCCAAGGTGCTGGACCCACAGTTTCAGGGCCAGATCAAGGAAAGGCTCAATTCACGTGACGCCGTCCGCCTGGTGTCGAGTTATGTGCGCCCGGCGCTGGAGTTGTGGCTGAACCAGCATGTGGAATACGGCAAAAAGCTCGCTGAACTGGCGATTCGTGCAGCCCAGATCCGGCAAAAAGCCGGTCAGAAGGTTGAGAAGCGCAAGGGTTCAGGAGTTGCCGTGTTGCCCGGCAAACTGACCGATTGTGAAAGCCGCGATCTGGCACATAACGAAGTGTTTCTGGTCGAAGGTGATTCAGCCGGAGGCAGCGCAAAAATGGGGCGCGACAAGGAGAGCCAGGCGATTCTGCCGCTGCGCGGCAAGGTGCTGAACACCTGGGAGGTTGAACGCGACCGCCTGTTTGCCAACACTGAAATTCACGACATAGCCGTTGCCATTGGTGTTGACCCGCATGGCCCTAACGACAATCCTGACATGAGCGGCCTGCGTTATGGCAAGGTCTGCATCCTCAGTGATGCTGACGTGGACGGCTCGCATATTCAGGTCTTGCTTCTGACACTGTTTTTCAGGCATTTCCCAAAACTGATAGAAACCGGTCATGTTTTTGTCGCCAGGCCGCCATTGTTTCGTGTTGATGCACCGGCACGTGGCAAGAAACCCGCATCCAAGGCTTACGCGCTGGACGAGGGAGAATTGACCGCCATTCTGGACAAACTGCGCAAGGAAGGTGTGCGTGAAGCCTCATGGAGCATCAGCCGTTTCAAGGGCCTGGGTGAAATGAATGCGGAACAATTATGGGAAACCACACTCAATCCGGATACCCGCCGCCTGTTGCCTGTGCAATTGGGCAACCAGAGCTTTTTGCAAACCGAAGGCCTGATCACCAAACTGATGGGCAAGGGCGAGGCCGCTGCGCGTCGCGAACTGATGGAATTGCATGGCGACGCCGTGGAAATTGATATTTGATGAATCCTGCACCAACCAGCTTCAAACAACTGCTTTCAGCCTCAGCCCAGGGGTTGCCGCTGCTGCGTGAGCGTTCGAAAAGTTGGCTGTTGCTGGTATTGTTGAGTCTGGGCCTGGTTTTTCATGCCGGTGCGGCCCGGGCTGATGTGTGGGGTTATGTTGATGCCAAGGGGGTGTCCCACTTTTCAGCCGAGCGGCTGGATGAGCGCTACGAGCTGTTTTTTCGCAGCAATGAGAGTTTTGCAGTCAGCAAGGGTGAAAAATTGCCAGCCGGGTTGAATGAAAAAACTGAAAAAAACTCAACTTCTGCTTATTCGATGCCCGCTGGTGGGGCTTACACGCCGCCCAAACTACTGGCTTTTTTTGATGTGTCACCCAATTACAAAGCGGTTCGCCATCTGATCAGGGACGCTTCGGAAACACATGGCATTGACTACGAACTGCTTCAGGCACTGATTGCCACCGAGTCGGGTTTTGACACCCATGCCGTGTCGCCCAAAGGTGCGGTCGGTTTGATGCAGCTCATACCGCCAACAGCCCAGCGTTATGGCGTCAGGGCTGACAAGAACTCGCCGATAGAGAAAAAACTGACGGATCCCCGGATAAATATTCGCGCTGGCTCAAGTTATCTGAATGATTTGATCAATATGTTTCCAGGCCAGCTGGAACTGGCCATTGCGGCCTACAACGCGGGTGAGGGCGCTGTCCAGCGTGCTGGCAACAAGATTCCCAACTACCCTGAAACCCGCAATTACGTCAAAACCGTGATGCAGCTTTACAGCCATTTAAAGCCACCAGCGCTTGTGGTCGAGGCACGCCGCACGGCTGGCAGGGTGCGTATGGAAATGATGGGTGGCGCTGCCGGGCGCAGCAATATGGTGCCCTTGCTGGTTGCGCAGCCTGGTGCTCAGCCTGTCATTCCACTGGCATCGGCAGACGACAAAATCGAATAAATTTAAGCAGCAGACGGACTTGAACCAATCAAACCAGGCATAACTCGCAGCCTTTGCTGTCTCCGATGAGGTAGAAAAGGCTGTACGGTCTGAAAAATCGATTCTGGAAAAATGA
>JAZKIK010000748.1:0-2659 GCA_040384925.1 Pseudomonadota bacterium | reverse complement strand
GCAGGCGGTGTATTCCTGCTGCGCCCACAACGCACCAGGCCGTCAATCATGACCATGCCTACGCCCGGAATGTCGCCGCGCTGCACGCTGTCGAGCATGTTCAGGCCGGATGAATGCTGGGCTTTGTCCATAAAAACAAAGTCGGCGTCGCGGCCGACTTCTATCAGGCCGCAGTTGAGCTGGCGTATGCGGGCGGTGTTGCCGGTGGCAAAACAGAAGGCCAGTTCGGGCGGTATGTTGCCCAGGCTGCACAGCAGTGAAATCAGTCGCAGCATGCCGAGCGGTTGCACACCCGAGCCTGCGGGGCCGTCGGTGCCCAGAATCACGCGGTGTGGGCATTTGAGCTGCAGCGCAGCCTGGGCGGCGGCAATGGCTACTTTTTCATTGCCGTTGTGGACGATTTCAATGGCGCGGGATGATTTTTCGCACAGCTCGCATACATGCTGTTCCGAAAGGGATGTGTGGCCGCCGTTGATATGACCAATCACATCGGCGTCGGCTTCAAGCACCACGTCCTTGTCAATCAGGCCGGAGCCGGGAATCGACGGGCCGCCGGTGTGAATGGTGCTTTGTATGCCGTATTTGCGCGCCCAGGCGACCATTTCCTTGGCTTCATAACCAGCCTTGACCGAACCCAGGCCGACTTCGCCCAGCAGCTTGACACCGGCTTCTGACAGGTCTTTGAAGTCCTGTTCGACCATGCCTTTTTCAATGATGGGTGCACCGGCCAGCACCTTGACGCCGCCAGGGCGGAAGTTGTCAAACGCACGCTGGGCGGTGATGGCCAGGGCTTTCAGGCCCACGATGTCCTTGGGGCGGCCAGGCAAATGCACCTCGCCGGCTGAAATCATGGTGGTCACGCCGCCATGCATGGTCGAGTCGATCCAGCCGATCTGGTTCTGGCGCGGGGTCCAGTCGCCAAACACCGGGTGCACGTGGCTGTCTATCAGGCCGGGGCAAACGCAAGTCTGGCGGGCGTCAATGACGGTGTGGGCATGCTCGGTGTCCACGTCCTTGAACTTGCCGACGGCAACAATCAGGCCGTCGTTGACGACGATGGTGTCGGCATCAAGAACGGGTTTGTCAATGTCGCCCGAGAGCAGCAGGCCGATATTTTTGATGACGACCTTGCCGGATTTGCCGGTGGATGCAGCTTCTGCCATGGTGTTGTCTTTCGTGGGGTGTTTGAATATCTTTTGTTGTTGTCAGGGTTTCAGCATGACGGTGCGCAACACGGTGCTGATGATGAAGGCCTGCCAGTCGGCCATCGCTTCAGGCGTTTGCAGGTCTTCACCCAAAAAGGCCGACAGGGTGTGGCGGTTTGAAATGTAGAAATAACCCGTGGCGGCAATCAGCAGGTAGACATTGCGCGCCGACACCTCGGGCCTGAAGATGCCTTTCTGTACACCGCTTTCAAGCAGTTGGCGAATGATGGCGATGGCGGGTGAAGAGTATTCCCGCGCCCGCACCGACTTGGAGATGTGTTTGCCGCGGTGCAGGTTTTCGGTGTTGAGCAGGGTGATGAACTCGGGGTTTTTGCCGTAGTAGGACACCACAAAACGGATCACGTCCTTGAGCGACTCCACCGGCTCGTCAATCTTCAGCGTCAGCTTGAGTTCGGCCTCGTTCATGCGCCTGTACATGTCTTCAAGCACGGCAATGAACAGTTCTTCCTTGCTGCCAAAGTAGTAGTAAATCATCCGGTCAAATGACTTGGCCGATTTGGAGATTTTTTCGACGCTGCCGCCCTCATAACCATAACGTGCAAAAACACGCGTGGCCGCACGCAGGATGTTGTCGCGTGTGGCCTGCGCCGCCTGCTCGCGCACACCGGGCGGTTTGGCCGCACTGGTGGCGGAGGCCGCTGTTTTTGATGAGGCTCGGCGTGGGCCGGTGGCGCGGGGTTTGGTGGTTTTGACTGCGGTCATGGTGTGCTTGGGCCAATCCGGTGACAGCCCCATTCTGGATTTTGACTGACAGTTTGCGCCGGCATGGCAGATGTTTCCAGCCCGTTATTGATCGGCAAACGCGCGTTCAATGACAAAGTCGCCCGGTTTGGATGTATTGCCTTCCTTGAAGCCGGTGTTTTCCAGCATGTGTTTCAGGTCCTTGAGCATTTCGGGGCTGCCGCAAATCATGATCCTGTCGTTTTCGGGGTCAAGCCTGGGCAGTTTGAGGTCAGCAAAAAGCTTGCCGCTGGCGATCAGCTCGGTCACCCGGCCCTTGTTTTTATAACTTTCACGCGTGACGGTAGGGTAATACAGCAGTTTGCCAGCCACCAGTTCGCCCAGCAGTTCGTCCTTGGGCAATTGTTCGGCCAGCAGATCGTGGTAGGCCAGTTCATTGACGTGGCGCACGCCATGCACCAGTACCACCTGTTCAAACCGTTCATAGGTTTCAGGGTCACGGATGATGCTTAAAAAAGGCGCAAGGCCGGTGCCGGTGGACAGCAGATACAGCCGTTTGCCAGGCAACAGGTAGTCAATCAGCAAGGTGCCCGTGGGTTTGCGGCCAACAATAATGGTGTCGCCCACCTTGATGTGCTGCAACCGCGAGGTCAGGGGGCCGTCGGGCACCTTGATGCTTAAGAACTCAAGATGCGCCTCATGGTTGGGGCTGACGATGCTGTAGGCGCGCAGCAGCGGTTTGTCGTTGACGC
>JAZKIK010000747.1:3872-7958 GCA_040384925.1 Pseudomonadota bacterium | reverse complement strand
TTTGGCTGGAAGGCTGCGATTGCCGTGCTGATCAATGCGACAGCCATAACCTATATGTTGCGCAAATATGTGACTGAGGCTGCATCATCGTCAGAACAACAAGTGCGGATTCCGCTGCTGGTGACGCTGATTCACATGGCGTTTTTATGCGGTGTGGTGGTGTTTGCACATCACCCGGTGATTTTTTTGGGGCTGTTTCTGTTTTTTCTGGGTTTTACCCAGGCTTATGAGCGGTATCAGAACCCGCTGATTCTGAAAGAAGGCCTGCTGGTTGGCTTTTTCCTGGCCGGGCTGGTGGTGCTGGGTGGCATGCAGCAATGGTGGCTGCAGCCCATTGTGTCCAGCCTGCAGCCTGTTGCGCTGTTTTTTGGCGCTCTGGGCCTGACAGCCATCACTGACAACGCCGCTTTGACCTATCTGGGCTCACTGATTGAAGGCATGAGTGACCCCGCCAAATACATGCTGGTGGCCGGAGCCGTGGCAGGTGGTGGCCTGACAGTGATTGCCAATGCACCGAATCCGGCTGGTGTGGCCCTGCTTAAAAACGGGTTCAACGACGAATCCATCAGTGCAGTCGGCTTGCTGCTGGGGGCTTTGTTGCCTACGGCTGTGGCGGCTGCGTTTTTCTTTCTGTAGCGGATCGGCGCTTGTGCACGATTTGTGACTGCTGATTTGATGGCAAATTAGGTTTCGTCATTCGTAACTTGCCTCTTTGTGCGCAGGTTTTTCTTGCCCCGCTTGCCGGGGCTTTTTTACGCCTGTCAAAAACGCTTACAGATGATTTGGCTGTGAAGAACTTACTTCTTATTCTTTTGAGTTTTGTTTTGATGGATTTACAGTGCCTTTCAGTAATGAGCGCCTGCTGTCTATGTCCACCAAATGGACTGGGCGGGCAACTAAAACCTTGATTTTTTGAAAAAGCAAACATCCATGACTTCCGAAACATCTGAACTGGTTTTACCCGAAGCGCTTGAAACGGCGCGCGTCCAGGCGCAGGAATCTGGCCTGACTTACTCCGGCGGTGTGACGCCGCCTGTGGCCTGGAAGCTTTTTTCGAGCGGCCAGGCCCTGCTGGTGGATGTACGCACTGGTGAAGAACGCAAGTTTGTCGGCCATGTGCCTGACAGCCTGCATGTGCCCTGGGCCACTGGCACCAGCCTGACGCGCAACCCGCGTTTTGTACGCGAGCTGGAGGCAAAGGTTGGCAGCAAGGATGCGATTGTCCTGCTCTTGTGCCGCAGTGGCAAACGCTCTGCGCTGGCGGCTGAAGCGGCGGCCAAGGGCGGTTTTACCAGCGTTTTTAACGTGTTTGAAGGGTTTGAGGGTGAGATGGATGCCAGCCAGCATCGCGGCAGCATTGACGGCTGGCAGTTTCATGACTTGCCCTGGGTGCAGGACTGAACATGGCTGTTTTTGATATCAACACCATCGTTGCCTCGCTGCACGAGGTCAGAAAAAACTGGCGTGAAACGCAAAAACGTTCACGTGAGCCGGGCGGGCGCGAGTTTCCATCGCGAGATGCTCTGGCAACTGTCATTGAGAGCCTGAAGGGCGCACTGTTCCCGATGCGGCTGGGTCCGCTTGATCTCAGGCAGGAGAATGAAGACTTTTACGTCGGCCACACGCTGGATTCAGCTTTGCATGCGCTGCTGGCGCAAATCCGGCTGGAGCTGACTTACAGCGCCCGCCACCAGGGCCGGCCAGACGGCGACACCGGGCCTGAAGCCCTGCTGGCGGCGCGAAGTTTTGCTGCTTCCTTGCCTGAAATCCGCAGCCTGCTTGACAGCGATGTGCTGGCCGCCTACAACGGCGACCCGGCGGCGCGCAGTGTGGACGAGGTGCTGCTGTGTTACCCCGGCGTGCTGGCGATGATTCACCACCGCCTGGCGCACCGCCTGTATGGCCTGGGCCTGCCGCTGCTGGCGCGCATCGTGGCCGAGCTGGCGCATGGGCAGACCGGTATTGACATTCACCCCGGTGCGCAGATCGGCCCCGGCTTTTTCATTGACCACGGCACGGGTGTTGTGATTGGCGAAACCGCAGTGATCGGCAAACGGGTCCGGCTTTACCAGGCCGTGACTCTGGGTGCCAAACGTTTCCCGACGGACCTGGCTGGCAACCTGCAAAAAGGCCTGCCGCGCCACCCGGTGGTGGAAGACGATGTGGTGATCTACGCCGGTGCCACCGTGCTGGGCCGCGTGACGATTGGCAAGGGCGCGACCATAGGCGGCAATGTCTGGGTCACACATGACGTGCCGGCCGGGGGCAATGTCACCCAAGCCACTTCACGTGATATTTCAAGCGAAGCCGGACAGCGCCACGACAACAGGGAAGCCGTGTTGCCATGAGCACAGCGCTGATAGAAAGTTTTGGCATTGCCGTGCGCCAGTCGCGTGAATCACAGGGTTGGTCGCAGGAAGGGCTGGCCGAACGGTCTGACCTGAACCGTTCTTATGTCGGTGAAATCGAGCGGGGCAGGGTGATTGCGTCACTGCTGACGGTCGAAAAACTGGCTTTGGCGCTTCAGCTCAGTCCCTCAAGCCTGGTCAAACGCGGTGAACAACTGAGCCAGGCCAATCTGGTGCGTGGCATCAACTTGATGGCTATAGCCTGTTGAAGCCAGCCGCCTGAACCCGGACACTGCAGAGCACTTTTACCGGTCCTTGGGTTTTTCTTTTTTTTCAACTTTTCCAATATTTCAATCGAGGGAATTTTTTTATGACAGCAACAGTAGGCGGCACCACAGCATTGGGCGACAACGCAGCACGGCAACTGGCCAATGCAACCAAGACCACAGCGCAACTCGAAACCATCTCTCCGCGCTGGCTGACGCACCTGCTGCAATGGGTGCCAGTGGAAGCTGGCATTTACCGCCTCAACAAGGTCAAGAATCCGGAGTCGATCAAGGTCAAATGCACAGCGCGTGAAGAAGAAAACCAGCTGCCACGCACTTTTGTCGATTACGAAGAAGCGCCACGCGAGTTTTTCCTCAATGCCGTCAGCACCGTGCTGGATGTTCACACCCGCATTTCCGACCTGTACAGCAGCCCGCATGACCAGATCAAGGAACAACTGCGCCTGACGATTGAAACCATCAAGGAAAACCAGGAAAGCGAACTGATCAACAATCCTGACTACGGCCTGCTGGCCCAGGTGACTGACGAACAGCGCATCTTCCCCCTGACCGGCGCACCCACCCCTGACGACCTGGATGAATTGCTGACCAAGGTCTGGAAGGAACCAGCCTTCTTTTTGACCCACCCGCTTGCAATTGCCGCTTTTGGCCGCGAAGCCACACGCCGCGGTACACCACCACCAACGGTCAGCCTGTTTGGTTCGCAGTTCATCACCTGGCGCGGCATTCCCTTGATCCCGTCTGACAAGGTGCCAGTTGCCGATGGCAAGAGCAAGATTCTGCTGCTGCGTGTGGGTGACAAGCGCCAGGGTGTGGTTGGACTGTTTCAGCCTGGTTTGCCTGGTGAACAGAGCCCTGGTCTGTCGGTGCGCTTCATGGGCATCAACAACCACGCGATTGCGTCCTACCTGATTTCTTTGTACTGCTCTCTGGCCGTGCTGACGACCGACGCGCTGGCTGTGCTGGACGATGTCGAGATCGGCAAGTACCACGACTACGCTGACACCTACAAATAAGCCGCACGACCAGCATGTCTGTTCCCAACCCCGGCCTTTCCGCGCCGCCGAATGTTTCAGCCGCACCGTCACGCGGGCCTGATTTACCCGGCGCGCCAGCTTCTCCCATTGACACGGCATTGCTGTCGCGCCTGGCCAGCGCGATGTTTGCAGCCCTGCCTGGCGAGTCGGGTGACCTGCCGACCTCGCTGGCATTTATAAAGTCGCCCACTGAAACGCGGCCCGCCTTTGCGCCATCCGGCGTTCAGGCACCGCTGCAACTGGCACCAAGTGGTTCACCGCTGGCCAGCCCGGCCGGTTTTGGGCCTGGTGTACCCGGCACGCCGATTCCGCAGGGGCAGATTCCCGGCAGCAACCTGATTCCGGCCTCGCCCGGCCAGGTTTTGACCCTGGGCAACCGTGCGCCTGCTGGTTTGCCGCATGCGGTGGCTGGCA
>JAZKIK010000747.1:0-3846 GCA_040384925.1 Pseudomonadota bacterium | reverse complement strand
TTCGCAGTCTGCGGCGCATCCGGCCAGCAATGCCTTGCCGTTTTATTTTCTGAATGACACGCATGGACATCCGTCACCGGGGGCGTCGGGTGTGCCGGGTGCACCTGGTGCTTCGGTTCAGAATCCGCCTGCACCCAAAGGCGGGCTTGATGAACTGGCTGGTCTGTCATTGACGCCGCAGTTTGGGCAAGCCGAAGTGCCATCGCCTTCGGTTGTCAAACCCGCTGCGCCTGTGCCGCCCACCACACCTTCAGCCGAGCCGAAGTTTTATTACGTCGATTCAGTTGTCTTGCCCAGTGGTTATGTCACACCGGCAAAACCCGCGCCTCACGGTACGGTGCCGCTGGCCGGGCAGTCGGCGCACCCGGCGTTTGATGTGCATGCGGTCAGGCGTGACTTTCCCATTCTGAAAGAGCGCGTCAATGGCCGCCAGCTGGTGTGGTTTGACAACGCCGCCACCACCCACAAACCGCAGTCGGTGATTGACCGGGTTTCGTATTTTTACGAACACGAAAACTCCAACATCCACCGCGCAGCGCACGAGCTGGCTGCCCGCGCGACTGACGCTTATGAAGGTGCGCGTGACCGTGTCAAGCGCTACATCAACGCGCCAGACGTCAATGAAGTGATTTTTGTGCGCGGCACCACCGAGGCGATCAACCTGGTCGCCAAAAGCTGGGGTGGCCAGCATGTGGGTGAGGGTGACGAAATCATCGTCAGCAACCTGGAGCATCACGCCAACATCGTGCCCTGGCAACAGCTGGCGGCCGCCAAAGGCGCGAAGCTGCGTGTGATTCCGGTGGACGACAGCGGCCAGGTGCTGCTGGACGACTACAGCAAGCTGCTCAATGACCGTACCAAAATCGTCGCCGTGACCCAGGTTTCCAATGCGCTTGGCACCGTGGTACCAGTCAAGGAAATCGTTGCCATGGCGCACCGGGCAGGCGCAAAGGCGCTGGTGGATGGCGCGCAATCGGTATCGCACATGCGGGTGGATGTGCAGGACATTGGTGCCGACTTTTTTGTGTTTTCAGGCCACAAGCTGTTTGGCCCGACTGGCATCGGTGTGGTCTGGGGCAAACGTGAAGTGCTCGAAGACATGCCACCCTGGCAGGGCGGCGGCAACATGATTGCCGATGTCACGTTTGAAAAAACCGTGTTTCAGCCGATTCCCAACAAGTTTGAGGCCGGTACCGGCAATATTGCCGACGCCGTGGGCCTGGGTGCTGCGATTGACTACATCAACCGCATTGGCATTGAAAACATCGGGCGTTATGAACACGATCTGCTTTGCTACGGCATGCAGCACCTGGGTGAGATCAAGGGCGTGCGCCTGATAGGCACGGCCGCTGACAAGGCCAGTGTGATGTCGTTTGTGCTGGCAGGCTACAGCACTGAAGAAGTAGGCCAGGCGCTCAATGAAGAAGGCATAGCCGTGCGAACCGGCCACCACTGCGCGCAGCCCATACTGCGGCGTTTTGGTGTCGAGACCACGGTGCGGCCTTCTTTGGCGTTCTACAACACCTTTGACGAGATTGACCGCATGATCACCGTGGTCAAACGGCTGGCCGGGCAAAGGCGAAACGGGTAGGCGAAACTGACTCTTTTGCTCCCTCTCCAGAAGGGGAGGGAGCAAACCGACCTGGATACCCTGGTAGTTGCCAAACCATCCCGCCCCGGTCTGATCCTTCAGCATCTTTTTAAAGGGATTTGACCCGAGGCGTACACTGCCCGCTGGTTTTGGCGTTTTGCCCGCTTGTTATGGTTTGGCGTGTTGTGCGCAGGAAGTTTCCTTATGTCGCAGGCACCCCAGCCGCAGGCCGTTCTTGCCGGCGCTGCAGTTTCTTTTCCCCACAAAATAAAGTTTGAAACCGTCAGCGGCAGCGGGGACGATTTGCAACTGCGTTCACTGCTTGATCGCCAGCAGTTTGATGACCCGCTTGGCGCTGCCGAGGCGGAAGGCATTTCTTCATCGGCCTGGCCGATTTTTGGCTTGTTGTGGCCTTCTGGCCGGGTGCTGGCACATGCCATGCTGACTTTTGAGCTGGAAGGCAAACGTATTCTGGAACTGGGTTGCGGCCTGGCGCTGGCCAGTCTGGTGGTTCACAGACGGGGTGGCAATATCACCGCCAGTGACTGCCATCCGCTGGCAGCGGCCTTTTTGCTTGAAAACCTCAAACTCAACCAGCTGCCAGCAATGAAATACCAGACGGGCAACTGGACACGTGCCAACCCGAAGCTTGGGCGTTTTGACCTGATCATTGGCAGTGATGTGCTGTATGACCGTGGCCAGCCGCAGGCTCTGTCTGAATTCATAGACCTGCATGCCTGCGCCGATGTGGAGGTGCTGATTGTTGACCCTGACCGGGGCAACCGCAGCAGCTTTAACCGCAGGATGGATGGCCTGGGTTATTCGCACACTGAAACCCGCATTTCAAAACTGCCAGGGCAGGGCGGGGCCTACAAAGGCCGCCTGTTGCATTACCTTAAAACGGCAATTTTGCCGGCTTGAAGCAAGTCATCAGGCCATCAAGGTGCCAGCGCCTCCAGCAACTCGGTTTCAATCGCAATCTGCGCCTTGTTGTGCTGCAGTTCCGGGCCATCGATCAAAAAGGTGTCTTCAACGCGCTCGCCCAGGGTGGTGACCTTGGCCAGTTGCAGATTGATGCGGTGCCGTGCAAGCACACGCGCAATCAGGTAAAGCAGCCCGACCCTGTCGCTGGCTGATACGCTGAGCAGCCAGCGCTGGGCTTTTTCGTCTGGCCGCAAGTCGACACGCGGCGCAATCGGAAAACTCCTGACCCGGCGTGACACACGGCCTTTGCCCGGTGTGGGCAACGGGCCGGGCTCTTCAATCGTGCGGTCCAGTTCTGACTCAACCATGGCTGCCATCTCGCGGAAATGGTCTGTCAGGTCAGGGTTGACGACCTGAAAGGTATCCAGTGCATAACCGTTTTTGGCGGTGTGAATCTTGGCATCCAGAATGCTGAAACCGGCTTCATCAAAATAACCGCAGATGCGTGCAAACAGGTCAGGTGCATCGGGTGTGTACACCAGCACCTGCATGCCCTCACCGGCAGACGAGCGGCGCGCCCGCACAATGGCCTTGGCCTTGCCAACGTGGCGCGACAGTGCCCTGGCGTGCCAGGCTATGTCAGCCGCTTCATGGCGCATGAAATAACTGATATCCAGGCTTTCCCACAGAAGTTTGTGTGCTTCAAAAGGCTCTGCGTGCAGGGCCAGAATCGTCAGGGCTTCGCGTTTTCTGGACTCGACCTCGGCATCGGCATCGGGCGCACGGCCTCCGAGCACACGCAGGGTGTAACGGTACAGGTCTTCCAGCAGTTTGCCTTTCCAGCCGTTCCATACCTTGGGGCTGGTGCCGCGAATGTCGGCCACGGTCAGCAAATACAGTGCGGTGAGGTAACGCTCATTGCCAACACGCTTGGCAAACTCGGCAATCACTTCGGGATTGCTGAGATCTTCTTTTTGCGCGACCCGGCTCATGCTCAGATGTTCGCGCACCAGAAACTCGATCAGTCGTGAGTCTTCTGCACCTATGCCGTGCTGCTTGCAAAACACCTGCACATCCTTGCCGCCGAGCTCTGAATGGTCACCACCACGACCTTTGGCAATGTCATGGAACAAGGCTGCCACATACAGAATCCAGGGTTTGTCCCAGCCGCTGGCCAGTTGTGAACACATGGGGTATTCATGCGAATGTTCGGCCATGAAAAAGCGCCGCATATTGCGCAGCACCATCAATATGTGCTGATCGACCGTGTAAACGTGAAACAGGTCATGCTGCATCTGTCCGACGATTTTGCGGAAAACCCACAGATAACG
>JAZKIK010000746.1:0-3463 GCA_040384925.1 Pseudomonadota bacterium | reverse complement strand
CTGGCCGAAGGAGTGCTCAGTGGCGGGGCTTTCCACCAGTTGTTTGCCATGATGGGTTGGTCCTGACTTCAGTGTTAGTAGATTAATGTCATATCGGTAGTATTTGAAGTCTAGCACTGAAGGCCAATGACATTGACCGGTTTTATGCCTTGCATCCTCAGCAAAGAAGCTGTGACGTACATCGCATCCCTTACCTCAACTCCCCACCACCACCCACCCCTCCCCCGGCAGCCCACCCAGCAAAGCCCCCGCCGCCTCCGCCTCCTCCCACATGCGCAGAAACAGCGCATAACGAGGCTCCTGCGGCATCTGCCTGAAAACACCCAGGTCCTGATAATCCCGCCTGAACTGCGCGTCGCGTCCAGGCGTCATCCAGGGTGCCAGGGACAAGGTTTTCAGCTCGTCCATATCCAGGCAAAGCAGCACCGGATGGCTCAGGCCGATTTTTGATGCCTCCTTCAGCTTGCTCAAATTAGACAGTCGGGTACGGTATGGGCTTTTCATACAGTTGCCCCTTGTCCCGGCGCAGCCGCCTTTTGATGATGAATGTTTTTCATGTGTCAAACCTCATCACCGCATCCACCCAGTCACGCAGTTGCTGTTCACTTTTGTTGCGAACCACAAACTTCAGCAGGATGTTGATGGTTTCGGAATACAAACGCTCAAACTCATCGGCCCCCATGCGCTCAAACGAAATGGATCTGGCCGTCACCATCGTGCTGCCGTCCAGCGACACATTCACATCGACAAAACCGCAAAGCTTGACCACATCCTTTCTGAAGCTTTCAAAATCCTTTTCGGGCCTGATGCCAGCATGCTCACCCGTGGTAATTTTGGCTGGTTCCCAGGCTTCAAAACCAATGCCCAGCAACGCAAAATACTTGCGGTGAAAAGCGGTGCTTCGTGCCCGCACCACATCCACCCAGACATCCTGGCCCATTCTGAGCTTGCCCATCAGCTCACCGGCGGCCACATCGGTCGGCATCAGCCAGCCCTGCGGCGTCTTGCACATCAGCACCCGGCTCATGATTGCCCCCACAATTCAAAAAAGCCAGCGCACCCTGCTGCTGCAGGCACCGGCAAGCCATGTTGTTTATTGCCCGTCAAAAGCAAATCGATTTGTTTCATTTGTTCACCTTGATAGTTTTACGATCAAATTCTTCCAGCGCCTGCGGCCCGGCTGCCATCCTCAAATCCAGCGTATCCAGCAAATCCTGCACCGGCACCGGCACCAGTCGCTTGCGCAAGGACACCGCCAGTGGGTACACGGCCGAGTCCCGGTCCCAGTGCGGCCCATCACCCGCCGCAACCCATACCTGGGCGGCAAAACGCAAACGCTCATTCGGCTCATCGCCCAGCCTTTTGATGCCCAGCTCTGCACCCTTGCGCTCAATGCCCTGCGCGCCCTCCCACCAGTCGCCGGCATTGGCCGTGGGCATTTCATCCTCCCAGCGCCGGCCGCGCAGCCAGGTCGCGGCCAGCGGTATGTACTCGCCATGATCCTTGAGCCACTTTTTGCCCGCCTTGTGTACCTCCACCGCCGCCATGATGGCCCCATGCTCTGCGGCCTTTACTGTCCTGAAGGCCCTGGCCGCATCGAGTTTTGAGCCCTTGTTGGGGTATTGCTTCCAGAACACCTCAAACCCCGGCGGCAAGGCCTCCTTGGTTTGTTTCAGTTCTTGTTTCTCTTCAGTCCTTGTTAGTAGCGGATTTGCCGCAAGCGGTGCAGCCGTATCCGGCAAATCCCGACACGGTGCCCCAGGCGGCAGCACCGCTTCCGGGTTTTCCGCAAGCGGCAAACGCGCCTCACACACCATGTAGTCCACCCCGCCAAAAGCGCCGCCTTCAGACCGGCTCGTCAGCGCCTGCAGATAACCCGCCTCCTTCAGCTCGGCAATCAGCCCATACACCGCATCACGCCCGGACTGCTTGCGCGACATCTGGGTTTCATTGATCAGCGCCTGCACCGACACGCGCCAGTTGTCAGGTTTGCCCAGCAAAAAAACCAGCATGCCGCGTGCCGCCCAGGTCAACATCTTGTCCCCACTGATGGCCTTGTCCAGAATGTAAAAATTCGAATTCGGCCTCGGAGCCCGCACAATCGTCATCAACAAATCCCCCTTGTCACTCAATTGCCAGCCGTTTTGGGCGGCAATTGATTAAAAACATGTAAAAACCCACTTTTTGCTTGTCAAAAGTCACTCACTATTGACAAACAATCTACCTTTGGTAGCATGCAACCCATTGGAATGAACGCGGCGCCTGGGCAAGTCCGCGCGCATCAGGCTGGCAACAGCCGGGTCGCACACCTGCCGCGGAGACTCCCCCGTCTCCACGCAAAAACGCTCCAGGTACCCGTTCGGGACAAACCCCTTGTTACGCCATTTGTAAATCGACCAGGCCGTCGCCAGCCCCAGCGCCCCCATCAGGTGTTTCGGGCCGACACGGCTGATGGCAGCTCCGATTTTTTCTGAGCGTGCCTCATGGTCATCTGTTTTTTTATTGGAGGGTCTCATGCGTAAAGATAGACTGGTTGAAATGGGCGCGAGAATCCGCGAAAAACTCGGCGACCGCAGCCTCAAGGACTTTGCCGCCGGCATTGACTGCAAATACGAGATGGCCAGGCGCTACAGCCTGGGCATCTCCATACCGCACGACCCCAAGGTGCTGGAGCGAATCGCCACCTACCTCAACTGCAGCGTCGGCTGGCTGCTGGCAGAAGAAGACGACCTCACCCGGCAAATGCCCCTGGTGCCCGCAAAAGACATCACCGAAGCCGTCACCCAGCCCACCCGAATGCTGATCGAGGACGAAGCCATGCTGCTCGTCGTTGACAACATCCGCCTGTTTGGCGTGGGCGACCAGGCCATCCTTTTCCCCCGGCGCGATCCCCTGCCCGGCGACATTGTGGCCGTCAGGTACAAAGACCGCACCAGCCTGCGCAAACTCACACAAGGCGACGGCCATGCCGCCTACGTGCCGCGCAAGGAAGGCTACGCCACCTACACCAACGTTAAACTGCTGGGTGTGGTCGCAGGCGTGTACGGCAAGGTAGCCAGGTTTGAGTGATCTGCATCTCATTGCGGTGCACCAAACTTTTGTGCATACATCAGCTCCACACGTTTGCCCACCGCATAACTCGTGTTACCCCGCTTGCCGCTACAGATACAGCTGATATTGGGTTGGGAGGTTTTGCAGAACGCCGCAATCTGAGCCTGAGTTTCACCAGAATTTATAAGGGCTAGAATCATTTGCGCGATAGTCATACAGGAAATAATATCACGTGACTAATATTAGTACAAGAGAAGACGAAGCCTTCTCCACCTTCCACGACAGACTCAGGTGGGCCCGAAAAAAAGCCCGCCTGACCCAGACACAGCGGTCCGCCCTGGTCGGCATGACCCAGGGCGGCTATTCACAGCTTGAAAAAAACGGCAACGCCTCCGACAAGACCAGCAGCCTG
>JAZKIK010000745.1:5005-5856 GCA_040384925.1 Pseudomonadota bacterium | reverse complement strand
ACAACGTCAGAAAAAAGAATCTTTTAGCAGAAACTGACGTTTTTTTGCAGCGAACGTCTGGGGGTGTATCTGCACAAACCGCCTGAAGGCCAAGATGAAAAACACCTACGCCAATACACCAACTTTTGCCCGCAGCCTTGTGCTGCGCTTGCCCATGCTTTTGCTGGCTGCGCTGGTTTTTATGGCGGGCTGGCTTTTTATTGCCAGCCAGCAAAACCTTCTGTGGCAACGCCTGCCAGCAACGGCAGTCGAGCGTTTTGTAGCTGACCAGATCACCTCTCCATTGCCGCGCCTGCCTGCGGCCACTGTGCTGCAGGCAGCCTGCACACGCTCCTTGAGCTGGAAAGCCGGCTTGCGCCGCACCTGGCTGCGCAATGAACTGGCCCAGTGCCTGGCCTCTGCAGACGGACTACCCCAGGGTGCAGCGGCCCAGACCGCCATCCAGACGTATGAGGCCTTGCTGGACAAACAGATGGAAGCCGCCAATGCCTGGCTGGCCTCCTACGACCAGCAGGCCCCGCAGCAGCGGCTGCGCCTGCAGGCAGAGCTGGCGGCCCTGCAGAAACAGCCGCAGACGCATGCTTTCCCCCTGCACGCCATGCTGCAGAAAATGGCGGCACCTCTTTTCCCTGCCGCACCCACCAGCCAGCGCGAGAACATCGACAGCACCAGCATCGCTGACCGCGCAGCCGAGGCGCTGCGCGAACAGACCCAGGCGACACGCGCAAAAGTCACCGCCCTGGGCCAAAGCGCAATGCCCGCCGGTGAACGCGCCAGGGAACTGGCCTTGATGGCCACTGGCCTGCAATTGGTGACTGACTATGGTGTTACTCCACCGGCCACCCATCTGA
>JAZKIK010000745.1:3178-4995 GCA_040384925.1 Pseudomonadota bacterium | reverse complement strand
AACACCCTGGCCGATGCCCTGGAGTGGCAACGGCGTGCCAGCGCTTACCGCGAGCGCGGGTTTGCCTTGGCACAGCTGCAGGCCCTGCCAGCCATGTTGTGGGCAAGCAGTGTGCTGCTGTTTCTGGTAGTTGCCTTTACCAGCCGCGGCAGCCTGGCAGCTCTTGTGGTGTGGTCCGTGGCCAGCCAACTGCTGGGCCTGGGAGCGCTGATGCTGACCGATCTGGCCTTGACCGGTGAACCCGCCTTGCGCTACCTGGCTGAACGCCAGTTCATGAGCTTTGGCCTGGGTGATGTGTGGCTCAAACTGACGCTGGCCTTGCCCTGGCCTGCGGCTTTTGGCGGCGGTGTGCTCATGCTGTGGTGGCCATTGCTGGTGCTGGCCGTTTGCCTGCTGCTGTTGCGCGCTGTGCGTGACGGTGCTGGCTGGGCACTGGCACCCGTGCGTGCCTGGGTCAGGGGCGGTGCCGAGCCTCGTTGGGGGGCTGCGCAATCGGCACTGTTGTTGGCCTCAGGTACCCTGCTGGTATTGTTTTTGGGCATGCCAGCCGCAGTCAGCGAGCTGCTGATACTGCTGGGCTGTGTGGGCGTAGCCAGTTATTTGGCACGCCAGGCACCTCATGCCAATGCGGGTGCCAACCTGCAAATCTACAACCTGGCGGTGGTTGCCGGGGCACTGTTGCTGGCCGTGGCCGGGTCGGTGCTGCGGGGGGACCTGGGCCATGCCCTGGTGGCGCTGCTTTTGGCGGCCTGTTTTGCCTGGTTGTTTGGCTGGACCTGGATGCGCTGGGGTGTGCTGGTATGCACGGCCACTGCGTTTGCAGCGCTGCTGGTCTGCCTGGTGGCCGGCAAACTGACAGGCCCGCTGGCATGGCTGGCAAAAGTGCTGCCGCCCCATGCGCAAGACCGCATTTACGCCATGTTTGACCCCATGCATGCGGGCAGCTCTGACATGGCACGCATCCGCTGGCTCATCGACAGTGCCGGCCTGCCTGGCTGGGGTATGGCTTATGCCCCCTGGCAAGGTCTGGCGGCCCGACGTGTGCAGGATGGTTTGCCGCTGCAAGGCCCCAGCGACTACGTTATGGCCCTAACCAGTACGTTGTGGGGGCAGGCCGGTGGCCTGGCCATCATGGCGCTTGTGCTGCTTGTGTTTACCATCGCAGCATTCACCGGTTTGCGTACGGCCCTGCGTCCGGCCATGCCGATGGCTGTGCGCTGGCTGGCGGCCCTGGGGGGTTTTGGCTGTGTGGTCATGGCGGCCAAGGTGGTGCTGTCAGTTGGTGGTGTGACAGGTGTGTTGCCATTGACAGGCCTGCCCGTCAGCCTGCTGGGTTATGGCCCGGTGACACATCTGGCTGCGCTGATGTATCTGGCCCTGGCCATGGGCACTGCTCACGTAGAAGGCGCATCAAAACAGCGTGGTGTCAATATCCAGGCACCCTTGACCACAACAGGTGCGGTGCGCCGCCGCGGCTTGAGCTTGGCCATCGCCAGTGTGGCGGGTCTGGCTGGCCTGCTGGCTCTGGGTTACCGACACATGCGGGCCGACGATGGCGCGCTGGGCCAGCGGCATGTTGCCCAGGCCCGCCTGGAGCTGGCGCAGGCCTTGACCCACGCCATGGTGCCCGCAGCCGGCGATGCAAACCCATCCGGGCCATCAGACCCGCGTGCGTCCTGCGACGAGTTAAACAACGCAGTGGCCGCCTGGAACCAGCGCCTGGGCGCATTGGCAAAACCGGTACGTGTTACTGTGCTTGCAGAGACCGAGGGGGCTACGCCGCATAAATCTACCGTTGTCACCCAGGCCCTGCATCT
>JAZKIK010000745.1:0-3168 GCA_040384925.1 Pseudomonadota bacterium | reverse complement strand
TGGACGTGCAACGCCTGCAAACCAGCATGCCTACTGTTGGTGACCGTGCCTGCCGAAGCCTGGCACGCACCTTGGGCCAGATGCTGGACACCGATCTTCCCCGACTGGTCGGGCGCCAAGGCAATGCCCAGCCAGTTCTGGTTGCTGGCAGTACCGCCCTGCCCTCTGCCCCCACCGCCACATCTGCCCGCCTGAGCGTCTTTGACAAACCCCGTGCCCTGGGCGCCCGCCCCGTGGACTACAGCACCGCCAACGCCTGGTGGGGCCGCCCTGGTTGCCTGTGGTCTGCCGACACACTGGCTGGCCAGACCAAACTGGCGCAGACTTGCCTGATGACCACTGCAGGCTCAGACAAAGCCGGGCCTTTGCCAGCAGAAACAGTGGCCAGTCAGTTGTTGACCGATATCTGGCTGCAACGCAATTTGGCCCCTCAGCTGTACGCAGCCCAGCGCATGCCCACCGGCAAGGCTGAACTGAACCACCACCCCGTTGCCGTGGGCCCGGTGCTGGGTGTGACCTTGATACCTGATCTGCAGCAGGTTTCCCAGCGTATGGCAGACTGCAGCACCGGTCGGCTGCATGGGGCAGATTGCACAGGTGTGCTGCCGCAGGACGCCGCCTGGCGTCAGCGCCACTACGCCAACCCTGCCACCATGCGTGCGGGCGCCATGGGCATCGTGATCGTTGAAGTGGACACAGGCCGCATCGTGGCGCTGGCCGGTGCCGTGTCTGACTGCACGCTTGACCATCTGGGTCGCAAGGCCCAGCCAGATGCCCAGGGCAGACTACCAGCTCTGGCAGGCAACAGCCCTTGCGCGCAGTTGCCAGACCAGCGTTCAACCTGGCTTGCCCAGCAACACCCGGCCTTGTGGATGTTGCCGCCTGGCAGCTCGCTCAAACCCTTCAGCCTGGTGGCCGGCATGGACGCAGGTTTGATTGCAGTGAGTGAAGATGCCTACTGGAAAGGCATTCTTGCAGAAAGCCATGAGCGCCAGCCGATTCAGCGCACAGCCCTTGCCGCAGGGCAACGCTACCTGGATGTGTTGAAAGGCGTCGGCTATGGCGGGGGTGCTGTGGAGTTTTTGTGGGGCGGTGCGGCGGATGAAAAAGGCCTCCCCCTGTTCAGCGCCCGCTGGACCAGTGATGCGTATGCGGGCACCCAGGATTTGCGCGCTACCCGCATGCCACTGGCACAGGCTGAACAGATTCGTCAGCAAAAAGAGTCTGGTGTCAATGTCGACAAGCTTTATGGCGAGACGGTCACCCGAGAGTTTGTGGCTGCACGTCGCCTGGCCGATGCATCGGTTGGCGGAGGCGACATCCGCATCAATGCGCTGGGCCTGGCTGATGCCTGGCGCGCGCTGGACTTGCGCGCCCGTGGCCAGTCACAAGCTGCTGCATTGCATCTTCTGGAGCAACCAGGCCACACGCCGCCAGCCAAAACACTGACCTGGGCCAGCCCCAACGCTGCCGCACGCGCACTGACCATGACAACTGGGGTAACGGCCAGCGCCTGGAAGGGCACGGCCCAGGGCTCATGCCGTGTGGTGTATGGTGCTTGCCCACCACAGGGTTTGGCGGGCCTGTCGGGCAAAACCGGCAGCTCGGACTTTTTGACGGACGAAGACAGCCCCTTCGTCAAACCAGGCATGCAGCTTCCGGCCAAGCTTTTTGGTGGCGTGTTTGCTGCAGCCGACGGTAAGCGTTATGCGGTGGCCGTGATGGCCCTGCGGGTGCGTGAGGGCAACAGCCGCACCTTGGACCTCAAGTCCTCTGCCCCGGCAGAAGCTGCGCTCACGCTGATGCGCCATATGGGTGTGCAAGCCATGGGCCCAAAAGCAGACAAATAAGGCCGGGGGGAGCGCAAACATCAGCACTGCGAACCTCTGCCTCAAGTGAATGCATGGAAATTTTTCGAAAAAGTCCAGAAACCATCTGACGCATTGCGCTGCCTGGCGTATTTGTTTAGGTGCTCACACATTCAAACCAACTTCAGGAGTCCAGCATGACCGTCATAGAAACCCGCCTTGTGGGCCGCCAGGCCAACCTGAGTGGAATCACCCGTTTTATCAACCGCCAGCTGGGGGGCATGGTGCTGGCCCGCGTTGAACTGCGCTACTCAACCGAGGCGGCAGAGCCCCTGGCGCCCCAACTGGCCAAACAGGCCATAGGCAAACTGCTGCGCGAAAATGGTTTTGGCAACGCCGCCATTTCGGTACATGCCCACGAGGGCCAGATTGACAATGCTACGGGTGAGCATGTGCTGCGCCTCTTTCCGGCAGAAGTTCAGAACAAAAAGACAGAGGCGGAATCAGCCAGCAAGCCAGCTTCCGGCCTGCTGGCCTGGCTTGCACGCATTTTTCCACGCTGGTTCGGCAAAACCCGGGCAGCCCACCAGCCAGCCAAAGCCACGACCCAGCCCAAGGCGCCAGACATCAGCAAAGCAGAGGCCGTGGCCCATTTGCGCAAGGCCGTGGCACTGGCTGCAGCCTATGTGGAAACAGAAACCGGCACCGCCATTGTGGCCACACGCAACACCCCCCAGACGGTTGGAGAGGCCCAGGTGATCGTACGGCTGCCCGCTTTGAATGAGGTGCTGCAACCCCTGCTGCTGCAAAACCCGGCCCAGTCGGCCCTGTCCATTGCCCCCATGGTAAGTGCCCAGGGCCTGAAGATTTCGCCCGGCTTTTGTGTGACCTATGCCTTTAAACCCCGCGTGACAGGCGACGGCACCACTTACGCCAGCGAGTCGGACATTGAAGTTGTGCTGCGCCTGGCCGGCAGCAAAAACAGCAGTCACAGTGCGTCTGGCCAAAAAACCACCGCACCAGACATCAGCAAAGCCGGTATGTCAGGCGGCACAGCCATGCCGGCCACAGGCACAGGTACGGCCTTGCCGCCCCGCACAAGCCCCAAGGCAGTCCCACCGGCCTTGACGGTGCAGGTTCTGGGCACTTTTCAAGGCGGTGCACTGCAGGCATTTGCAACTCCGTTTGAACTGCCCTTTGCCACGCTACCTGCCCGTTTTGACCGCAACGCCCTCGAAAAATCAGCCTTTGCCAAATCTCGCACACATTTCTAATCTAAATAGTGTTACTAAAGAAGCCAGAGACTATTTTTCAAAAGGCGATGGGAAGAACTGTATAAAAAAACTTGCCCTAATTACAA
>JAZKIK010000744.1:0-2476 GCA_040384925.1 Pseudomonadota bacterium | reverse complement strand
TGCGCGGCAAGCGAGCTGGCTTTTGTTCTTGCTCTGTTTGGCGGCGGTCGAAGCGGGGCATGAGGTGGAGAATGTGGGACTGTAGATAATTGCGCTAATTGTAGGGTCGGTCTGTCAAAACCGAACCTGCTGATCCTGTCACCATACTGAATAAGCCTGCCATGTCCCAACGCACCGTATTTTTTATCTCTGACGGCACCGGAATCACTGCCGAAACCTTTGGCAAGGCGATTCTGGCGCAGTTTGAGGTCAAACCGCGCCACGTCCGCCTGCCTTTTACCGACAGTGTGGACAAGGCCCACCAGGCCATCCGGCAGATCAACCACACGGCTGAACTTGAAGGCAAACGGCCGATTGTTTTCACAACGCTGGTTGACATGGAAATTCTGGCCGTCATCAAGGCGCATTGCAATGGCATGCTGCTGGACATGTTTGGCATGTTTGTGGCACCACTTGAGGGTGAACTGGGCCTGAAGTCCAACCACCGGGTGGGCCGCTTTTCGGACGCGTCCAAGAGCAAGGAATACGACAACCGCATCGAGGCTATCAATTTTTCGCTGGAGCATGACGATGGCCAGAGCAACAAGGACCTGCAAGGCTCCGACGTGATACTGGTGGGTGTAAGCCGCAGCGGCAAAACGCCGACTTCTTTGTATCTGGCCATGCAATACGGCATCAAGGCTTCCAATTACCCGCTGATTCCTGAAGATTTTGACCGCCGCCAGTTGCCACCAGCACTCAAACCACATCGCAAAAAAATATTCGGCCTGACGATTGCGCCCGAGCGTTTGAGCCAGATCCGCAACGAACGCCGGCCCAATTCAAAGTATGCAGACCTGCTCAACTGCAAGCAGGAAGTGCATGAGGCCGAAGCCATGATGCGGCGTGAAGGCATTCGCTGGCTGTCAACCACGACCAAAAGCATTGAAGAAATTGCCACCACCATACTGCAGGAAGTCAGGCCGGAACGGCTGGAATATTGAGCCTTTCGTTCAAAACTGTCTGTTCAGGTCTGTACAACTTCGGTCGTCGCTTCTGTATTGAGCACAAACCACTCAGGCACGGCTGGCCCCCACAGGTAAAACGAGTCTTCGGGCGGGTAGTCACCAGCCACCCAGTCGGTGGTGGGTGGCACAAAGTCAATGTCGAATGAATATTCAGCAAAACTTCCCCAGGGGTCGCGCGCGTAATAAAAGTAGTTGGAGCCCAGAACGTGGCGACCCACGCCCCAGCCTTCGGTGAAACCTGCGGCACGCAGTTGTTCACTGCCCTCGCCTACTTCGTCAAGGCTGCCCACGTCCCAGCTGGTGTGGTGCAAACCGGCACCACTCGATTTGACAAAGGCCAGCAAGTGATGGTCGCTGCCGTGCGGGGTATGCAAAAAAGCCACCAGGTCGCCAGACCGGTCCGACAGGCGCAAGCCCAGCACGCTTTCACAAAAAACAACCATGCCCGAGACATCGGCGCTGAACAGCAGCACATGTGACAGGCAGCGCGGCAGCACCTTGGCGGCCTGGCTGCGCATGGCGGCCGCAGCTTCACCGCGCGCCAGAGGGCGAAGGGGCTGGGCCTGGCTCTTGCTGCTGGGCGATACCTTGCCCGTGACCAGCAGTTGCAGCGGCGTGCCGTCAGGGCTGCGCAGCCACAGGCCGCTGCCGTCGGACAAGGCAGACGGCTCGCAGGCCAAGCCCAGATCGGCTATCTTTTGCCTGAAAAACCCTTCGTCTTCCGCAAAAATACCCAGGCTGAGGTACTGCAGCGCCTTGGGCTGGCCATTGGCAATCACCGTCATCCAGCAATGCGGATTGCCATGGGTGTACAGGTCAAG
This sequence comes from Pseudomonadota bacterium, assembly GCA_040384925.1. Lineage (GTDB taxonomy): Bacteria > Pseudomonadota > Gammaproteobacteria > Burkholderiales > Burkholderiaceae_C > Polaromonas. Next base: position 648 of record JAZKIK010000744.1, on the reverse strand, counting down.
CTGCTGGCCATCAGGTTTGATGTCCAGGCCAAAAGCTGAATAAAACACCTCGGCGGGTACAAGGTCGGGCACGCTGAAGACGATACGTTCCACAGAATGAACCGCCTTCACACCGGCGCGGCGTGAGGCAACGGGTTTGAAATCGGTTTGTTCAGTCATTTTTCATCCACCACAGGGTTGCGCAAAATGCCAATGCCCTCGATTTCAACTTCGCAAATGTCGCCGTCCTTCATGAACAGCGGCGGTTTGCGCGCCAGGCCCACACCTGAGGGCGTGCCGGTCACAATCACATCACCGGCTTGCAGGCAGACGGCCTCGCTCAGCAGGCTGACCAACGTGGCCACATCAAATATCAGCGAAGAGGTTGAGGCGTCCTGCACCACCACCCCGTTAAGCCGGGTCTGCAGCTTGAGGCCAGCCGCGCCAGGCGGCAACTCGTCGGCAGTAACAAAAACCGGGCCAAACGGGCCGGAGTCGTCAAAGTTTTTGCCAATCGTCCATTGTGCTGACTTGAACTGGTAGTCGCGTATCGAGGCGTCGTTGCAGATTGAATAACCGGCCACATGCTCCAGCGCGGTTTCCTTGGTTATATATCGCCCTGCCTTGCCGATCACGGCGACCAGTTCACCTTCGTAATCAAGCTGGGTT
>JAZKIK010000743.1:0-3746 GCA_040384925.1 Pseudomonadota bacterium | reverse complement strand
ATCACCGAGCAGCAAGGCATTGATAAAAGCCGTGTTGGCCCAGCCGCCTACCAGACCCAGCAATAAAAACAGCCAGACCTGCCGCTGCCAGGCTGCGCGTTCGCGCCATAAAAAATACAGGCCAGCCACACCCACCGGGCCGTAACTGAGCAAGGTCAGCCACGGGCCAGACAGGCCAGCCGCCGCAAAATGTTTGACCGGCCACCAGGTCAGCCCCCACAGAGTGGCCGATAAAAACAACAGCCACAAGGCAAGCCTGGACGTGCGCAAGGTGGCAACCTGGCTTGAAATCATCATGTCAGGGCATCACCGAGCCGCCATTGGGGCCCAGCACCTGCCCGCAATAAAAGCGCGACAGATCGCTTGCCAGAAACAGTGCTGTGGCGGCAATTTCGTCCGGCTCGGCAATGCGGTGTTGCGGAATCTCCAGCTCCTTGGCCATGGCCTTGGCGCTCATGGATTCCAGCGACACCATGCGGGTGTTGATGGGGCCAGGGGCAATGGCGTTGACACGGATGTGGGGCGCAAATTCGCGTGCCAGTGATTTCGTCAGGCCAATGACACCGGCCTTGGCAGCACAATAAGGCGCAAAACCGGCGCGGCCCAGCAGGCCCAGGTCTGAAGCGATGTTGATGATGACACCACGCTTTTGCGCCACCATCAGTGGCAAAACGGCGCGGCAGACCAGAAATACCGACTTCAGATCCACCGCCAGCATGGTGTCCCAGTCCTGTTCGGTGGTTTCGAGAAAAGGCTTTTCCTGAATGATGCCGGCGTTGTTGACCAGCACGTCAAGCGCGCCAAACACCAGTTGTACCTGGGCGATCAGGGTACTGATTTGCGCGGCCTGTGTCACATCGGCTTCAATGACCCGCGCATGGCCACCGGTGGATTCGATCTCGGCCTGCAGCGTGGCCGCTTCTGCCGGCCGGGCCAGGTGGTTGATGACCACCACCGCGCCCGCCTGCGCAAAAGCCAGCGCTATGGCGCGGCCAATACCGGTAGCCGCGCCAGTGACAAGGGCAACGCGGCCCTGCAGGCCCAGCTCAAATCGGTTTGCAGCAGTCATCAGTTCATCACCTCGCCATTGCTTGCCACCAGGCTTTGCCCGGTCAGGGCGCTTGCATCGCTGCTGGCCAGAAACAGGTAGACCCCGGCGATGTCGCTGGCGTCCAGCATGTCGGGAATCGCCTGTCTGGAAAGAATGTCGCGCTCAACTTCTGCCGCAGTGCGGCCCTGGGCTGCCGCCATGCTGTGCAGTGAAGCCAGCGCAGCGTCGGTACGAATCCAGCCGGGGCAGACGGCATTGACACGGATACGGCGCGGTGCCAGTTCCCAGGCCAGCGAACGGGTCAGGCCAATCACCGCATGTTTGCTGGCCACATAGGCTGAAAAGTCGGCCACGCCGGTCTGGCCCCAGATGGACGACTGGTTGATGATGCTGGTGCCCGAAGGCATGAGTGGCAGCAGGGCGCGGGTCAGCCGCACCATGCTGGTGACGTTGTTGTCCAGCAGGCCTGACCAGCGCGCCATGGCCTCAGCCGCAGTGTCGGCAAGCGGTGTGGGGTATTCGGTGCCTGCGTTGTTGACCAGAATATCGACCTGTCCAACATTTGCCGCCAGGTTTTCGACCAGGGCGGCAACTGCGCTGTCGTCGTTGAGGTCACAGGGCAAGGCACTTGCAGGAAATGCAGTTTGCAAGGTGCCGACCAGCGCAGCCAGCCGCGCAGAATCCCTGTCCAGCAGCACCATTCGGCAACCCTGCGCTGCAAAAGCGGCAGCCAGCGCCCACCCGATGCCGCCAGCCGCGCCTGTCAGCACGACCACGCGGCCTTCCAGCCCGTAACGTGGGCTCATTTCAGACGGCGGTCAAGAACGAAACCCCCACAGCACCCAGAAAACCATCAGCCCGGCCCGGTGTGCCGGCGGCACCGACTGCGCCGTAGTCGCTTGACAGTACCCGTTTGACGCGGTTGACATGAAAGCTGCGCAGCAACTCGCGCACGGTGATCACCTGGGCGCAGTTTTCGTCATACAGCTCGCGGTGGTAGTCCGGCAGTTTGTACCAGGGCAGAGTGGGCCGCTCGTGGTGGGCGTTATGAAAACCGAAGTTAAGCCACAACATATTGAGCCAGCGGTTGTTGATGCCCACGATGTCGCTGAAGGTGTTGAGCTGCTCGTAGGCGCGGTCACGAATCTTGTCTTTTGGAATCGGCGTGTCGTCCAGAATCGGGTAAGCATCATAGGTGTGCTGAAAGCAGTCGGCAAAGCGCAAAATCGTCACAAACAGCAGAAAAGCCGCAAAGTAAAGCAGCAGGGCCTTGGGCGAATACAGGGCCAGCAGCACCCAGGCGCTGATACGCACAGCGGCAATGGCCACAATGCGCAGCCTGGCTTTGCCGCTGCCTTTGGAACCGAAAGGCATCAGGATGACAAAACCGCGCATCAAAAACTCCACTGCCGGAAAGTAGGCCCATTCCAGCGCCAGCACCAGCCGCCTTTGCCAGGCAGGTGCGGCCAGCAGAAAACCGCGCGCGTCAAAGGTGATGACATCGGCACGCTCTACATGGTGGCGCATGTGTTTGCGTCGCATGTCCTCAAACCGGGCGTAACAGCTGCCGTTGATCCAGCTCATCAGGGTGCCCCAGCGCGCATTGGTGCCGGCGGATTTGAAGATGGCGTGGTGGGCAAATTCATGAATGAAATAGGCCGACCAGACCAGCGTCAGCACCACAAAGGCAAAACCGAGCGCGTTCAGCGCCCAGAACGGCGTGGTCAACAGATAAACGCCCAGCGGGTAACCCAATACCGTAAAACCCAGCGCCAGTACGTTGGGCAGGACGCCGTCCGCATACCGAAAAGTTTGCGAGATCATGATTGTTCTTTTGAAAAAAAGAGCCCTGGCTACTTCAGGGCAAACAGGGGAATACACCGGCTGCAAGCTTGCAGCCGGTTTTGCAGTCAATTACTTTTTTCCCAGCGCAGTCACAAACTGCGAATCAAACGTGGCTTCGGTAGCAGGCACAGTCTTGATCTGCCCTTTGGCCAGCAGCAGCTTGCCAATCACTTCACCGCTGCCGTAATAAGACGTGGTGGAGGGGGATTTGACAAAGGCCTTGGGCATTTCAGCGGCCGGGATGTTGTATACGCCCGAGAGCTGTTCCTTGACTTCCTTGGCGCTGACGCCCATGAACTTGCCGATGATCTTGGCCGATTCATCGGGTTTGGCCTTCATGTAAGCCATGCCGTCAAGATAGGCCTTGATGACACCGGAGATTTCGCTAGGTTTGGCCTTGATGACCTTGTCGTCAAACACCAGCACGTCAGCAATCAGGCCGGGCGCATCCTTGGACGAAAAAATCACCTTGAATTTTTTGCCGCCGCCCTGGCTCAGAATTTGTGACAGGCTGGGTTCATAGGTCACGCCAATCGGCATCTGGCCCGAGGCCATGGCGGCAGGCACGGCTTCGGGTGTCATGTTGACGGCGGTGATGTCCTTGTCACTGAGGTTGGCAGTCTTGAGGGCGTAAGACAGCAAAAAGTCAGAAGGCGACAGGGGGTTGAAACCAATTTTTTTGCCCTTGAAGTCAGCCAGCTTGGTGATGGTCTTGTCGGCCACGATGGCGTCACCACCGTTGGAATAGTCAATAGGCATGACAACTTTTTGCGCCTGGCCACCTGCCACCTGACCGACCACCTGGTCATAGGTCAGCATGCCGCCGTCGACCGCGCCCGAGGCGATGGCC
>JAZKIK010000742.1:0-2080 GCA_040384925.1 Pseudomonadota bacterium | reverse complement strand
CCGCTGCAATGTCAGCCGCCACGTCCATATGTGATTTGTAACAAATCCCCTGCCCGGCCACCGCCCAGCGGCGCACCACGTCGCCGTCGTTGGAGATGTTGCCGCCCGCCACACGCACTGTGACTTCGGTGCCGCCCTGCCAGAACTTCCAGCGGTCATATACATCTTCCCCCAGCATGAAGCACAGGCAACGGTGCTCGGCCAGTGCCTGCGGCGACCCCGGCGTGCCATGTCGTGCAAGATAGGCGGACGATGCGCACAGCACCCGGCGGTTGCGCAAGTCCAGCGGCAAGGCCAGCATGCTGGAATCCGGCGGTTCGCCCTGGCGAAAGGCGGCATCCACCAACTCGCTGTAAACATTGGTCACGCGGTCTGACAGGTGCAGCCGGTACTGGATGGCGGGGTGCATCTGCTGAAACTCATTCAGCCAGGGCAGCAGCACTTGCCGGCCGAAGTCTGAAGGGGCGGCCAGCTGCAGCATGCCACGCACCTGGTGCCGGCCGCTGGCCAGTTCGGCCTGTGCATCCCGCAGGGCGGCCAGGGCGGGCCGACAATGCGCCAGAAAAACCTCACCCTCACGCGTCAGGCGCAGGCTGCGAGTGGAGCGCACAAACAGCGGTGCCTGCAGCTCGGCCTCCAGCCGCTTGAGCGCCGCGCTGGCTGCTGCGGGAGTCAGGTCAAGGCTGCGCGCGGTGGCCGAGAGGCTGCCTGTTTCCGTCGTACGAACAAAAATTTCAAGGTCTTGCAGGGCTTTCATTTTCAAATTTTATTTGTAAATGGCTTCAATCAAAGATCTGTTTATCTTTCTTTTCAAGAGAAGTAAAGTTGCAACACCTCTCGCAAACCGTTTGGAAGAAAAAAACCATCATGAAAGCCATTGCCTACAAAACCCCACACACCATCAGCGCAGCAGACGGCCTGGCCGACATCACACTGCCAGACCCGATAGCTAGCGGCCACGATCTGCTGGTTGAAGTCAAGGCGATTTCGGTCAATCCGGTGGATACCAAAGTGCGCAACAGCGCGGCGCCAGTCGAAGGCCAGACCTGGAAGGTGCTGGGTTACGACGCCAGCGGCATCGTGCGTGCCGTCGGACCGGACGTGACACTTTTCAAACCCGGCGACAAGGTGTTTTATGCAGGTTCCATCACCCGCCCAGGCACCAACAGCGAGCTGCATCTCGTGGATGAGCGCATCGTCGGCCATATGCCTGAAACCCTGGACTTTGCCCAGGCCGCCGCCCTGCCGCTGACGGCCATTACTGCGTGGGAGATGCTGTTTGACCGCCTTGGCCTGGTGCCCGGCAAACAGCCCAGCGGCAAAACCCTGCTGGTGATTGGTGCCGCAGGTGGCGTGGGCTCCATCATGGTGCAACTGGCCAGTCGGCTGACGGCGCTGACGGTGATTGGCACGGCATCGAGGCTAGAAACCCAGGGCTGGGTCAAATCACTGGGCGCGCACCACGTCATTGACCACAGCCAGCCCCTGGCCGCACAGCTCAAGGACATCGGTTTTGCCCAGGTGGACTATATCGTCAGCCTGACGCATACGCTGGACCATCTGCCGCAGATCATTGAAGCGATTGCGCCGCAAGGCAAATTTGGCCTGATTGACGACATGCCCGTGCTGGACATCATGCCCTTCAAACGCAAGGCCGTGTCTGTACACTGGGAACTGATGTTTACCCGGCCCATGTTCAACACCCCTGACATGATTGCCCAGCACCAGTTGCTTGATGAAGTTGCCGGGCTGGTGGATGCAGGCCTGGTCAAAACCACATTGACTGAAACTTTTGGCACCATCAACGCGGCCAACCTGCGCCGTGCCCATACCCTGATTGAATCGGGCAAGGCACGCGGGAAAATCGTGCTGGATGGCTGGGTTTGAGTTTGCTGAAACAGTGCAACTGATTCAGTATCTGCTGATGTGACGCGGGAAAACGCAGCTTCCCAATGAAAAAGCGTTTTGATGGTTCTCGCCCTCATTGGGGAAGTTCGTAACATCAGTTCTTAATGGCTTTCTCCTGGCGAGTTGAAGCTGCTGGCCGGGTCTCGCCCCGGCGGGCGACTTACTTTTCTTT
>JAZKIK010000741.1:0-3420 GCA_040384925.1 Pseudomonadota bacterium | reverse complement strand
GCGCGCAGCACCTTGACGGCGGAAGGGTGAATGCCTTCAAGCAGCAAAAATTTGATCTGGGCTTTGTCGAGAGAGGTTTTTGTCATGGTGACAGAGGATGCAGCCTTGGCTGCCAAAAGTTGCCGGAGGTCAAGTATGCGGGAAAGCGCGGATTGACCTGGTTTTGCACTGTTTTGCCCCTGCTGGCAACCAGACTGGGCCTGGGGCGCGATTTCTCCAGCCAAAAAGCCTGGAGTGAGGCTTCTGCCTCGGTAAACAGCTACATATTCAATAGCATTTGACTGCTGTTGTCGGTCGCAGCCTCACAGCGAACTTCATCACCAAGCTGCAAAAAACCACCTTCGAGCACCCGCGCCGTGAGTCCGCCATGGCCGCGCATGGCGTTGTAGCCACCAGGGCCAAGCAGCTCTTCCATACGTGAACAGGGTTCACATGGGCCGGTAATCTCAAAAACCGCAGCACCAATTCGCAAAACCAGTGGCTGGTTTTTAAACAGCGACTTGGCGGCCAGCAGGTTGATGCCTGACACCACGAGGTTGCGCCGCAAAAAGGCCGGGTTGACTTCTTTAAGGCCCGCCAGTGCTGCAAGCACTGGTAAATGTTCAGCCTGAATCAGGGTGACCTGGCGTTTGCTACCGACACCTGGCGCGGCCCGGGTGGCTGTACTGCGGTCACCGGCCAGGCCAAGGTTCTCCAGCGCCTGCACTGATTGAACTGTATGCACAGCCACGCGCCGCGCCGGCCGCAGGAATATCGCTTCAAGTTTGCCGGGGCGGGGGAACTGGCGCATCAGGGCGCGGAGGTCGTTCATGTTTTGATTCTCATCTGGTCATATCGCCAATTACAGGCCAAGCAGTTCACAGGCTTTTTACCCCATGAACAAAACCGCTCCACACCCTCCCCGCCATTAACTTCAAGCGGCGTTTAAGGTAGCGCATCACCCGCCAAGTCCGCGAGTTGCGGATCTGCTCCAGCATGCGGTCTTTCCAGATTTTCCAGGGCACATAAAACCGCGCAAACCAGCGCAATTGCATCAGGGCTGGCTGGGTCAGCTGAAAAAGCCTGGCGGCAAGTGCGGTTCCAGTGATTTTTGCGGCCATCACCAGACCCAGTCCCAAGGCAACATGGCCTTTGCCAAACATGTAAAGCGCCAGCAGTTTGACGGGAATCAGCACCAAAGCCGGAATGCCAAAGGCCAGCAGGGCTGCCCAGGGTGGCAATTGAATGATTTTTTGTTCAAGTTTTGCCCAGAAGGGCAGGCGGCCCAGGGTGGCAAAAGCTCTGGCCAGTGGCTCCCAGCCCCACTCCTCAAACAGCAGCACCAGCAGCATGGGTGCCAGCAGAATGGATTTGAGGATTTTTTTGAGTTGTGGCAAGGCGACCTCCCTTTGGATGGGCGCTTTTTGCAGCAGGTCTGCCGCGTCGCCCTTGGCCCAGTCTAGCCGCCGGGATACGGCCAGGATTAGGCCAGTCTTAAGCCCGAATCAGCTTCAAACCGCACATTGCAGACTCACCGCCTGCAGGGTTTTGCCGGTTTTGGGCTCAAGCACCACCAGATTGATCTGGCGTTCGTGGCCGGGTGTCGGGGCAATGCTGCGAAAAGTCAGCTTTTGCGCGCTGTTGTCGGCGGCCTTGTATTCCCCTGCCTGCACCAGTTGGCGCACAACAAAGTCGTGCTTGAGAAATTCGCCGCGGTTTTCACCTGCCTGCACCTTGGAGTTGTGGCCGTGTTCGGTCACCGTCCAGTAGGCTGACCAGCCCGTCACTTTTTGCAGGCCAGGAAGCGACGTGATGCTTGCCTCAAACTGGTCGGTGCCAAGTTGTCTGAGGACGATGCTGGCGCGGGCGGCTTCCTTGCCGCTTGGCTGGCTGCCCCAGTTGGGCCAGTCCCGGCCATTCAACACGGCCTGGGGGGTGTAGATGCTGCGCAGATTGTTTCGGGCAGCCAGCTCGCGCTGGCGGCTGGTGTAGGCGGGAGCGGCAAAACGGTCAACCCAGCCGATGTAGTCCCAATAACCGACATGAAAAGCCTGTACCACCACACCTGTGCCTTTGAGGGACGAAGCCCATTTGTCAGCTGGCGGGCAGGAACTGCAGCCTTCGGAGGTGTACAGCTCGACAACCGGTGTGATCGTGGATCCGGAACTGACAGCGCACTGGTTTATTTGAGCAAAAGTGCCTGTTGCGCAGGCTGCAAGAGCACATGCGGCTATCGATTGGGAAGCGATTCGTGAGGTGCTGGTTTGAATCTGGCTGGACACAACAAATCTCCTGGCGAGGCGGCGATGACATGACAGATGCATTGCTGCACCATTTGCCATGTTGGTCGCCGATCTGCCAGGATTCTTACATGGCCTTGCTCCAGGCTTTTTGCCTGCTGATATCCTGCTCTGTGTCCAGATCGGCCGTACCGGAACCGTGCTCAAGCCGGTCTTCAAGCTGTCCAAAATAGGCGGCCATGGTGCGTTCAGACACCTCGATGCGGCCCAGAAGCGCTGCCTGGGTTTGCCCGAACCGTTCGGCCAGTACCGTGGCGGTAGCGGCTTCACGCTGCAGTTCGGCGGCGGCCTGTGCTTCAAGAAAGTGGTGCAGTTCGGTAAACCGTGAGGCTTCGGCCTTGTCGGCCAGTTCGCGCTGGGCGCTCAGTTCCCGGGCGTACTGGCGGGTCTCAATCAGGTTGTTGCTTTGTATATAAATGGTGTTTGCCAGAAACACCAGCGTCACGGCCACCAGCAAAAGCAGCATGACCAGGCCCAAAGGCACTTGAACCGTCGTAAAACCCAAGCTTAAAACGCTGGATTTGGTGAATTCATCAACATTGAGGGCAGCAAACGCAGCCACCAGCACAATGCCCACAATCAGAAATATGGTTCTTGCTCGCATGAAAGGCTCCTTTGTTTTGAAGTTTTTGACGGTTTTAAACATGCCTGAGTTTGACCCAAAATGCTGTTTTTGCCTGTGGGACAATGCGCCCCCACCGCGTCGGTTTCCGGCAAATTCGCATCCTCTCGGCCTGGTTTTACGCACTTTTACGTTTTTAAACTCCCTCATGCAAAAAATCATTCATCAGATCGCCCTGGAAATCAAGGTTCAGGACCATCAGGTCAAAACCGCTGTTGAGCTTCTTGACGGCGGCGCAACCGTGCCCTTTATTGCCCGCTACCGCAAGGAGGCCACGGGCGGGCTGGACGACATCCAGCTGCGTGAGCTGGAATACCGCCTCGGCTATCTGCGTGAGCTTGAAGACAGGCGTGAAGCCGTGCTGAAAAGCATTGAAGAGCAGGGCAAATTGACGCCGGTTTTGCGCGCCTCGATTGAGCTGGCCACCACCAAACAGGACCTGGAAGACCTGTACCTGCCCTTCAAGCAAAAACGCCGCACCAAGGGCCAGAATGCACGTGAATCAGGTATTGAACCGCT
>JAZKIK010000740.1:1103-1653 GCA_040384925.1 Pseudomonadota bacterium | reverse complement strand
TCAGGCCCAGCTTGGCAATGCTGGCATGCTGGTACTGCGCCACGCCCACGGCCAGAATATAAAGCTTGGGCTGGATGTTAAAGCCTGCGGTGGCTGCCGCACTTGCACCAGCACTCCCACCACTTGCGGGCATGGCCCCCATCCACTGCACCCGCACCACAGACGGACTACTGGTGGCATGGCGGTTGGTGGCAAACACCTGTATCTCGCTGTCCTGCGCGGGCACGGTGACAGTCAGCTCGCGCTCGTCGTTGTTGTCGGTGCGGACCAGACCCCGGGCGTCAGGCTGCAGCTGGCCGTTGACACGAACCTGCCACTGCGTCACCCGCGCATCGGCGGCCGTGCGGGCGCGCAGGCGCAGGGTGATTTGCGGGCTGCTGGTGCGCAGCTCGGTGCCGCTGAGTACATCCACCACCGGGGGCAAGATCTGCAGGACGCTGGCGTCCGTGCTGGGCTGGTCAGGCTTGGCTCCGCGTGCGATATCCGCCTGTTGCACCGCCTGGGCTTCATCCAGCGTGTCCAGCAGCCGGTCAATCACATCAGGGCGGTA
>JAZKIK010000740.1:0-1093 GCA_040384925.1 Pseudomonadota bacterium | reverse complement strand
GCCAGCCTATCAGCTCCTCTGCGCCTGGGCTGGCATCGTAATAACCCGCGGGGCTCCACAACACCCAGCGTTTGCGGTCGGCATGGGGAAAGAAGGCCAGCAACTCCTGGCCATCGCTCAGGCGGTGCAAGCGGATCGTGCCATCGCCATAGGCGGCCACAACCACCTTGCCTGTTGGTGGGATATTTACGCCCCAGGTTGTACCTGGAACAGCTTTTTCCCAGCGCTGCTGACCATCCCGTCCAAACAGACGCAGGCTGAAACTGGCACCCAGCACAAAGCTGCTTGTGTCCGGGCTGATGGCCAGACTGCGGGCGTTTTCATAGGGCTGAAGCACCAGAGGTTTGCCATCCAGCTTTGGGCTGGTGGTGTTTTCCCAGCCTTCGACCTTCAGGCCCGCGATGCGTGGGGCCTGCCCTGCTGTGAGGCTGCCGGGTTGTAGCTGGCGCCGCCGCAGGTCAAACCAGTGGGGTGGTTTCCCAAACGGCTCATATCCAAACAGCAGCTGGGTGCCGCTGGTATCAAGCAAAAAGGCATTGCCGTAACTGTTCCGCAAATCCGCAATGGGTGCGGCACCACGGACCTGCCAACTGCCATCTGCGCCCAGTACACCCCAGGTGGGATCGCCCCCAGCAACAAGCCAGCCGCCCTGGGGCAGTGGGGCGAGTGACATCACGGTATCGCCTGCCGTAGGCGTATGCTGCGCAGGCCCCCGCCCGGCCTGTGACCAGCGCCGCACAGAATGGCGGCCATTGAAGTACCACGTTCCCCCGGCCACCAGGGTTTGCCCGTCAGTGCTCCAGGCCGCGCTGAAAAGGTTACCGTTTTTCACTTCCTGTGCATCAGGAGAAAACTGCCAGTCCAGGCTGCGGCCATCAAGCACATCCACACGCGTGCTGTCGTAATACCCCACCGCCACACTGCGGCCATTGGGAGAAAAGGCCACACTAAAAGGGTTTTCTCCCCCAGGAGCCTTGATTTCTGCCAGCTTGATCAATGCCCCGGACTGGATACGGTACAGGCGCAGCTTGCCGTCCCAACTGCTGGTCACCAGCCTGCCGTCCGGGCTCCAGTGCGCGCCGTAACTGCTGTC
>JAZKIK010000739.1:0-6112 GCA_040384925.1 Pseudomonadota bacterium | reverse complement strand
GCGCTGCACTGGCCCAACTGGAAGCTGATGCTCAAAAGTACCAGCCGCTGCTGGCCGCGTTTGACGGGTTTGTTGCGCAGCAGATGGGGTATCGATCGAGCCGTGCCGCTTAATCCCCCAGATCAATCAAACCAGCCAGCGGCACATCCCCAGGCGCTTCGTAATCTGCAACAACAAACACACGCTGTTGCTGTGCTGCAGAGTCCTTCAAAAGCTGAATCACAAACCGTATTGAAGGCGCATCAAGTGCTGCAAAAGGCTCATCAATCAGCGTGACTGCCGCGCCTGATGCAAACGCCCCAGCCAGCCAGACCTTGCGTTTGGAACCGGTCGACAGCATAAAAAGCTGTTTGTGCAAATGCACTTCAAGATCCAGCCCCTGGATCAACTCACCCAGTCGCTGGCTGTCAAAACCGGGCCAGCGCTGGCGCTGCATTTCAAAATATGCGGGCGGTGTGAGCTGGTCAAAATTTTCCGACCGGGCCTCTGTCCAGAACACTTGCTGGCGATAGGCATTGGGCTGCTCTTTCAGGCTGGTCTGATTGATCTGCATGGAGCCGCCATCGGCATGCAGCACACCAGCCAGCAAACGCAGCAGTGTGCTTTTGCCGCGCCCGTCGCCACCGCGTATCAGGTTCACACCCGCTGGCAGGCTGGCCGTGAGCTTGCTGAAAAGCTGGCGTTCGGGGTAGGCAAATTGCAGGTTCTGCACATTGAGCTGGGTGTGTGGGGGAGCTTCTGGGTGTTTGATGGCTGGCCTTTTCTGATTGCTGGAGCTTTGGCGATTGTAGAAATGTGGCTGGCCAGGTTTGCCCAGACCAGTTGGTCAAATTTATTTTCAGCAGCCTGCATCCGTATGCGCCAAGCCGCCGTTCCATAAGCAGGAAGCCATCAGGCATTCCTTTAAAACCCGCTTTAACCCAACTTTTTACTCAAAGGAACCCGTATCATGAAAAAAATTTCACTTATCGCTTCGCTGCTGCTGGCTGCCATCGGCTGCGCCCATGCTCAACCCGTGGTGCGCGAAGGCGTGCTGGCTGATGCCACGGGCCGCACACTTTATATTTTTGACAAGGACGAGGCCGGTAAAAGCAACTGCGCCGGCGGCTGCCTGGTTGCCTGGCCGGCCTTTGTTGCCAAACCTGCTGCCACGGCGCAGGGTGACTTTGGCCTGATTGATGTCAACGGCGCACGCCAGTGGACCGTCAAGGGCAAACCGCTGTATTACTTTTCTGGCGATACCAAAGCGGGTGAACGTAATGGTGACGGCAGCGGCGGCGTCTGGCATGTGGTGCCGCGTACCAGTTCTGCGCCGGTTTCCAGCAACGGCAGTGCCCCGGCCAGCATGGCTTATTCGGCTTACCCGACTTATAAATAAAGTTGCGGCGCAGCTTCACATCCTTGATACAGCACTTGCATGCCGTATTCAGCATGGCATGATGAACATACATCATTGACCAGCCAAACCCATGAACCAGCCAGACGAAGTGCCGCGCCTGCTTTCACGCATTGCCTTGCGCGACGCGGCTGCGCTCAAGGCGCTTTACAGCCTGGTGGCCGGGCAATTGCTGGCCGTGGCCTGGCGTGTGCTGCAAGACCGTGCCCTGGCTGAGGATGTATTGCAGGATGTGTTTCTGAAAATCTGGAACCAGTCTGCGCCGGCCGTGCCGGGGCAAAACCTGTCCTTGGCCTGGTTGTGTGTCGTAACCCGCCACCGCGCCATTGATCTGCAGCGCCAGAAAAAGCCTGAAATTCCGCTCTACTGGCAGGACGCCGAGGGTGAAGAACATTTTCATGACGTTCAGGATGAAAATGGCTCACCCCTGCAGTTGCTGCTGGATCATCAGGACGGCCAGCGTCTGGGCCAGTGCCTGGGCGGACTGGAAGCAGAACCCCGCCAGGCCGTGCTGCTGGCCTTTTATGAAGGACTGACACACATCGAGATTGCAGACCGCATGCGCAAGCCGCTGGGAACCATCAAGGCCTGGACACGCCGCAGCCTGCTGCGCCTCAAAGGATGTATGGAAGCCGCAGCATGAACTGGTATCACCACCCGGCAGCCATAGACCAGCTGGCTTCTGCCTATGTACTCGGCACCTTGCAGGGAAGGGCGCGCCGTCGTTTTGAAGCTGTGCTGTTAACCAACACTGCCTGCCAGGCAGCTGTGGCCGACTGGACACAGCGGCTGGTGCCGCTGTTGACAACACTGCCGCCCATGCAAGCCGGCCCCGATGTCTGGGAGCGGATTGCCGGGCGGGCGGGCATTGTTGATGCGTCACCGCCTGTCAAAACCAGCTTCTGGCGGCGCTGGCTGGCACCGGTTTTTGTTCCGATTCCTGCCGGGTCGCTGGCCGTGGCATTACTTGTCGGCTTGGTCGTGCCGGTGGTCTGGCAGTCCTACACCGAAAGCCAGCGGCAAAGCCAGTTGCCCGAGAGTTATGTTGGTGTGCTGGCCACCGCCCAGGGCAAACCTGGGCTGATTGTGTCCAGCCTGCGGTATGGCAGAACGGTTGAAATCAAACAGATGGCACCTGGCGCATCGCCTGTTGTACCTGCAGGCCAGACCCTTTATTTATGGCGCATAGACAAAAACGGCAACACCACGCCTCTAGGCCCCATTCCGGACGGCAAATGGGTCCGTTTGCCTTTGGCTGAACCGGCGGAAAAAGTGTTTTTTAGCGCCGTTGAACTGGCTGTGTCGCTGGAAGCTGCAGGCAGCAGCCCGGTGGCGCCTGGCCAGGCTTTTGTTTATCGCGGCTTGTGTGGGAAGTTGTGGCGTTGATGGACAAACGGTTTGACAGCCATCAGCCTTTGGCCTGAACCGCCAGCCCAGCCTTCTGCCAGCCATCAATACCACCCACCAGAAAGCGTGCGTTGACGCCCGCAGCGCGCAGTTGCATGGCAGTTGAGCGGCCTACTTCATGGCCGTACACACAATAGACAATGACTTCGCGGCCTGGCGGCAGTGTTGCTGCCCACTGGCTGACTGTGGCGGGGTCGGCCCAGCTTGCGCCTGGCAGCATGGTTTTTGCCTGCTCAAAAACACCTGCGCGGCGCACATCCAGCAGCAAAACCTCGGGGATGCGGGCCGGGTCGGCGGCCAGTTCGTCGCCCACCGCATGCACGGCGTGCTGGTAACGGGCGTACACCTTGTCCCACGCAATATTGGTCATAAAGGCATCAACATAAGCGCCTGCCTGTGCGCCGTGGTCAAGGTGGTAAGCGTGTTCATACATGTCCAGCGCCAGAATCGGCTGCGCACCGGCCAGTGCATGGGTATGGTCAGCGGCCCACTGGTTGACGAGTCGGCCCTCACGCGGCTGAAAGCTCAACAGCACCCAGCCCGAGCCGCCGCCCAGCGCCTTGCCCATGGCCACAAACTCGTCCCGCCAGCGCTCAACACTGCCAAAACTGGCTGACAGCGCCAAAGCCATGGCCGGGTTCATGTCCTTGCCCGCACCGCCCAGGCTGGCAAAGTACAGCTCGTGCAACAGCACCGAGTTGCTGGCAATCAGTTCTTCACGCTTCAGGCCATTCAGGCTGAAACCCGGCAGCGTGCCAAACACCAGCTGGCTCAAGCTGCTGCGTATGGCGTTCAGCCGTTTGACTGCGCCGCCGTAGTTGTTCTGGTGGTGGCTATCAAGCAGGCGGCTCGACAAACCAGGGGTTTGTGTCGTGTCAAAAGGCAGGGGCTGGGCAATTAAATTCATGATTTATCCTTCAAGAAAGCCATTTTTAAGTAGTTAACGCAGCAAAGTCACCACCAAACCAATCAGCGCACAGGCCGCCAGCAGCGGCATCACACCGAGCTTGAAGCGAAACAGCGCCACCGCCGCACCAAGCGCAATCAGTGCTGAAACCCGTTCAAATGGCCCGGCAAAACCCTGTGGCCACAATACATGCCAGGCAAAAAACAGGGCCAGATTGACAATCACACCCACCACCGCAGCGGTAATGGCCGTCAGCGGTGCGGTGAACTTGAGATTGCCGTGGGTTGACTCAATCAGCGGCCCGCCCGCCAGAATAAAAACAAACGAAGGCAAAAAGGTAAAAAACGTCACCACACAGGCCGCCGCCGCGCCGCTTAAAAACAGCGCCTCCGGCCCGAATACGGCCTTGGCCCAACCGCCTAAAAAACCCACAAAGGCCACCACCATGATCAAGGGGCCGGGTGTGGTTTCACCAAGAGCCAGGCCGTCCATCATTTGTGCTGCCGACAGCCACTGGTGCGACTCCACCGCACCCTGGTAAACATAAGGCAGCACCGCATAAGCCCCGCCAAAAGTCAGCAGCGCCGCCTTGGTAAAAAACCAGCCCATTTGTGTGAAGGTGCCCTGTGCACCGTAGCTGGCAAACAAAACCGCCATCGCCGCCAGCCACAACCCCACACCCAGCAGCAATACCTGCACCAGCCGTGTGCGTGAAAACAGCGCATGCGCCGGGGTCGGTGTGTTGTCATCAATCAGCGCAGGGCCGTAAGCTTGGCTGGCCGCACCATGGCCGCCGCCGACCACAAACACCTTCGGCGCAAAACGGCCGCCAAAATGGCCAGTCAGCGCCGCCAGCAGCACAATCACCGGAAAAGGTAGCTGCAAGGCAAAAATGCCGATAAATGCTGCAGCAGCAATGCCCCACAACCAGCCGTTTTTAAGCGCGCGCGTGCCAATTCGATGCGCTGCATGCAGCACCAGCGCGGTCACTGCGGGTTTCAGTCCGAAAAACAGCCCTGCCACCAGTGGCACATGGCCAAAAGCAATGTAAATCCAGGACAAGGCTATCAGTATGAACAAGGACGGCAACACAAACAGCGCCCCGGCCACCAAACCGCCCCGGCTACGGTGCATCAGCCAGCCGATATAGGTCGCCAACTGCTGCGCCTCAGGGCCAGGCAACAGCATGCAGTAGTTAAGCGCATGCAAAAAACGCTTTTCACTGATCCAGCGACGCCGCTCGACCAGCTCGGTATGCATGATGGCAATCTGCCCCGCCGGCCCGCCAAAACTGATAAACCCCAGCTTCAGCCAGAACCAGAAAGCCTGCATAAAACTGACCGGCGCAGGCGCTGCCTGTGCATCTGGTGCTTGGATTGCTGCGCTCATGTTTGCGGGTCTTTCTCAAAAGCGGCCATCAGGCCATCAAAAACAGAAGTGGCTACTTGCAGCAACTGGTCGTCGTCGGTTATGGCTTCACGCATGCCAGCCAGCACCTTTTCAACACCGCTGGCTTCAGGCGGCTGCACACCACCAGCATCCAGAAAATGCACCAGCGCGCCCAGACGCAGCAGCGCTGGAGTTTCAAAACCAAAACTGGCCAGCAGGGCTTCAAATGACACCTTGCCGCCGGTGTGCGAAAAACGTGCCCCGTCAAAGTCAAAACCCAGCGCGTCGGCCGGGCAGTCAGCCGGGTCAGCCAGCCACAAGAGCTGGGCAGCCGGGTCAATAAAGCGGCGAATCAGCCAGGCGCAGGCCAGCCGGTCAACCCAGGGGCGGCTGCGTGTAGCCCATACGCGGCCTTGGTAGTCAGCCAGTTGCAGCCGTTCAATTGCAGTTTCAGGCAAGTCGCCTGGCTCGTTTGGTGAAAGCGCCCGGTGCACCAGCACCTCCAGATCAGCCAGCGCCTCAGCCGCCTGGTTTTGCGCCTCGCCAGGAAAAAAATCCAGCGCCGCAAGCTGCCCAAAGTTCTTGCGTATCTTGCGTGCCTGTTTGATGCATTCATGTGCCGAGTCAGCCCGCAAGGCGGCACGGCAAGCTGAAATATCAGCCAACACAGCCGCGAATTCGGCAGTGCGGTCAAACAGCGGCACAAAGTCGTAAGGATCAACAGAGTCCAGCGCCAGTTGATAGGCATTGCCGCCGTTGCCAGTCACATCCGCAGCAATATCAGCCAGCCGC
This sequence comes from Pseudomonadota bacterium, assembly GCA_040384925.1. Lineage (GTDB taxonomy): Bacteria > Pseudomonadota > Gammaproteobacteria > Burkholderiales > Burkholderiaceae_C > Polaromonas. Next base: position 221 of record JAZKIK010000739.1, on the reverse strand, counting down.
ATAACCGTGTCATCAGTAGCCGGAATCAGATAAACCCCATCCCGCAGAACAGCAGCCCCAGAGGCTTTAAGCCCCCGCCACGCCCGCATACGCGCCGTGGTGTTTTCAGTAGGGGTAGAGATAATTAGTAGTGACCATGACATTTTTGTATCATACGCTACATATTTGTTTTGCGTGTTGTGTTTTTGATTGGGTTTGGCGTAGTGCCCTGGGGGTTTTTG
>JAZKIK010000738.1:402-5076 GCA_040384925.1 Pseudomonadota bacterium | reverse complement strand
CATGCACCAGCCGTGGGCAGCATGGTACAAATTACGGTGGCAGGGCAGGCGCATGTGTTTGCCGAGGCGGGCTGAAGTTTAACAAAACTGGCAAGTTCTCACCTTGGCTATGTGGAAATTGTCAATGTCCCGTTTTTGTGTGTCAAGTCACGGTCATTGCGGGCTTGACCCGCAATCCAGACGGCATATGCAAGCGGAGATTTCCCTAACTTTCAGTGGTGGTGACTCATCAGCGATGGATCCCGGATCGAGTCCGGGATGACACGGATAACGGTATTTTTGAAATTTCCAGTTCCCTTAACCCAGCGTCAGGCGATCAGCCCCAAACTTCTCCTTCAAAAACTGCGAATGGCTTAAAAAAGCCTGTGCATCCTGGGCGGCCAGGTCTTCCGCCAGCTGATTGACCTTGTGGCTCAGGTCTTCAAGCGTCGCGCTGAAGGTGGCCTGTGCGGTTTTGCCGTTGGCCAGTATCTGCGTGGTGGCAAACTTTTGGGGAATAGACAGATAGGTTTTGAGCGCGTCGGGCAGATAGGTCAGCGCGATATGACGGGCGTGAAAACTTTCCTCAAGCGACAACTGGCCCTTGCTGCGCTCCCATTGCTCCAGCAGCGCACCGAGTTGCTGACATAGCTCCAGCGCCTTGCTCTGCAGGCTGGCGGGCAGGCGGTCGTCGGGGTTGTAATTGACCAGCTGGCGCACCGCACCCAGTGCGTTGACCATATTGCTGCGCGTATCACCATCGTCTTCAAACGCCAGCTCATCCCAGGGATTGACAGCCAACTGAGGCCAACCCCACCACAGCCCGCCAATGCCAAAACCGGCACCATAACCCATGGCGGCAAGCGCCAGGCTGACTGCCGCGCCCAGACCCCAGGCACCCAGCAGCAGCGCCAGTGTCGCCAGTGCCATGCCCAGCCAGTTGGCGGGCGACTGCAGAAAACGGCCGACTTTACTGAACATGTTTGCAGTCCGTTTATTGATACGCCCGGATGTCTTTAAAAACGCTGTAAAGCGAAGCCTTGCGCGCATCAAAAATGCGCCCGCCAGTGGTGGCAACCAGGCTTTTCAGGTCGGCCTCGCTGGCTTCACCAAACAGCACCATAAAAACCGGAATCGCCTTTACGTCTTCGGGCAGCGCGTCATAGGCGGTTTTGAATTCCTGAAGGTTTCGGCCCTTGTTGTTTTCACCATCGGTAAAAGCCACCACTGAATACTGGTAGGCCGGGTTTTTCTGCCTTTCGTTGTTCATGTTGACCAGCGCCTGCAGCACCGCGTCGTACAGCGCGGTGCCGCCTTTCATCTGCAGGCTGTCGGCGTAGTCACGTACCTGGGCCAGCACTTTCTGTTTGGCTTCCGAGTCGGCCTGCAGGTTCAGGCCCTTGCCTGTGCCGGCTTTCATGCCCGGTAGTTCAAAAAACTCGGGGCGGTTGACCTGTTCCGAAAAAGTCAGCAGCCAGACTTTTTCGCGGCTGGTCAGCCGGGCCAGCCGGCCTGTCAGCGATGCATCGGTGCCGGCCATGTAATACAGCGCATCAACCAGTTGCTGGCGGCGGCCGTCCTTGCTCATGCTGCCGCTCACGTCCAGCACAAAGGTGGATGCAATCGGCAAGCGGAATTCATTGAGGTAGGCATTGACCAGACCATCAGCCAGCGCCCGGTCCGTTGAAAAAGGCAGTTCCACCAGCACAGCACCCTGCGGAAAAAGCCCGGCCTGGGCTTGGGCCACTTCGGCATTGACAGGGCGGCGCAAGGTGGTTCGGGCCAGCCAGGTCTGTGCGGCTTCACTTTTGACGTAAGCCACCACTTTGGTGTACTGCTCTCTTTTGTTGTCATTGAGCAGCATCAAGGGGTAATCCGCCGTGGCAATACCTTCGTGCGGGTAGATCAGGGTCAGCTTTTCCTGCAGTTTGCCAGACTGGTTCAAGGACAGCAGCCAGCTTTCGTAATTGATAAAGGCATTGACCTGTGTACCTTGCTGGACGATAAATTTTTCAGTCAGATAAGTGCTGTTGTCACCCACCAGTTTGTAACCCTTGATAAAACTGGCCACAGCGCTGCGGTCAACATCGCCAGCGGTCAGCGCTTCAGACTTTTGTGCGGCAGAGGCCACCACACCCATCAGCGCCATGAATCCCTGATTCGATGTGGCGGGGTTTGACAGGGCGTAACGCAAATCGCCTTTCTGCGCGGCTTTGGCAATCGCGCTCCAGCTCAGTTTGCTGGCGACTTCAGGTTTGTCCCAGCCCAGCTTTTTAGCCTGGCTTTCACTGACGCCCACCACCAGAGGCGACAGCATGATTTTTTCCTGCAGCTTGACCCTGGCCTGGCCCTGCGGGTCTGAGAGCAAATATTTGGCATTGGCAAACCAGGCGGCATCTGCATCGGCCTTGCCTGTCAACACGGCCTCGGTGCTTTCCATGGTGCCGGCAAACCTGAACCTTAGTTTGACGCCCGTGGCCTGTTCAAGCATCTGCTCCAGCGGCTGGGCGTCCTTGAGGTCGCTGGTGGCCAGCACGGTAAAAATGTCTGCAGCGCCTGCAACTTGCGGGGCAGCGCTTGATGGTGTTTCGGCGGCCTTTTTGCCGCAGGCTGTCAAAGCAGCCAAAAGCACCAAAACCGGTAAAAGAAATTTCCAGCGCATTGTCATTTTTTTGTCTCCCTTTTTGTTGAATGTTGTTGTCGTGTCATTGGGCCATTTCGCGTGTGATGACTTCAATCATGTCGGCCATCACATCAAAACTGGGCGGGTCAATCACCTGGGTCAGCTGCGCAGGCACTGGCAGTTTCACGGCCTGGGTGGCCTGCACAAAATAGCTGCTGTCGGCAATACGAAAGCCAAACTCAACGGCCAGTTGCTGCAGCGCCGCATCGCTTGCCAGCAGTTCGCCCAACTTTTTGGCGCGGTCGCTGAGGGCCACAAACACCACCTTGTTGAACACCGTGGGCTGCGGGTAAAGCAGCACCATGCCGGGGTTCAGGCCCTTTTTTGTCAGGGCGTGGCTGACGATCTGGTTTTCATAAATAAAGGCCAGCGGGGTTTTTCCCATGCCTATCGAGAGGTAGTCGTCAAAATTCCCATTGACGTAGTTCTCCTGATAACCCTGGCGCTTGAACAGCCCAGCCACGCTGAGGGCGGTTTTTTTCGCAGTTTCACGGTCAGTCACCAGCTCGCCGCCGTTGACGGCATAACTTGTCAAAGCCAGATACATCGCGGCCGAATTGCTTTTGCGTACATCTGTGGTGGAGACCAGCACACTTTTGTTGACTTCGTAAGTCTGGGCGTTTTTCAGGTCTTTCCAGCGGGTTTTGTCCAGCATGGTTTGGGTCAGTTTTGCCAGGTCAAGCGTCCACAAACCGGGGCTGGTTTCGTTTGCAAGCCCGTTGGCCGCCAGAATTTTTGCAATCGGCAACCACGAGGCGACCACCATGGGTGTGTAAACCGGTGAATAACTGGCGCTGCTGATATTGGCCTTTTTTGCCGCCGCTTCAATCTGCTGGGCGGCGACGACGCCGGATGCATAAAAAAATTCTGGTGCGCCTGCTGACGCAGCGCCTACGCTGCCAGCCATGTCGCGTGAGCCCGTGCGTTTGAGTTGCAGCCTGAAACCCTTGCCCTGCAGGATTTTTTGAACCCGTGCGTCCTGAAAATAGGGTTCAACATCGACTGCAATCAGGCCCGAAAGCTCCTGAGTCTGCACCGCGCCGCCCAGTTGACCCACCCAGCCCGGCGATGCAGAACCCGGCGTGCGGGTAACTGAAAAGTAGACCGCCCCGGCAAACCCCGCCAGCAGCAGCACGGTGACTATCGCTTTGCCTGCATTGTTCATGGGCAAAGTATCGCGTAGTTTGGTGTCGGTTTTACAGTGATGTTTTTTGCTCTTTTGCCGTTGGGATGGGGAGTACAAGCGGCCTCAAAGCTTCAGGCCATGCGACCCTTGTTTTCCACCACAACACAGGCCGTGATGCGCCAGCTTTTGTTTTTCTGCCGCTGCAGGCTGTAGATGGCCAGCCATGAGTCACCAGCCGCGTCCAGCATCTGCACCCGCTGTACCGCATCGTCATCCTTGCCTTCGGCCTTGAGAAAAGCCACCGACGCCGGTCTGTAGACCACCGGGTAACCCTCGCGCACCATGGTCATGAAACTTTCCGCCGAGCCCGCCGCCTGGCGCACATTGGGTGCGGCAAACGAAAAGGCCTTGGTGGCATCGTCTTTGGCAAACGCAGCAAGCTGACTTTGAATGACAGTGCGCACGCTTTTTTCATCGGCCGCAGTAAAGGGTGATGCAAAAACCGGGTTCATTAATACCGGTACAAGAAGCATGGCTGCCGCCATCACCCTGAGGCGAACCAGACCTGACAGGAAAACCTGAAAAGCCTGAAATGCAATAGACGTTTGTGAAAGGCATGCCATAAACACCTCCTTGTTGCTGCAGCTTGTTTATTCAACCAGAAAGCGGGCGCTTGCGCCACGTGAAATGACGCAAAAACCAGCTTCTCATGAGCATACGCATCTGCTCAAGGTCTGGATGCAACTGCTGGACAAAGCTTCAGTTTGCGCTTTTCAATGGGCGCAGGGGTCATGCAGGGGATCCCGAGGCATGGCGATCAAAATCGGGCTTTTTTGCGGCTTGCTCGGTAATCGCAATGGACATGGCAGGTCGATTCAAGTTTTCC
>JAZKIK010000738.1:0-392 GCA_040384925.1 Pseudomonadota bacterium | reverse complement strand
CTCGTGGGTTGATACTGAACAGTCTCACCGGCGCCGCAATCGCTGTCCGGTACGTACTCAAGTCCTGTCAAAATTTGTGCCACTGACGACCTGATTCGGGTGGGCGCCAGGTCTCTAGTGGGGATTCTGCGGGGGCTTTGTACTCGCCTCTTCTACCTCTTCCAAAGCCGGAGGCAGCAATGACCCCTGTGGTGATCGCGATAACGGCTGAGAACACATGGGCTGCCTGCAGTGCTTCGTCGCCGCATTTATTTGACGCTCAGGTCAATCTGTCAGCCCCTGCAGGTCAGGGGACAATAATCAACTGACCTTCTTGAGCGACGCCAGGTCCACATCTCCAGACTGGCTGGAAAAACTAAGGGCACTGTCGCTGCCACCTTGTGCCTGGCTGA
>JAZKIK010000737.1:0-8107 GCA_040384925.1 Pseudomonadota bacterium | reverse complement strand
CCAAGGTGTGGCAGCAGCGACAGCGGGCTGATGGCAGAAAAACACAGGGTATAGCCGTCAGGCAAGGCGCGCGCCAGCAAGCCCATGGCCAGTGCACCACCGGCACCGGCGCGGTTTTCTACCACCACCGGCACGCCCAGTTGTTGGCCCAGGCGCTCAGCCAGGTCACGTGCAATGTCGTCACTGATACCGCCAGGCGGGTAGGCCACCATCAGCCGCAATGGCCGCGTCGGCCAGATTGCAGTTGCTCTGGCTGGCAAACATGCGGCGGCAGACAGGGCACAAAGCAGCACGGTGCGCCGGTTGACGGGTGGCCGCAGGTTCAACATCTGTCCGTCAAACATTGGTGGCTTCCTGCTGCAGGCGGGCGGCGGCCAGAGTTTTCACCAGCCCGACAAAAGTTGCGGTTGCGCCTGCGCAGTCGGCCTCTCGGTAGATCAGCGTCAGCGGTGCATCAAGGCGTATTGACGGTGCAAGCAGGCGGTAGCTGATGGCATGTGGATGTGCGCCCTGCATGGAAGCCGGCACCACCGACATGCCCACACCGGCTGCCACCAGATTGAGGTTGGTCATCATGCGCTCGACCTCTGCCACCACTCGGGGCACCACCTGCTGGCTGGCGCACAGGGCCAGCAGGTTGGCGTACAAACCGGCAGCGCCGGGCCGCCGCACCAGGATCAGGTTTTCGCCATGCAGGTCTTTCAGTGCAATCGTGCCTTTTGACTCACCCATGCTGCGGGCCAGCCGGTGGTCCAGCGGCAGTGCCGCCACGGCTTTTTCATGCAGCAGGGTCTGCAGCACCACACCTTTGGGATGCGACACCGGCACCCGCAAAAAACCGCAATGCAGGCGCGATGAGGCCACAGCCTCGGTAATGTCGGCGGCATTGTTTTCACTGACCTGCAGATCAATATTGGGAAAACGCGCGCGACAGGCGCGCAGCGTTTCAGGTGTAAACGCATGCGCCGCTGCCGAGCTGGTAAAACCTATGGAAAGCGAACCCTGCTTGCCTTCAGCCAGCAAGGACATTCTTTCCTGCATGGCCGAAAAATCAGCCATAAGCCGGGCTGCCTCCAGGCGAAACAGCTGCCCCGCTTCAGTCAGGCTGACACCCTTGGGGTGCCGCCGCAACAGCGCAAACCCAAGTTCTGATTCCAGCGCCTTGATCTGCTGGCTTAACGGTGGTTGCTGGATGCCCAGCTTTTCGCCAGCCCGCGTGATGTGCCCGGCATCGGCTACGGCCAGAAAGTAACGAAGTTGGCGAATGTCCATATGAAAATTGTATCAAGTCGAGATTGGATTCATATTGGACATATGCAGTTGCGGCTTTTAGCATGCCCACACCTACAACTATCCGGAGACTTTCACCAATGCCATTCAATCGTTTGCCTTTTACCGTGGCGGCCGCCGCACTTGCCCTGCTCAGTGCCTGCGGTGGTGGCGGTACTGATATCCTGCTTGGCAACAGCCCCAGCCTGACCAGACCTGAAACCGCTCCGACGGCAGTAGCGTGCCCGACTCCAGTACCCACCAGCGCACGCTGCCTTGCAGGCAAGGACTCGGCTGGTGCCTATTACCTGGTCGCCATGCCAAAGGACTGGAATGGCACCCTGGTGCTGCATGCCCATGGCGGGCCCAGCCTGGATGCACCCACACCCGACCGTGCCACTGAAGACCTGGTCCGCTGGGCCATCATGGTCAAGGCCGGTTATGCCTGGGCTGGCTCCACCTTTCGCCAGGGCGGTGTTGAAGTCAGTGCTGCGGCTGAAGACACCGAACGCCTTCGCCGCATCTTCAGGGACCATGTGGCAGTGCCCAAACGTGTGGTTCTGCATGGCCAGTCGTGGGGTGCCGGTGTCGCTGCCAAGGGTGCAGAAATGTATACCGCGCAGACGCTGGGCACACAGCCGTATGACGCGGTTCTGCTGACCAGCGGCGTACTGGCGGGCGGCAGTCGTTCTTATGATTTTCGGCTTGATTTGCGGGTGGTGTACCAGTACCTGTGCAACAACCATCCTCGCCCCAGCGAGCCAGCTTACCCGCTGGCCATTGGCCTGCCAGCCAGTTCCACCATGACACAGGCCGATCTCAATGCCCGCACGGCCGAATGCCTGGCGCTTGAAAAGCCAGCAGCCCAGCGCACAGCCGAACAGCAACGCAAGGTGCAAACCATTGCAGACGTGATACGCATTCCGGCCAGCTCGATTCAGGCCCACCTCAACTGGGGCACTTTTCACTTCCAGGACGTTGTGCACAAACGCACAGGCGGTGCCAGCCCCTTTGGCAATATCGGCGTGCAATACCGCGGCTCGGCCGACGACGCGACCCTGAATGCCGGTGTGCTGCGTTACCGTGCAGACCCGGCAGCCGTGCAGCGCTTTTCAGCCGACACCGACCCCACAGGCCGCATCCCCGTGCCGGTGATAAGTGTCAAATGGATCAGCGACCCGACCGCCTTTGTCGAGCTTGACAGTTACTTCAAAAGCGTGATGCAGGCAGGCGGCAGTGCAGACCGCCTGGTGCAGACCTTTACCAGCAGCGGCACCCACAGCTATATCAGCGACCCGACCTATCCGACGCTGATGAGTGAGTTGCTGCAATGGACAGAAAAAGGCATCAAGCCAGATGCAGCCAGCGTTGCGCGGCAATGCCCGTCTTTTGAAGCCCAGTTTGGCGCTGGATGCACCTTTGCGCCCGGCTACACACCTGCCGCGCTGGAAACCCGTGTGCCTGTACGCGAACGGCCGTAAACACCTTCGGCAACTTCCTCAAGCCCCGGCCACTGCCCGGGCGATATCAGGCACAGCCCGCAAGGCCAGTGCCGCAATCGTCAGGGTCGGGTTGGCCGTTGCCCCGGTTGGGAAAGCCGATGCACCCACGATGTACAGATTCGGGTGGTCGTGCGAACGCAGGCTGGCATCGACCACCGATGTTCTGGCGTCCTTGCCCATCCGGGCGGTGCCTATGATGTGGCCGGCACCAAACGGGCCGGGCGCGTGCTGCATCTGGCTCAAGCCCGCCAGTCTGGCAATCTCGTCATGCATCTGCCGCGCCAGCGCCAGCCCATCCTTGACGTAATCATCATGCCGGTAATGAATCACGGGGCGGCGCAGGCCCGCACCGTCTTTTAAATCGGTGTCCACCGTCACGCGGTTTTCGGCCAGCGGCAGCTGTTCAATCAGCGCCGCCACCCGAAAGTGGCGCGATGCCTCGTCGCGCAGCGCCTTGTCAAGCGCTGCACCACGCAAACCCTTGAGCGCAAAACGGCGCGCCGCATCAGGCAGGCCGCCGGTAGGCCAGTTCCAGCCATCATTGCCAATCTCAAACCGTATCGCCGGTTTGCTGGCGCGCCAGGCTGCATTGCGGTGGTTTTCAATGCCCGACGTTGACAGCGGCCCACGGTAAGGCCATACCGGTCTGGGCGCCAGGCCCCAGCTCAGCTGAACCGGGTGATCCATCAGATTGCGGCCTACCTGGTCAGAGCTGTTGGCCACCCCTTTGGGGCTGGTGGCCGAGGTGGACGACAGCAGCAGACGTGGAATTTCCATCGCATTCGCCGCCAGCACCACGATGCGCGCCGAGATTTTGTCGCTGCTGCCATCGGGAAAACGCACCTGTACCGCCGCCACCTTCTGGTCGGCAGCCACTTCCAGAAAAACCGCATGGCATTCGGTGACGACCTGCACACCCAGCTTTTCAGCCAGGGCCAGGTGTACCGTCGCGTCGTACTTGGCCTGTATCGGGCAGACCGGAATACAGCTGCCACTGCCGCAACATGCTGGCCTGCCGCCCTGCGACTCTGACAAACGCGCCTGCGGCGTTGGCGTGAGTTGGTAGCTGGAACCTGCCAGTGCTTTTTGCAGGCTGCTGTCGAGGTAACTTGGCGGGATGGCCGCCAGCGGGTAGGGTGCAGAACGCGGCGACACTTCGCCCGGTTCATGGCTGCTGCCTGAAACGCCCAGTTCACGTTCAGCCAGTACATACCAGGGTTCCAGATCGTTGTAGCTGATGGGCCAGTCCACCCCGCGCTGGAACTGGCTGTGCAACACAAAGTCATCCGGCACCATACGCACCGCCGTACCCAGCCAGTGCCAGGTTGTGCCGCCCAGCTGCTTCAGGTAGGTGGAGGTGAAATTGTCCGGCCCGCGCTGAATATAAAAGTCACCAATCCTGTCGGTCACAGGGTGCGGCGAAAAAGCCGAGAGTTTGTAAGCCGACTCAGGCACCTTCACATCAGCCGCCTGAAACCGCGCCACCGATGCGCCCCTGTCCACACGTGGCCCGGCCTCGATCAGTGTGACCCTGATTCCCTGCAAAGCCAGCCCATGCGCCACCAGCGCCCCCGACACCCCACCACCAATGATCAGCACATCGCTGGTTTTTGCAGCTGCCGGAATCATTTTTACCGTCCTTCACCTGCCGGCGGCAAGGCCCAGTAACCAGTGGCACCCCCGCACTGGCCATCAGGTTTGGTGAAGTCACAGGCCCGCCACAGGAGGGCACTGGTGTAGTCAACACATTTCAGGTTCTTGCCGTCCTGCGCCTGCCCGCTGTACCAGTCAGCCACCAGCTGGTTTTGTTCTGCACGCAGCCCCGGCGTTTGCGGGTTCTGCGCCGCAATGATCCGAGCTGCCTGCGCATCGCCCACCCGCCTGATCAGCAGATCCAGATAAAGTTGCCCCGTAGCCGCGTCAAGCTTGTTGATTTGGGTCAGCCGGCTGCTGAGCCGCATCAGGCCGGCCAGCGTAGCCCTGACTGCTGCTGCCAGCCCATCAGCAAAAAGCCCGGTCAGGGCCAGTCCGAGAGAAGTCTTCAGCCATAAACGCCGCCCCGGTACGTCCGCTGTTGTCATCAACCACTCCTCTCCAGGCGGTATGCCGGGTGCGCGAAATGATGCGCTGGAATGGTGGGATTGGCAAGTTGCAGGCACCGGTTTATGCACACGCATTCCGACGCTGGTTTTTCAGACAGGGCAGTGTCTGACCATCAACATGGCTTGCGCACAGGTCCTCAGCTCTGAGAACGTGAGAGCGTTTATTGATGCCGAGTCCCGTTCGTTTGTGAACGCTGCGAGGGTCTGAGCTTGTCCATCAATCAGGGTGTTTCGCAGCATAGGCGAAAGCGCGCTGCTTGTTATCATGGATGAAGATACCAAAAAGGGTGCGAATGCATGGCAAGCGGCCAACGAATCACAAAGAATAATCCTATGACCAAGCTCGGCAATTATTATGAATTTTTTGCAGGGGGTGGCATGGCCCGTGCAGGGCTTGGTGCAGGATGGAACTGCACCTTCGCGAACGACATCAGTGAGAAGAAGGCCGAATCCTATCGGGCCAACTGGGGAGGCGAGCATCTAACGGTTGCCAACGTCTTCGACTTGGAGGCAAGCAAGCTTCCGGGCACAGCCGACATGGCTTGGGGGTCGTTTCCGTGCCAAGACTTGTCTCTGGCGGGCAATGGGCAAGGTCTTGAAGGTGAGCGCAGCGGTGCCTTCTGGGGGTTCTGGAAGCTCATCCAGGCCCTGAACAAGGATGGACGCAAGCCCCGAATGGTTGTCCTTGAAAACGTTTATGGAACGCTGACCTCGCATGACGGCAGGGACTTCGAACAGATCGCGAAGGCGGTAGCCCGAGAGGGCTATGTTTTTGGCGCTGTTGTGATGGACGCTGTTCACTTCGCACCGCAGTCCCGGCCCCGCCTGTTCATCATTGGTGTCGCTTCTGATGCAGTTGTGCCGGATTCGACGCATGCCGCAGTTCCCTCACCAGCCTGGCATCCAGACGCGATCATCCGTGCGTACAACCGTCTGCCGAAGGCTGCCAAGGCGGCATGGAGGTGGTGGAGCCCTGCGATGCCTACGCAACGAGCCGGGACGCTTGACGACATTATTGAGCAGGAGCCGACTGGCGTTCGGTGGCACACCGAACTGGAAACTCGGAAACTACTGTCCATGATGACGGAGGTCAATCGTCGCAAGGTCATGGAGGCTCAGCGTTTGGGTGCCTTGAAGGCAGGCACGATCTACCGCAGAACTCGCAACAAGGTCCAGCGGGCAGAGGTGCGGTTTGATGGCATCGCCGGTTGCCTGCGAACACCGGCTGGTGGGTCCAGTCGCCAGACCATCATTGTGGTGGATGGCCCCAAAGTTCGCACGCGGCTGATTTCCCCACGTGAGGCTGCCCGGTTGATGGGCTTGCCCGAGAGTTATGAGCTACCCAGCCGTTACAACGACGCCTATCACCTGCTCGGCGATGGCGTTGTGGTTCCTGTCGTCGCCCATTTGCGTCAGCACGTGCTGACTCCGATTTTGCAGGCCAATGCCGTAGAGGCATTTGCTATTGAAGCTATTGTTCGGGAACGCCGAGCTTGAACCGTTATGACATCTATGCCCGGCTCGATGGGACATCACCCAAGGAAGATGCCGCACGTGGTGTCACCCCGAACGTCCGGACGACGCGGCTTCCCTTTGAGACTGAGGCCCTTAGGGCGGAGCTCGCACGGTTTCTCAATCACGAGCCAGTCTTTGCAGACGGTTTGGCGCGACGGCTCGGTGCGATTACATGGGGGGTATACGCATTCTTTGACTATGATGATGAGCCCATTTATGTTGGACAGACAAAAGAATCGCTCGGCACTCGCATTCGGCGCCATTTGACAAATCAGCGAACCGACGCGGTGGCAATGAATGTACTTGACCCGTTCGAAGTTCACACAATCGAAGTCTGGCCTCTTCCTCAGTTTGAAAGAAACTCGGTGGGCAACGGTAATGCCGCTGAGCATCTCAACGCACTCGAAGCGAAGGTCTACCGTTTCCTCTTGTCGCAATCCACCTTCGGCGTGGTGCTCAATGAGAAAGACCCACCAACACCTTTGGTTGAAGTTCCGTTTCCGGACTCCTACCGGGGCCGCATCGTGTCGGCCGAGGTAAGTCGTCTGCGGGATCATCCCGATCTGAGGCTGGCTCGACGGGCTTTGACGCTGGCAAAGCTCGCTCAGGTGATCAGCGAACGAAAAGTTCAGCTCGGCCTGCGACGAACGCTGCTTGCACAAGCAACCCGCTTGCAAAGGCTGGCCAGCGAGCGCCTCAACAACGCATCCGATGTGCCCGAACTCGATTTTGACTGAGTAAGCTCAGGGATTTACCCAAGCCCGCTGATTCGCCTTGGCCAAGCTTTTCCGCGCGAACCTTCAACCAGCCAAACCGAAAAGTTTCAAAGCGGGTCGGTGCCGACACGACACTGCCCGTGCAATATCAGCTGTAGGTCGGCTTAGCGAAGCGTAAGCCGACAAAACCCCATGCACGACGACCCGTTTTTAGCTCTGACGAAGTGGCGCAGCAAGGCGCATGTGTCGGCTTACCCTGCGCAAATTCAACCTATGGGCTGAGAATTCCATCGTTTCAAATCATTAAATTTTCAATACAACCAATACAATAAAATTTCTGGTAACTTTTCTGAGAAGGGTTTAGCATCAAACCATAAACAGCTTCTCAGGGGAATCCACCATGCCCAAACCGTCGCCGCTCAACCGCGCCCAGGCCCATAACGCGCTGCGCCAGATTGAATCTGATCTGAGTCCGGCGGTTAAAAATCTGGCCAAACAGCTGCTGGGCCTGCTGGACGACGGCGGTTCGGCTTCTGTCAAAACGGTGCATGAGGCGCTTTTCCCATTGGCTGAAACCGTTAGCGCGTCGGCGCAGTTGTCAACCCTGGCCAAAAAAGTCGAAGAATCGGCTCAGAAGAAGGGGCTTGGCCTGAAGCTGGGTTTTTCAGGTTCCAAAAAAGGCGGTGTGGCGACGCGGCGGCTGTTTTTTGCCGCACCGCGCGCTCTGCCGGTTGCTGATACCGAAGGGCTTGACCGCATTCCGGTTGCGCAACGCATCACTGGTCAGCTTGCCACCCTGCTTGACGAGCAACCAAGAATTGTCTTGCTGACCTATAACCAGAACGAGTTTGATGCAGTTCGCAAAACCTTCTGGAGGGATGCGGCAGACCCGTCTACTTTGGGCACAGGCACAGAAATAGTCGATGACCTGGGCGAGTTGTGCGGCTGGCGCGTTCGGCATGCGTACAGCCGCCAGGGCAACCGCGAATCGCAACGCAGTGCC
>JAZKIK010000736.1:0-2226 GCA_040384925.1 Pseudomonadota bacterium | reverse complement strand
CCCGCAGCCATATTGCTCTGGACGGCTTTTGAGTCAGGAAAAAAGCATGGTCTGCAGCAATGCCAGGCCGAACAAGCCTCCGCAAAAGCCACGGCCCAGACCACGGCCAACACCCAGACAAAAACCGCAATCAAGCGGGCAACCAACGCGGGCCAAGCCCAGGAGAAAAGCCGCGCCAGCGTTGACCAGCTCTTTGACCAACTTCAGAAAGCCAGCCATGAACAACAGGCTACTTCCCCTGCTGATACTTGCAGCCTGTCTGCTGCTCGGCTGCGCCTCTGGAACTACGCCAACACCGGACGCCCTGATCCAGTCAATCCCGATACCGCCCCCAGCCAGCCTGACCCAAGCACCCCCACAACTGCCCCCAGCAGCCTCGGGCCAGCTGGCCGACTTGGAAGCCAACCACCTGCAGGTGACACGGGCATACCACCAGCTGGCAGCACGCATGTGCAACCTGCTGGCCTTTCTGGAGATCAGCCGTGACGAATGCCAGCACTGGGCCGATGCGCCTTGACTACAACGATGCACGCGACCAAATCAGATCAGGCGACCTGCTCGCCGTCCGCTCAACACACGGCGGTTTTGCAGCCATCACACGTTGGGTCACCCGCTCACCGTACACCCACACAGCCATTGCGCTGCGCCTGTGCGGCAGGCTGATGATGGTCGAGACACGCGGCCTCGCGGGCATCGTTCCAGTCAGCCAGATGCTGGACAAAGACTTTGATGTCGTTGCCTGCCCAGTCGCCACCGCCGATGTGCTGAAAAGTGCCATGGACATCATGGGCAAACCAGTCAGCTACGACCTGCTGGACCTGCTGCGAATCGCAGCCCGCCTGCGCCTTGGCTATCACGCACCAGACCAGGACGACGACAGCCGAGTCTGCTCCGCCCTCTCGGCAGAAATCTACCGCCGCGCAGGCTGGCAAGCCGCCAACCTGCCCGGCATCCCCGCCCCATGCGAGGTAGTCGCCGCAGCCGGGCCAGTGGTTATCGAGGTACGCGAAGGTGGATGAAAAGTACCTCGAACAGGCTTCAGACATAGCTGAAAGCCAGCGTGAGGCCACTTTAAAAGACCTGCAAGCCCAGCTCACACAGGCCGGTCAAGCAGATTGCAATACATGCGGCTTGGTCATCCCCAAAGCCCGCCGCCAGGCCCTGCCCAGCGCCTACCGCTGCGTGTCCTGCCAGTCAGATTTTGAAATTTTAAAGAAAGGTCGATTTGTATGAACGGTGAAGCTGAAAACACAAGCGTACTGGTGAAGCTCGGCGAAGTGGACGGCCAACTCAAGCTGATGGCGCAAATGATGCAGCAACACCACGACTCGACCAACCGTCGAATCGAAGACATGCGGCACTCCGTCGAAGGCCAGATTGAAGGCGTTGAAAGGCGTGTCGAAACGCTCGAACAAAACGAGCGCAGCACAGCCATCCGTTCAGCTGGCTCCAGTGCCTTGGTGCTTGGTGCCATTGAAGTCATCAAGTTTCTTGTTGGCAGATCCTGATCAATGGCACACGACAAAACCACACGCGGCAAGGTGCGCAGCAAATACCTTGCAGGCATGCCCCTGCAGGCCGCGTCCGAGCTGTGCAAGGTGTCGTACAACACCGCCCGCAACTGGAAGCGCCAGGCCGCTGAACAGGGTGACGACTGGGACTTGGCAAAAAACGCCCGCCGCATGAGCAAGGGCGGCATGGAAGAAATGGCCAACGAAGTGCTGGGCGGCCTGTCAGAGCAATTCCTGGTCACTATCGAAGCCCTCAAAACGACGCCCGACATGGCACCAGAAACCCGCGCCAGCATCCTGCTCAAGTTGATGGACGGTTACAGCAAGTCCATCGGTGCCGCCAGCCGCGCAATGCCCAACGGCAACCGCCTGGCCGTAGCCATGGACGTTGTCAAGTTCATGACGGCCCAAATCGGCAAGGAAGCCCCAAAAATACTCGACCAGTTCCTGGTCTTGGTGGAACGCACCGGCCCTGAGTTTGTCGCCGAATTCGGCTCGGGTGCCTGATGGCCAAACAGCTCAAGCTACGCGACAAAGACTTTCTTGCCGAACTGGCCGGGTTTGCCGACCAGACGCGCAAACTGGTCGAAGCCGCCTGCAGCGGCTTTGCCACCGACGCAACCGCCCGCGACATCCGGCGCACCAGGGCACAAAACGACTTTGAGTTTTTTGTTTACACCTACTTTCCGCACTACATCAGAGGCGAAAAAACGTC
>JAZKIK010000735.1:0-5215 GCA_040384925.1 Pseudomonadota bacterium | reverse complement strand
TCTTTTTCAGATGCAGCAAGCCCGCATCCGCCCATGACGTGAGCGCTTACCACCTTGGTCAGCATCGGTTTCATGGGCAGCCTGTTGAGGGCATCACGCGCCTCGGCCCAGGAGGTATAGGGTTTGGCCATTTCGTGCAGCGGCAAAACCTGTTTTGCACCAGCGGCAAACTGGATTTCCATCATCGACAGCAAGGCCCGGCGGCCACCGTCCATCACAAAATCCGTTAACGGGTAATCAAGCACGGCGGAGTCATCACCGCGCAATTTGACCTTGCCACCCGGTGCCTCATCATGAAAACCATCACGCAACAGCGCCAACAAGGTGTGGTTGTGGGGGAAAGACTTGAGCAGATCGTGCTGACTTTGCCCAATACCGGGCACGGTGGATGCAAAAATCACCGGATGCAGGGGCGGTGCTTCCAGCTTGTAGCCGATGGCACCATCTATCGCCGGGGTTTCAAGAAAATGATCGGTGTAAATGCTTTGCGGCGCGCCGCTCCAGGCTTCCACTTTTTGCTCGAACACGGCTGAAGACATCACCACCGGATGCAGAAAAGTCCGTTTGCCCAGGGTGCCCTGCGGGTCAGGTGCGCTGGAGCGCAGCAACACCGCCGGGGAATTGATGGCACCGCCCGCCAGAACATAGTGTTTCGCTACTATTTTGATATCTGCCTGTGACTGCGACGATTGCGCATGAGCCCCATTTGGCTCAATATTCCGGCAAATCAGCGCTTTCACCCGGCCATTGGCCAGCTCAAAACGCTCGGCACGGGTTTCGGTCAGCAGTTGTGCGCCTTTATCCAGCGCAGCTGGAATCGTCGTCACCAGCATCGACTGCTTGGCATTGGTCGGGCAGCCGAGGCCGCAGGAGCCCAGGTTCCAGCAGCCTTTGACATTGCGTGAAATGCTTGACGCCGGAATGCCAAGTTTTGCTGCGCCGCGACGCAACAAGTCATTGTTTTCATTGGGCGCAACCAGCCAGGGCGTGATGTTCAGGCGCTGCTCGGCCTGTGCAAAATACGGTGCCAGCGCTTCAACCGAATAGCCGTCGAGGCCAAAGCGTTGTTGCCAGAACCTCAGTGTGGACGCGGGTGTACGAAATGAACTGGTCCAGTTCACGGTGGTGGAGCCGCCTACACA
The DNA here is from genome assembly GCA_040384925.1 of Pseudomonadota bacterium. Lineage (GTDB taxonomy): Bacteria > Pseudomonadota > Gammaproteobacteria > Burkholderiales > Burkholderiaceae_C > Polaromonas. The sequence continues at coordinate 4,073 of JAZKIK010000735.1, read as the reverse complement.
CCGGCCCTGCAGGATGTTGATGGCCTTGTCTTCGGTTTTGCGGGCTGCGCTTTCCTGGTACAGCGAGGGGTAGGCTTCGGACTCTTTCTGGTTGAAGTCAGCACTGCTTTTGAGCGGGCCTTCTTCAACCATCACCACCTGTAAACCGGCTTTGGCCAGCAACTCGGCGGTAATGCCGGCACCGGCCCCGCTGCCGATGATGACGACATCACAAACGATTTTTTCAGCCGTGCGGCCCAGTGGGCCGCCCGAGACTTTCCAGCCGCGCTGTATGCCCTCGCGGACAGGATCTTTCAATTGACTCATGCCTTGTCGTTCACCTTAAAATTTCAATGGGCCGGGGTAGCCCAGAACAGCCCAGCTGGAGGGATCGGAAAAATAGGCCCCGGCGGCAATGTCATGCAGTGCGGCATAAGCCTGCTGGCGCAGCGCCAGACGGGAAAGCCGCATGCCTTCAAGCGCCTGCTGCACATCGGCAATTGCTGCCTCGGCCCAGGGCTGGCTCAGCCCGGCCAGTGTGCGGCGCCCTGCACTGCTGGCCAGAATCGACAGCAGTTGCGACAACTCGTTTTGTGCATGCACAGGCAGCGCCTGCACCAGTGCATCAATACGGCTGAGCAGGCCATTCAGGGCAATCTGGCGTGCGCCGGCTTCGGCAGGCAGGGTTTTGTCAAGTACGGCATTGCCGATGGCACCAAACACCTCGCGCCCGGCCGGACTCAGCACGCCGCGCTCCAGGCCGCCTTGCAGCAAGGCGCTGGCACCGCCCGCTACCGCCAGCACGGCAGCCGACGCAAACCCGAGCTTGAGCAGTGTTCTTCTTTGCATCAAACGAGTTTCGCATGGGGTTCTGAAATTCAATAGAGCATGCCATCTAGATAAACTCCGGGTTTGTATGGACTCAGCAGCAACAAAAATTCACCACGCCATGCAAGCCGTTTCAACCATCCGGCAGCAGCATGCAGACCATCCGGCATTGGCGCAGGCCAGTACAGAGGTCAAAAATTTCCAGTCAAGACGCTTTCAGGCGACCTATGCCGATTTACTGAAAAGCCCGCGTTATGAGGCGGCGACAAGGTTTTTTCTGCATGAGTTGTATGGCGACAAGGACTACGCCGAACGCGACCAGCAGTTTGCCCGCATCGCCACCACCATCACCAGGCTGTTTCCTCAGGCAGTGGTGGACACCGCCACCGCGCTGTCAGAAGTGCATGCGCTGACAGAGCAGCTTGATGACCTGATGGCGCGGCAGTGGCTTGCCGGCGGCAGCCAGGCCACACACCTATCTGAATCCGCCCGCTACATCCATGCATGGCGAGGTGTGGCGGATGCGCCCGCGCGCTACAGGCAGTTGGAGGTGGTCTTGCATCTGGGGCGCGAGCTGAACCGCCTGACGCGCAAACCTGGCTTGCGCACCCTGCTCAAAATGATGCGCCGCCCGGCAGCGGCGGCTGGCCTCAGTTCACTCCAGGGTTTTCTGGAAGCCGGATTTGACGCTTTTGCCGACATGGGCGGTGCCGACGAGTTTTTGAACATCATCGAACAGCGTGAAACGATGTGGGTTCACTGCCTTTTTGACGACACAGCTGTCACCTGCGAGACGAAATTGGCCGTTTTACTGCGCACTTTGGAGCCGCAATAGGCTTTGACTAGGACAAGCCCCATACAGATTCCCCTGCCAGCCTTACACAATCGCCGCAAGGAGTTTGTATGAACAGGCATTGGCTAAAAAGTTACCCCGAGGGCGTTGCCCATGACATTGATACCGAACAGTTTCATTCGCTGAACCAGTTGCTGGAGGCCTCGTTCAAGAAAAATGCCTCAAGGCCGTTTTCGGTCTGCATGGATCGCTGGATGTCTTATGGCCAGTTGGACGAACTGTCATCGGCCCTGGGTGCCTGGCTGCAAAGCCTGGGGCTGGAGCCTGGCGCACGGGTCGCCATCATGCTGCCCAACATACCGCAGTTTGCAGTGACCATGGCCGGAATTTTGCGGGCAGGCTACACCTGCGTGAACGTCAACCCGCTGTACACAGCCCGCGAACTTGAGCACCAGCTCAAGGATTCAGGTGCCACAGCCATTGTGATTCTTGAGAACTTTGCCGTGACCCTGGCCGAAGTGATTGAGCGTACGCCCGTCAAACACATCGTGATGGCTTCAATGGGTGATTTGCTCGGTTTCTGGTATGGCCAGTGGATCACTTTTGCGGTGCGGCACCTCGCAAAGCTGGTGCCGGCCTACAAACTGCCGCTGGGCGACGGTCGCGTGCTCACGCGCTTCAACAGCGCGATTGCAGAAGGCAGCGGGCGCACACTGAAAGCTGCGCATTGCGACCTCGACTCGATTGCCTTTTTGCAATACACGGGCGGCACCACCGGGCTCTCAAAAGGTGCGGTTCTGACACATCGAAACATCGTTGCGGCCATCTTGCAGGCCGAAGAATGGTTCACACCTGCACTCAAAAGGATTGGCGACGTCAGCAAGACCAACAATATTGCTGCGCTGCCGCTGTATCACATCTTTGCGCTGACCTTGAGCCTGCTGACGATTCGCTGGGGCGCACATTTGACGCTGATACCCAATCCACGCGACTTCGGCAAGTTCATTGAAGTGCTGAAAAAACGGCCCTTTCACATGCTGCCGGCAGTCAACACCCTGTTCAATGCCCTGCTCCAGCATCCGCAATTCAAAACCGTCGATTTTTCAAACCTGTGTGTTTCACAGGCGGGTGGCATGGCCGCCTCGGAGGGCACAGCCAGGCACTGGCTGGAAGTGACGGGTTGCGCCATGATTGAAGGCTGGGGCATGAGCGAAACCTGCGCCATAGGCACCAACAACCCGGTCACCAACAAGGAGTTCAGTGGCACCATAGGCTTGCCGCTGCCAGGGATTGAAATCGCCATCAAGGACGATGAGGGCAAATCCCTGCCCGTGGGCGAGTCGGGTGAAATCTGCATCAGGGGCCCACAGGTCATGACCGGCTATTACCAGCAGCCAGCAGAAAATGAAAAGGCCTTCACGACCGACGGATTCATGCGAACCGGCGACATTGGCATCATGGACGAGCAGGGTTACACCAGAATCATTGACCGCAAAAAGGACATGATCATTGTTTCGGGTTTTAATGTCTTTCCGAATGAGCTGGAAAATGTCATTTCACTTTGCCCCGGCGTGATCGAATGTGCAGCCATCGGCATAGCCGACGAAAAACAGGGCGAGGCCATCAAGGTTTTTGTCGTCAAAAGTGATACCACGCTGACCGAAGACGATGTAAGCGCCTACTGCAAACAGCACCTCACCGGCTATAAACGCCCCAAATACATAGAGTTTCGTGATGACTTGCCAAAAACAAATGTCGGAAAAATCCTCAGGCGGGAACTGCGCTCACCGGCCTGATATTTTTAATATGCAGGCGTCTGCCTGATGCCTGCATTTGATCTGCCTCAGGGCATTCAGGTATTTGAGCGCGGCTGGCTGTCGGCAAACAACATATTGTTTACCGGCGGCGAGCAGACGGTGCTTGTGGACAGCGGCTACTGCACGCACGCAGAACAAACGCTGGCACTTGTCGAGTCAGCCCTGGGTGAAGGACCGCTTGATATGCTGGTCAATACACATCTGCACAGCGACCACTGCGGCGGCAATGCTGCGCTGCAGAATCGCTACCCAAGCCTGACGACACTGGTTCCACCGGGACATGCTTCACAAGTCATCAACTGGGACCCGGTCGTATTGACCTACCAGCCAACAGGCCAGCAGTGCCCACAATTCAAGCTGACAGACACACTGCGACCAGGAACAACCATTGGCTTTGGAGCAAGCAGCTGGGAAATTCACGCAGCACCAGGCCATGACCCTCACTCCGTCATATTTTTTGAACCCCTACACAAAATACTGATTTCTGCCGACGCACTGTGGGAAAGCGGCTTTGGTGTGGTGTTCCCCGAGCTTGAAGGTGACAACGCGTTTTCAGATGTAGCAGCAACGTTTGACATCATCGAAAACCTGTCGCCCGCAATAGTCATTCCAGGCCATGGATCCGTATTTGCTTACAAACCAGACATACTGGCGAC
>JAZKIK010000734.1:0-6300 GCA_040384925.1 Pseudomonadota bacterium | reverse complement strand
AGGTTATGCCGTGGACTGGGCATTTGAGCATGTCGGCGCGCGAGATGCTCATGCCTTCTCATGCCGTTTTCCAGTTGGCCTTGAGCCGCTGCAGTTGCCACATTGGCCAGTTTTCCTTATCGACATGCTTCCACAAGGCTTTGGCCGCACGGAACTGCTGCGTCGTTTGAATCTGGTAACCAGCGCTGAAGAAGTGGCCGATTGGCGATTGCTGATGGCCGGTGCCGGAAACGCCATTGGAAACTTGCGTGTCAAGGAAGCCGCTGCCTGGCTCAATATGAACACCGGCCCGGTGCGCGGGTTCTCCGACGATGAAATTGCCCAGCGCAGCGATGATTTTTCCGAATACCTTGCCTCGCACGGTTTATTTGTAGCCGGCTCATCCGGGGTTCAGGGCGAATGGCCAAAAATTTTGCTCACCCGCGCACAGGACGGCCTTCTGTATCTCGATCACACACTTCCCGACGCACAGGCAAAAGAGCATTTCATCGTCAAGTTTGGGCGCGGTACAGATAGCGGCCTGGCCAGCATCCTGCAGCATGAGGCACCCTATATGGCATTGGCCAAACACCTTGGACTGCGCGTTCACGCCCCGCTCGTGCTCAAGGAAAGGGCGCTCTTCATCCCCCGATTTGACCGGCTTGTAAAAAAAACCGGAGTCGTGCGTCTTGCCCAGGAAAGCATTGCCAGTCTGACAGGCTTGCCTGGTTTTGGCCTCGTTCCCAGCCACGACGAGGTATGCCGGCAGTTGATCCAGCAATGCACGCATCCCGAATCCGAGCTGCTTGAATACATCAAACGTGACGTAGTCAACCTTGCCCTGGGCAACAAGGACAACCACGCGAGAAACACCGCGCTTCAGCGAGACTTTGAGGGAAACGTCAGGCTCACCCCCTTGTATGACTTTGCACCCATGTATTTGCACCCCGATGGCATTGCCCGGCAAATCCGCTGGGAGGGCAACGATGGTGGCCGACCTGACTGGAACAAGGTACTGGACAAGGTTTGCGGGCTGGGCGAGGACACAAGCGGCATTCAACACCGCAAAAACAAACCTGTGCCAGAGTTGCGCAGAGAATATCTTTTGAAAGAACTGAAAAAGCTGGCCCCGCTACTGGCCGAGCTAGCCTTGAATGGCGAAGATTTCGGCATGCACACGGATGTCCACAAGCATCTACGCCCCGGCATCGAAGCCCAGGTGAAGCAACTTTCAGCCCTTTCCTGAGGCACCATGCCATGGACAAGCGATACACCACCCTGTCTTTGCCACAACAACTGGCCTTGCGCAGGCAAGCCATCAATGATGTTCTTGCCCATCCCGAATGGTCACTGCCCCAGGCAATACGACATTTGAAAAAAACCATGCGCGTGACAAGTCTTGAACTGGCAAAACTCTCCGGGGTGGCGTTTCGCACACTGCAGGACATCGAGCAGGAGCGCAGCGAGGGAAACGTACAGACCATCAACCGGATCCTGGGCGTGCTTGGGCTGAAGCTGGGTGTGGTGAGCAAGGCACCGTCCACAGTATCTGATGCTCAGGGCCATCAGGCTGAAGACGATGATCCAGAGGTTTGAAAAGCCAAAACACCTCTGGCAGGGACGAAATCAAGCGCTGGCAAAACGCCTTCAGCCCTCAAACTGCGGATGCAGCTGCCTGATGCGGTTCATGGCCATGCCGGCTGCGGCGGTGCGGGTTTCAACCCCCAGCTTGACATAAACCCGCTCCAGGTGTTTTTTGACGGTGGCCGGGCTGGCGCCCAGAATCTCGCCGATGTCTCGGTTGATCTTGCCCTTGACGACCCAGTACAGCACCTCGGCCTCACGCGCCGTGAGCTTGAAGCTCAGGCTCATGGCTTCAACAATTGCGTCTTCCGAGGTTTCACGCATCACGATCAGCCAGTCGCCCAAACCGGCCGCTTCGCGGTTGTCGGCATCAGGCTCGCCAATGCCTTCACCGTCGCCGGTTTGCTGGTGCAGCCTGAAAGTCAGGCGGCGCGGGCCTTGTTCAATCGACAGGCGTGGCGGCTCGATCTGCCGCCTGGCATCGGCCACATGGCGGCGCAGCCAGCTCAGCACCGGCTCCGGCGTCTGCGGTGCTGAAGTACCGTAATAACGCATCAGCAACTCACGCGCCAGCGGTGTCTGCCAGATCAGTTTGCCGTCACCGGCCTCACCTGCTGTATTGCCGCTAAGCCGCACCGTGATGCTGGCATAACCAAAGGCATCCAGTGCATTGCGCGCCTGCCCTGCCTGGCGTGCCTCCTGGCGGGCGCGGCGGGCACCCTGCAGGTGTACGCCCATACGCGCCATCACCTCCTTGGGTTTGATGGGTTTGGTCACGTAGTCAACCCCGCCAGCTTCCAGTGCGGCGACCAGGTATTCGGTTTCGGTCAGCCCGGTCATGAAAATAATGGGGATGTGGGCGGTTTCAGCTGTGCCTTTGAGGCGTCTGGCAACCTCAAAACCGTCCATGCCCGGCATCATGGCGTCCAGCAGCACAATGTCGGGCAGGGCCTGCCTGGCGCGCTGCAGGGCGGCTTCACCACTGGTGGCAACCAGCACGGTATAGCCTGATTCGTCCAGCGCATCGTGCAACACCGAAAGGTTGTCGGGCACATCGTCCACGATCAGCACCACATCGCTGTTGGCGCGGTCCAGTGTGTGGTCCAGCCTGGCGTCCAGCGCCGCACTGCCTGCACTGTCTGCAGCGCCGGGCCGCGAGGCCTCAAATGCCTTGTTCATGACCTGCCTCCCCTGCAGTAAGCTGCTGGCTCATGGCCTCAAACTGAAAACGGCGCGCCAGCAAGCGCATGTCTTCAACAAAAACGCTGGTCGCCGGTTGCCGGGTTTCGATCTCTGCAAGCTTGTTCATGATGCCTCGGTAAAACCCAAGGTTAACGACTTCCAGCAAGGCCGCAAGTTGTGCGGCTTCCGGCAGCACCCTGGGTGGCGCGGCAAGTGCAGGCAAACCACTGGCATCAGCTGTATCGGGCAGGGGTTCATACAGCCAGACCAGGCCCAGACGCTTTTCCAGCCAGTCCAGCAACTCGGTATGGCGCACCGGCTTGAGGATGAAGTCTTCGGGCCTGACGCCCACATCGTTGTCCAGCCCCTTGTCAAAGGCATTGGCCGACACAATCGCCAGATGGATGCCGGTGTGGCCTGCGCTGCGTATACGGCGCAGGGTTTCCCAGCCGTCAATGCCGGGCATGGCCAGGTCCATGAAAATCACGTCGGGCTGCAACCCGGCGGCCATCAGGTCCAGGCAGTCATGGCCGCTGGCGGCGGTGCGCAGCTCAAAACCCAGGGGCTCCAGCACCTGTACCAGCAGCTCACGGTCGGGCTCCTCGTTGTCAACCACCAGCAGTTTGCGGCGCGGCCCAAGGTAGGCGCGTGGCCGCCGCCGTGCGGGTTTGGTGCCCTCGCCTGCGCCCGGCAAGCCATGCACTTCAGGCAAAAACAGCCGTATCCTGAAAATCGACCCCTCACCGGGTTTGCTGACCACAGTCATCTCGCCGCCCATCAGGTCAGTCAACATTTTTGCAATCGTCAGACCCAGACCCGCACCCGGTGTGCCGCCCACACTCTGGCCGGCTGTAGTGCCGCGCGCAAAGGGCTCAAAAATGGTCGCCAGTTCAGCCTCGGTCATGCCGGGGCCGGTGTCTTCAATGTCGATATAGGCCATCTCGCGCGCATGGCGCAGCCTGAAGGTAACCTGGCCCCTGGCCGTGAACTTGATGGCGTTGCCCAGCAGGTTGATCAAGATCTGCCGCACGCGCTTTTCATCGGCCCGCACCATGTCGGGCAAGATGCCACTGGCCTCAAATACAAAACCCAGGCCTTTGGCGGCGGCCTGCAACTCGAACATGCCGGCCATCTCGTGCACGCAGTCAGCGAACTGCATCGGCCTGACATTCAAGGTCAGTTTGCCGGCCTCGATGCGGGCAATGTCCAGCGTGCCTTCAATCAATGACAACAAATGTTCGCCACCCCGTTTGATGACACTGACGGCCTGTTTGCGGTGCGGCGGAATCGCGGCGTCTTCGCCCATCAGCTGCGCGTAGCCCAATATGCTGTTCAGCGGTGTGCGCAGCTCATGGCTGATGGCGCTGATGTAGCGGCTTTTGGCCTGGTTGGCCTGGTCGGCCACACGTTTGGCCTGCTGCAAGGCCTCGTCAGTCTGCCGGTGCGAGTCAATCTCATGCCGCAGGGCCAGTGTCTGCCGGTGCAGCGCCTGTGTCTGCTCGTTCAGCAAATGGGTCTGGCGGTTCGACTCCTCCTGCGCAACCTGGCGGCTTTTGTGCGCCAGCACCAGCCACCAGGCGACCAGCCCGGCAATCACCAGCAGCGCCATATAGGCCTTCAAAAAACCCGAGCGCAGGGCTGAGTCGGACGAAATGCCCAGCTCCTGCACCCCGGCCAGTGCACCCAGCTCCTGGTGGTAGAGCAGGCCAAACACACTGGCCAGCAGCGGCACAATGATCAGCATCAGCAGCAAAAAGTGACCCAGCCCGGTGTCAAGATAAGGCCAGGCACGGCGCGGCAGCAACCAGCGCAATGCAGCCGACCACTGGGCCGACAGGCTGGCGTGCGGTTTGCACAGGTCGCCACAGCGTGCGTCCAGCGTGCAGCAAAGCGAACAGATAGTCCCCTGGTAGGCCGGGCAATGCGCCATGTCCGGGCCTTCGTAGTCACGTTCACAGATCACGCACTTTTGTGTGGCATACCGTTTGTAGCTGCCGGCATCAGCCAAAGGCGATGCCGCCTCGCCACGCGCAATGTAATAACGCCCCTTGGTTGCCCAGGCAATCAGTGGTGCCGTGACAAAAGCCGTGCCCATGGCAATCACCGCAGAAAAAGCCTGCGCCATCTCGCCATACAGCCCCAAGTGTGCGGTAACCGACAGCACCGAAGCCAGCGCCATCGCACCCACACCCACCGGGTTGATGTCATACAGATAAGCACGCTTGAACTCGATGCCCGGCGGCGACAGGCCCAGCGGCTTGTTGATGACCAGGTCAGCCACCACCGCCATGATCCAGGCAATTGCAATGTTTGAATAAAGCCCCAGCACATCACCCAAGGCCTGAAACACATTCATCTCCATCAGCATGAAGGCGATCAGCGTGTTGAACACCACCCACACCACCCGGCCAGGGTGGCTGTGTGTGATGCGCGAAAAAAAGTTGGACCAGGCCAGCGAGCCCGCATAAGCATTGGTCACATTGATCTTGAGCTGCGAAATGACCACAAACAGCGCAGTTGCAGCCACCGCCAGCTGGTAGTTTGGAAACACATATTCATAAGCCGCCAGATACATCTGGTTCGGGTCCACCGCACGGTCCAGCGGCACCATATTGCTGATGGCCAGGTAAGCCAGCAAGGCACCACCCAGCATCTTGATAACCCCCAGAACAACCCAGCCAGGCCCACCGACCAAAACACTGCCCCACCACCACCAGCGATTGGTTTGGTTATGCACCGGCATGAAGCGCAAATAGTCAGCCTGCTCCCCCATCTGGGTGATCAAGGCGATGCCAACCGTCAAAGCCGCACCAAACAAGTGCAAATCAAACTGTCCACCTACCCCTTTTTCACCACCGTAGTGCAGAACACCTGAAAAAGCGCCAGGGTCACGCGCAAACACATACACAAAGGGCACAACCAGCATCACCAGCCATAAAGGCTGCGTCCAGACCTGCAGGCGGCTGATGGCAGACACCCCGTGCGTGACCAGCGGAATCACTACTAAAGCACAGATCAGGTAACCCCAACTCGGCGGAATGCCCAGCGCCAAGTCAAGCGCATAAGCCATGACAGCGGCCTCAAGCGCAAAAAAGATAAAGGTGAAAGAGGCATAGATCAGCGATGTGAGAGTCGAGCCGATATAACCAAACCCCGCACCCCGCGTAAGTAAATCCATGTCCACGCCATAACGCGCCGCATAAATGCTGATCGGCAAACCGGCTAAAAAAATGATCAGCCCGGTCGCCACAATCGCCCAGAAAGCGTTGGTAAAACCGTATTTAACAAGCAGCGTGGCCCCCACCGCCTCCAGAATCAGAAACGAAGCCGCCCCAAAAGCCGTATTCGCCACCCGCCATTCAGACCACTTGCGAAAGCGCTGCGGCGTAAACCGCAAGGCATAGTCCTCCATCGTCTCACTGCCCACCCAGCTGTTGTAGTCCCGCCTGACCTTGATGATGCGCTGCACCGGCGGCGCAGGCTCAGCCAGCGCTGCATCTGCGGCGGCGGCATGAGCAACGGGATTGTCAGCGGGCATGGGCGGGTGGTTTCATG
>JAZKIK010000733.1:478-1957 GCA_040384925.1 Pseudomonadota bacterium | reverse complement strand
GCTAAAGTTTAAAGAGTCCTGGCGATACGGAACCCGGTGCCGCTGTCGCGGTTGCCCGGCGAGTTCCTGACACGGCTGGCGGAGCGAAGATCGCCCGGGATGTTGACCCAGGAACCGCCGCGAAGCACGCGCCGCGCTGTGTCCCCTCCCGTGGTCCAGGCGCTGCCATCCGTGGGCGCTCCACCGTAATTTTCGTGCCATACATCTTCCACCCACTCCCAGACGTTGCCGTGTACGTTGTGCAGCCCATAAGCGTTGGCCTTGAAGCTGTTCACGGGCACTGTGCCTTGCCTGTACTCTCCCTTGGGGCTACCGTTGTAGCTGTAGTTGCCGTCGTAGTTGGCCTGGCTTGTAGTGATGCCGTCTCCCCACCAGAATGCACTTTGACTACCTGCTCTCGCTGCAAATTCACGCTCGGCCTCACTCAGCAACCGATAAATTTTGCCGCTGGTCTGGCTTAACCATGTCGTATAGGCTTGGGCGTCGTTCCAGGATACGCATACTACGGGGTGATCGTCAGCTTGGGTATAACCGGGGTTGCGCCAGCTTTTGGCCTTGTCTGTTTTCCATTCAGTGCCCACCCAGCCATAGCAACCATCACCCAGCTCTGCTTCGGTCTGGTAGCTTTTAGCGCGTACAAAGGCGGCAAACTCACCCTTGGTCACGGCGTAGCGGCCTGCCGAAAAACTTCGCACGCTTACCTTGTGTTGTGGGCTTTCTAGGCTCGTATATTTCACCACAATGCCTGCTGCATTGGCCAGGCTTTGTTCGGCCGCACTGCTGCCCATCACCAAACTGCCCGCAGGCACTACCACCAGCTCGGGGCATGCGGCGCAGTCTTTGATTGCCTGGTCAGCGCTAAGGCGGGCCACCAGATAAGTATCCACCCGCATATTGCCACTGCGCGTCGGGTACTGCGTATTGTTGGTCTCTTGCAGCACATCATCGGCCACATCATCAAACACCTTCAGAAGCGGCGCATCCGTTTTTGCCAGATGCCGGGCCAGGCTTCTGGCATAAGGGCTGTTGTTGCCGCTGCCATCCTGGGCGATACGGCCTTCTTCTGTGGCATAGGCAATCAGGCGGTTGCGTTGCATGTCAGCACGACGGGCCAGGCCTTTGGTGCCGCTTCTGCCACTGGTAAAACCATTGTCACGGCAGGCATCCAGAATGACCAGTTGCACTGCCGCACCCTCAACAGCATCAATCAACTCATCTTCTGACACGGCACTGGCTTTGAGTTCTGTGTCGGGGTCAGTGCCTGCATTGGCGCTGATTTTGGGCATGTCCACCGGCAACAGGTGGTTCTGCCGCCGGCTGTTGATCATGCCGTGCCCACTGTAGTAGATGACTGCCGAAGCGGCACCCTTGGCGCGCTGGCGAAAACTGGCCAGCTCACGCAGCAAGTCCACGCGGCTGAGGTTTTTCACCGAACGCACATGGTCAATCGTTTTACCATGGATCAGGGAATGCGACCCG
>JAZKIK010000733.1:0-468 GCA_040384925.1 Pseudomonadota bacterium | reverse complement strand
CCGCAACTGGTCTTTGAAAATCCCCTCCAGAAGTTGTACATCCCTGACCGGGTTTCTCAGCGTGGCTTCGTACTTGTACTCACTGTTGCCAATCAACAATGCAACACGCTGCTGCGCCCAGACGGAGGGGCTCAAAAGCAAGGTGAGAAGCAGAGCAAGCCCAGGCAGATGCTGGGTGAGCCAGATTTGTCGAGTGGCAATGTTCATGGTTTAGCCAGTTGAAGCGGGTTGGTGTATCTTGGAAGGTGGTGACTTGAGTCAATACGGTGCCGGGGGCAAAATGTCAGATGCAGCCAAATCGGACGCGATGCACACCACTTGACGCGGAGCCCCTGGGTATTCATTGCCCGGTAGCTGGTTTGTGAGTGCTTTACGGGCAAAATTTTTCAAAGGGCTAAAGTTTAAAGAGTCCTGGCGATACGGAAGCCGGCGTCGTTGAAACGGTTGACCGGTGTGGGCAAGTAGCGG
>JAZKIK010000732.1:2139-3845 GCA_040384925.1 Pseudomonadota bacterium | reverse complement strand
ACCATCCCCAAGGAAAATCATGATCTCACTTCGATCCGTTTTAAGCACCGTACTGTCCGCCTTTATCGTACTGACAGCTGTTTCAGCCCACGCCCTGACACCACAGGAAGAGTCAAACAAGGCCACGGTACTTGCCTTTTACGACACTGCTTTTGCCAAAAAAGACGTCGAAGGACTCGCCGCCTTCGTGGGTCCGCAGTACATCCAGCACAACCCCAGGGTTCCGAACGGACTGGACGCGCTCAAGGGTTTTATCAACTACCTCAAAAAGACTTCTCCCCAGCAAAAGTCCGAGATCAAACGTGTGATTGTCCAGGGTGATCTTGTAGTGCTGCATGTTCATTCAATGCCAGAACCAGGCGCCCTGGGCAGTGCCATAGTAGACATCTTCCGGCTTGAAAACGGCAAGATCGTCGAACACTGGGATGTCATACAGGCCGTACCCGAGAAATCTGCCAACGAAAACACGATGTTCTAAAAAGCACTTTGCAGGCACTAACATCAATCCATGAACTTCACTTTTCGATGTTTTTTGCCTGCCGTGGCCGCAGCCGTTTTGCTGGCAGCCTGCGCAAACTCCCCAAATCCCCCGGCCAAGGCACCGCCAAAATTGCTGGTTCTTGTCGTCGTTGACGGCCTGCCGCAGCGCCAGGTGCTTGACTACCGCGACCAGCTTGCACCTGACGGTTTTGCCCGTTTTCTTGACCGGGGCGCCTGGTTTGCCAATTCAAACTACGGCCATGCCTATACCGTGACCGCTGCGGGCCACGCCACACTGCTGACCGGCGCTTACCCCGAACGCAGCGGCATCATAGGCAACGAGTGGCGTGATGCAGCAAGCGGTACGCCCATGTATTGCACCGGCGACACATCGGCAAGTTACATAGGCCACAGCACAAACCCGTTTGACGGCACCAGCCCGAAAAACCTCAAGGCCGAAACCGTGGGTGATGTGCTTCGCCGGGTTGACGGGCGTTCCAAAGTGATTGCCATTTCGGGCAAAGACAGGGGAGCAATTCTTCCCGCAGGCAAAAGCGGCACCGCCTACATGTATATGGGCGCAACGGGCGAGTTTGCTTCAACCACCTATTACATGCCCGTGCATCCAGCCTGGGTCAAGGCCTTCAACGCTGGCAAACCCGCAGATCGCTTTTTCAGAACCGAATGGAAAGCACTGTTGCCTGAAGCAGCCTACGCCAGGTCACTGCCCGACAGGCAGCCCTGGTTTGGCCCGGCGGGCGGCGCTTTGCCCATGATGTATGGTGCTGCGGCTGACGACGCGCCCGGCCCGCGTTTTTACAGCTCGCTGCTGCGCGGCCCGTTTGTCGATACCATGTCGCTGGACTTTGCCCGTGCCGCCATGGCCGGTGAACAGCTGGGGCAGGACAACAGCCCCGACATTCTTGTTGTCAGCCTGTCGGGCCATGACTACGTCAACCACGCTTTCAGCGCGGAATCGCGCCTTTCACATGACCATTTTTTGCAGCTTGACCGTTTGCTGCAAACCTTTTTCAGCGACCTGGACGCGCGCATGGGCAAAAACAACTACATCGCCGTGCTGACCGCCGACCACGGTTTCATGCCCACGCCCGAAGTCAGCGCCAGCCGGGGCCAGCCTTCCGGCCGTGTCAGCAGCGGCCCGGTCGCCCAGCGCCTGCAGGCCGGACTCGAAAAGCGTTTTGGCGCTGGCACCGATGCCGCGTGGC
>JAZKIK010000732.1:1804-2129 GCA_040384925.1 Pseudomonadota bacterium | reverse complement strand
CAAATGGATGTTTGGTTATTCAGGCTCCAGCGTGTTGTTTGACAAAAAACTGGCCCTTGAAAAAGGTGTGGCCATCAACGATCTGGCCGAAGAAACCCGCAGTCTGCTGCTGCTGGAGGCCGGTTTTGCCGCCGCCTACACCCGCCGCGAATTTGAAACCGGCAGCCGCGCAGGCGAGCCGCTGTTTGAACAGCTCAAAAAATCATGGCATGCCGAAATTTCAGGTGATGTGCAATACACCCTCAAACCCGGCTGGATGTTCGGCAACGCCCCCGCCACACACGGCTCCCCGCACCCTTATGACACAAATGTGCCACTGCTGATC
>JAZKIK010000732.1:0-1794 GCA_040384925.1 Pseudomonadota bacterium | reverse complement strand
TGGCCCCGCCTGGATCAAACCGGGCAGGATTGATGCGCCGGTTGACCAGGTCGACATCGCCCCCACACTGTCGCGCCTGCTGGGCGTGGCAGCGCCTGCAGCCTCGCAGGGCAGGGTGCTGCCGCTGGATGGGTTTTGAGATTTTTAAGCGCTAATTAGTGCCTGACAGAAAACCCTGAAAACCAAGCTGACTGTGGCTTGCAGGCTGATTTTCGAAACGAAGATTTTCTGAAAATCTTCGTTTGGGATGAGATTTCAAAAACCTCTATAGCTACAGCAAGTTTTTCGTGAAAATCTTCGTGCCTCAAAAAACAGGTCAAACCCAAGCTGGGCGTGGCTTTCCGAGGTTTCCGGCTGGACACTAACTAACGTACCGTTTTGCGGGTGCTGGCCGGATGCAGGGCCCAAAGCCTGTCGGGCTTAGGTCGTCGAAGCTAAAACCATAGGTTTGGCTAAAGCCGCAGCTTTTGCCAAAAAAGGCCCCAGCGAGGACAGTTTTTGACGCTTTCGCAGGCGAATATCTGGCTGGGTTCAAATTGCAGCGGGGATAACCTAACCGACTCAAAAAAAGCCATTTTCCCGTATCCAAAGTGCCCCCAGGCCAATAAATACGTGCGCGAAAAGCTACTTTATTGATAGTGAATTAGGAAGCATATGTAGCTCTTGGCATACGGGGAATCTCGGTCAAAGAATTGTTGCTTTGCAAGACCCGACCCCCACTGTTCAGCTCGGCGGCGCTTTCGGAGCTGAACGCGGCCCAAGCTTGCACAAAGCCAAAATCCTGTAGGCAAGCCCTTTTAAAGGTTTGCAGACTGCGCCCCATGCTTTAGCTACACGGCTTACCATTAAGGGATGCGGAAAAGCCAGCCAGTCAATCTCTTGCGGTCAGGATGCAGAGAGCGATTTTGAACAGCCTCACATTCAAACTCGATTGATACACTTGTTAACGCCTCGTAAACGAACTGCAATTGGCGGAAACAATGGTTAAACAACACCCGGTCACTTCAGCAGCGACGCCCGGTATTCCGACGGTGATGCATGTGGGCTTTGCTGGCGCACGCAAACCATTCGACTCTTGCGCGTATCCCGGCCTAGACGCTGGCTGGCTTAGCGCTAGCCTGGTGCCACTTCTTCAAGCTGAACTGGATGGGCTGCGTGAAACGCTCGGTTTGATGGAGCCATACTTTCCATGCGGTGTTTCGTCACTGGCATCAGGTGCAGATACGCTCTTCACGCAGGCTTGCCAGGCATTGCAATGGCCCCAAAGACTGTTTTTGCCCCAGCAGCGCAATGACTTTTTGGCTGGCGTGAGCAAGAGTGGCTCGCCTGACTTCACAGACGCGCAAGCTGCAACGGCTCGCGAACTGCTTCAAAGCCCCCACATCATTGAGGAGCGGGTGGCCAGCGACGCGCTGGAGCGGGTTGAACGCTTTCAGGACGTCAACCTTGAAATCATGGCGCTGGCGGACGTGGTGGTCTGCTTGCTGCCAGCCGATGCGCCAGCAGGTAAACCCGGCGGCACCGCAGAGTTTCTACAACATGCCATAGACAACCGTTTACCCGCGCTGGAATTGCGAATTCAAATCAGCGAGACCGGCATACCAACGCTGCAGGCCACCTGGCACAATAAAAATGCTTTTCAGCGCCCCATGCCACCGACTGCGCTGGCTGGTTTGAAGCTACAACGCACAGGCATTCCAACGATGGAAGCTTTTTGCGCTTCACTCAAGGCACATTCGAGCCAGCGCGCTCAGTGGCAGCACCGCAAGGAAGCGCTCGCCGGTCGAGAAGCCG
>JAZKIK010000731.1:0-5678 GCA_040384925.1 Pseudomonadota bacterium | reverse complement strand
GCCTGCGCTGCACCCGGCATCAAATTTCCAGCATAACTGGCGATGTTGTCCCACAACGCTTCCACCAGTTCCAGTTGCTCCGGCAGACTGAGCAACCGGGCTTGTTCAAGAAGTTGAGTGTTCATCAAAAAAGTATAGCCCTGTTGCAGATCAAGACCGTTTTATCTTGCCTGATGACACAGCCGCACCAAGGGAAACCCCCAAGCCCCCAAGTCCCAACAGGGACTTGCGCAAAACAGCGCATGCTTTAAAGTCAAAAAAGACAAGCCAGCCCCCAGGAGCCCCTTGATGAGCACCACTACTGCACCCAATCCCGACACCCAGCCGCGCCGCGTTGATGAACTGCTGGCGCACTACGGGGAAAGCCACCAGAACCCGCGCAATGAGCTGATTCATTTCATTGCCATTCCCCTCATCATGCTGAGCCTGGTCGGCATGATGTTTGCGCTGCACCCCTGGGTCGCCTATGTGTTTGTGGCGGCCAGCATGGTTTATTACGCCCGGCTGTCGCTGGTGTTTCTGCTGACCATGGTGGTTTTTGCGGCGCTGATGTTTGCCGTGCTGATGAGCATGGGTGCCAGCTTGCTGCCGCTTTGTGTGGCGATTTTCGTCGGTGCGTGGATATTGCAGTTCATAGGCCACAGGATTGAAGGCAAAAAACCCTCGTTTTTTGAAGATATCCAGTACTTGTGGGTGGGCCCGCTGTTTGTGGTGTCGAAACTTTTCATCAAGCTGGGCATTCGCTGGTAAGAGCTACCAGAACTGTCAAACAACCTCCCGTTTTGGTATCCAGTCGCCGTCATTGCGGGCTTGACTCAATGCCGTTCACTTGGGCTTCAAAGCCGTTGGGGCTGAGCCCTTCGACAAGCTCAGGGCGAACGACCTTGAACGGACACTATTGGATCGAGCTGCAATACCATTCACTTCAGTTGACTTGGCTTCGAAACCGTTCGGGCTGAGCCTGTCGAAGCCTCTGCCACCATGCAAACAACCCTTCGACAAGCTCAGGGTGAACGGCCTTGAACGGACACTATTGGATCAAGCGGCAATACTGTTCACTTCAGTTGACTTGGCTTCGAAACCGTTCGGGCTGAGCCTGTCGACGGGCTCACGACAGGCCCTATCGAAGCCTCCCGGATCGAGTGCGAGATGACACAAAACTGAATTTTTGAACTTCATGTCCCTGAAACGCTCTACCCATCAGACTTGAAACTGACCTTTTCAGCCCAAGCTACAAGACGTTTATCGCTTAAAGGAAGTCTGTGATCGGCCAAATCTTGCGTTTTGTTCTGAAACTTGTTCTCGGCCTGTTTGCCGCGATTTTTGCTGTCAGCCTGATTGTGGCGGCCGTGCTGGTGCTGATTTTCAGCCGCATCAAGGCCTTGCTGACTGGCAAAAAACCCGAACCCATGGTGTTTGCACGCTTTCAGCGTTTTTCACCACAAGGCATGTGGCCGGGTGCTGCGGCGGCGCGTGAGGCAGCAGATCAAAATGGCAAACCCGGTGATGTGGTCGACGTTGAAGCGCGTGAAATACGTGATGACAAACGACTGAACTGACGCCCTTTTCGCAAACCCCACGCCCAGACAGCGCCTTCACTCAAGGCGTTTTTTGCGTTTCAAGCATTTTCGTATACGATATATCAAATACAAATGACAAACACCATGCTGCCCTGGTTTACCGAATCCTCTGCCGACCGCCTGACCGACATCCGCGAGACCTCGCTGTCCAAACTTGTGCGCGACGACATGCTGGCGCTGATTTTGAAAGGCGTGTTGATTCCCGGCCAACGCATCAACGAGCCCGATGTGGCCAGCCGCCTGCAGGTGTCGCGGGTGCCGGTGCGCGAGGCGCTGCGCGAGCTTGAAAGCTCGGGTCTGGTGACTTCACGCAAACATTCAGGTGTTTTTGTGCGCCAGCTGGACGCCAGCGAAATTCGCGACCTGTACCAGTTGCGCGGCCTGCTTGATGGTTTTGCCGGGCGCTGCGCCGCCATGCTGGACGCTGAAAAACGCGCGCCGCTGCTGGCCCTGCTGACAACATCGGTCCAAGCCATGCTGCACGCCGCCAGCCTGCATGATGTGCAGTCCTATTACGGTGAAAACCTGCGTTTTCACTGGGCGATTGTTGAAGCGGCCGGCAACCGGCAACTGGCAGAAACCTATCGGGGCATTGTGCAAAAGCTGCACCTGTCACGGCTTAAAAATCTGTCGCAGGACGTGGGCATGCAGGTCTCGATTGCCGAACATGTCGAGATTGTCCAGGCATTGCGTGATGCCGACGCAGCACGCTGCGAAGCCCTGATGTCACGCCACGTCAGTGACGCCTACAGCCGCCAGATTGACGCCGTACCCGCTGCAGCGCCACCCCCATAAAAACAATATTCATTCACAAAACCCCCGGAGACAAAACCATGCAACGAAGAACCCTTTTAAAGGCCTTGCAGGCCAGCCCCGCACTGATTTTTGCGCCTGGCATCGCACTGGCGCAGACCGCCTACCCGTCAAAACCAATCCGCTACATCGTGCCTGTGGCAGCCGGTGGCGGCAGCGACATGGTGGGCCGCACCGTCACAGAACGCTGGGGCAACCTGCTCAAGCAAAGTTTTATTGTGGACAACCAGGGCGGCGGCGGCGGCGTGATTGCCTGCCAGGCCACAGTACGCGCCGCACCTGACGGCTACACCCTGATGCAGGGCTACGTTGCCACCCACGGCACCAGCCCGGCCACCCGCAAGCTGCCTTATGACCCGATCAAAGACTTCACGCCCATAGGCATGATTGGTGCCACGCCCAATGTGCTGGTCGTCAACAGCGCCCTGCCCGTCAAGACCGTGCAGGAGTTTGTTGAATACGTGCGCAAAAGCCCAGGCAAGGTCAGCTACGGCTCGGCCGGCCAGGGTTCATTGACACACCTGACCATGGAATTGTTCAAGCAGCAGATCAACTCCTTTATGGTTCATATTCCCTATCGTGGTGTGGCCCCCGCTTTTACCGATCTGATGGGCGGACAGACACAGGCCATGTTCCCCGGCCTGGCCGCTGCCGTACCGCATATCCGCTCTGGCCGCGTTCGGCCACTGGCCGTGACAGGCCTGGTGCGCCACCCGCAGTTCAAGGATTTGCCAACGCTGGACGAATCCGGCTTCAAGGGTTTTGATGCCCAACAGTGGTACGGCGTCGTAGGCCCGGCAGGTATGCCGCCAGCCATCGTCAAACAGCTCAATGAATCGCTTGCCGTGGTGCTGAAAGCACCTGACCTGCGCGAAAAACTGTCAGTCGAGGCGATTGAGCCCACCGTGATGTCACCCGAGCAGTTTGCAGACTTCATCAAGACCGACATCGTGCGCTGGACCAAACTGGCCAAGGACCGAAAAATCGAGCTGGATGCATGATGTGCCACAACTACCAAACCCGCAACGAAAAGAGGGTGTCATCCCGGACTTGATCCATGTTCGACAAGGCATCAATGCACGACAAAAAACCACAACCGGGGTCTCCGACGCCGTCCGGATTGCGGCTCAAACCCCAATGTTCACATCAGCCCAAAAAACCGTTCGAGCTGAGCTTGTCGAAGCTGCCTGTGCTGAGCGAAGTCGAAGCAAGCTTGTCGAAGCCGCCTGCCTGTTCAAACAGCCCTTCGACAGGCTCAGGGTGAACGGCCTGGAACAAACACCGGGTAAAACGAGCTACCCATCAAAAGTGCCTGCCGCGCCAAAGCCGCATGCTTGAATGCTATTGAATAGATAGCAAAAATCCTTAACCCACTTTTCTCAACCACTGGCAACCCGTTTGCCACTACTAAACTACAACATGGCCCGCAATACCCAGGTCGCCGCCGACCACAACGCCCCTCCTGTCACACAAATTCTGGCGCAGTTTGTGGCCACACACCCCGGTTTTGAAGCCGGTGGCTGGAACGCCACGGTTGACCATGAGGCGCACCGCACCTTCATGAACTGGCTGGGCTGCGCCGTCGGTGCCACACACCATGAAGCTGCCGAGGCAGCACTGGCCGCCGTCAACATGCTGCAGCCCGCCGCGCAGGCCAGCGTGCTGGGCCGTGCTGAAAAAGTAGACATGGCCAGCGCTGCGCTGATCAACGGCATCACCTCACACACCTTTGACTTTGACGACACCCATCTCAAGACCATCATCCACCCGGCCGGGCCGGTCGCCTCGGCGATTCTGGCGCTGGCAGAGCACACAGGCAATAACCCGGATGAAACACTGCGCATTTCGGGCCGCGAAGTGATTGATGCACTGGTGATTGGCATTGACGTGGCCTGCCGCGTTGGCAACGCCATGTACCCCGACCATTACGACCGCGGCTGGCACATCACAGGTTCTACCGGCACCCTGGGTGCCGCAGCAGCCTGCGCCCGTCTGCTGAAACTCGATGTGCAAAAAACCGCCATGGCGCTGGGCATTGCCGCATCACAACCGGTTGGCATGCGCGAACAGTTTGGCACCATGACCAAACCTTTTCACCCCGGCGGCGCCGCACGTGCGGGCCTGATGTCGGCCCTGCTGGCCAGCAAGGGCTACACCGCCAGCCCCAAGGCACTGGAAGCCCCACGCGGCATGATGCAGACGGTTTCCACCAAAAACGACTGGAACGAAATCACCAGCGAGCTGGGCCTGCGTTTTGAAATATCCTTCAACAGCTACAAACCCTTTGCCTGCGGTATCGTGATCCACCCCAGCATAGACGCCTGCGCCCAGCTGCGCGCCCAGGGCGTGACCCCGGAGCAGGTTGAACGGATCGAGCTCAAGGTGCATTCCTTGGTACTGGAACTGACAGGCAAAAAAGAACCGCAAGACGGCCTGCAAGCCAAATTCAGCGTGTACCACGGCTGCGCCGCAGGCTTGACTTTTGGCCGCGCCGCAGAAGAAGAGTTTGACGACGCCCTGGTCAACAGCCCCGCCATGGTCGCCCTGCGCCGCAAAGTTGTCGCCACGGTTGACGACTCCATAGCCGAAGCCAGCGCCGACGTCACCGCCGTACTGACCGATGGCCGCCGTGTACATGTGTTTGTTGAACACGCGATTGGTTCGCTGCAAAACCCGATGTCGGATTCACAGCTTGAAGCAAAATTCCAGGGGCTGGCCGATGAGATTTTGGGGGTTGGGCGGACTAGTGAGCTGATCAATGCTTGCTGGGGGCTGGGCAAGGCGCAGAGTGTGGTGGAGGTGGTTGGGTTGGCGAGGCCTGAAGGGGTTTGAGGCAGGATGAGTGCTACAGGAACGACACACTGACACTTACTTCAAATAATTTTTCCAGAGCCAAGGTAATAGACCAAAGTACCAGGCGGAGCGTCATGTTTGGTCAGTGGCCTTGGTAGTGAAATGGGGGCCAATTTCCTGGGAGGGCTCCCCCTTCTATAGTTGAGCATTTCGACGCCGTGAATGCTTGTATCAGTTATTTCTCCGTTCGGTCTGACCAAACGGATCAAGTCGCCGACACGCACATTTGAGACTTCAGCGTCCTCGCCTACGCCAGGAGCGAGGACGCAGCCGCGTCCAGAAATTTCAAATGCAACTTCGACCGTAAACAGAAATGGCAGGGTCATCAAAGCGTCCTAATTCAACGTAGTCCATGGGCTGTTGTGCGAACTCATAAGCTCACCTCCCATTCTTCGGACTAACACTCTCCTCCTCCACCGAAGCCGTACTCAC
>JAZKIK010000730.1:0-1845 GCA_040384925.1 Pseudomonadota bacterium | reverse complement strand
AATGCGCCACATCGGCACGGCTGGAAGCCACCAGAACGGCACGGCCAATCGCAATCCCGCGAGAAACAGCCAATCCGTGAACACTAAAAGTCAATTGAGTGCCCCCACGGTCGCTCGCTTCGCGTAGCTTCCTGCCCCCCGAGGGGGCCGCTGCGCCTGCGGCCCGGCAAAGCCGGTTCCGCGGCCCCTACTTGTAAAGAGCGAAGAAACAGTCACTCACCTTCTCCAAACTTGTCAGCCATTAATGCCAAAAGCGCATCCATAGCTGCCTGCTCCTGCGGGCCGTTGGTTTCAATCTCGACCACACTGCCCAGGCCGGCTGCCAGCATCATCACGCCCATGATGCTTTTGGCGTTGACGCGGCGTTCGCCCTTGCTCATCCAGACTTCGCACGGAAAACTGCCCGCCAGTTTGGTGAATTTGGCCGAGGCCCTGGCGTGCAGGCCCAGTTTATTGCTGATGTTCGTGCTGGTCTTTATCATGATGTCTGCGTGCCTGGTTTTGCGGTGCGGTAATGGCCACCTGCATCACGCCCTGCGTTGCGCCTATCAGGGCACGCGCCACCAGTGCGTCCAGCGACTCGTGCCGGTAAGAAACGGTGCGCAGCAACATGGGCAGATTGATGCCGGTAATGAGTTTGGAATGAATGCCGTCCACCAGTTCCTTCGCCACATTGCAGGGAGTGGCGCCAAACACATCCACCAGCACCAGCGCGTGAGAGGTGCCAAGTTGGCTGAGCATGATCCGGGCCTGCGCCAGGGTTTCTTCAGGCGGCATGTTGGGCAGCACGTCCAGCGCGGCCAGTCCGGCCGGTTTGTCTGGAAACACATGCAGCACACATTGGCGAAGCGCTGAAGCCAGCGGGGCGTGGGCGATGATGAGAATGCCGTTCATTTGGAAAGATTATCAACTTTCACATCACCTTGACTGACGAAGTAACCATATGAGGCAATGGAGCAACACAAAAACACCGTCATGGCGGCCTGAAAACTGCCAACCTGGCTCAAACCCAGCCCGGCAAATGCATCAACCAGCAAACCCAGGCCCCACTGCACCACAAACACACCGGCAAAAATCACCAGGTTGTAGGCCGACATGGCCCGGCCTGCCACATTGGGCGCAAACGCCATGCCGACGGCTGGTTGCGCCAGCCCCAGCACACTGCAACTGCAGCAAAACAGCGCCCAACCGAGCCAGCCGCACGCCGGGCCGGCCCAGATATTGGCAGCCAGCACCAGCAGGCTGAGCGGTACACCCCAGGCCAGCAGACGGTCAGCATGCCAGCCGCGCCGCTGCAGCCAGGGGTTGAACATGCCCCAGCTCCAGAAAGTCACCAGCATCACGGCATTGATGTAAAAAAGCCCGGTCGCCGCCTGCAGCGGGCTGTAGCCTGCCACCCTGACCATCCACGGCCCGGCCCACAGGGTTTGAATCGCCACCAGACCGCCGTAGTTAAAAAATGCCAGCGGTGAGAGTCGGCGGAAATAGCGGTTCTTCCAGACTTCCGAATAATTTGAAGAAGAAGCCGGCGTTGTGGTTTTTGCCCCAGGCAATACCTGCCAGGCCGGAACCACCCAGGCAATCGCCGCCATGGACAGCAAAATCATCGCAGCCAGCAGCCAGAACAAGGGTCGCCAGCCCAGCATCGGCATCAGCCACTGCACCGGCAAGGTCGATGCCAGCATGCCGAGCGAACCTGTCATCAGCATCCATGAATTGGCGCGCAGCAGCGCCTGGGCATCAAACCAGCGCCGGTAACCTGTCAGCGGTGCCATCAGGCAGGCACTGACACCCATGCCCACCAGCACGCGCGCGGCCAGCAGCCAGGTCAAACTGCTGGCCATT
>JAZKIK010000729.1:0-6115 GCA_040384925.1 Pseudomonadota bacterium | reverse complement strand
CAAGAGGATTTTTTAATGCGCAAGTTTTTTTTAACTGTCTTGCTGCTGGCGGTGTCGGTCTGGCAATTGCCAGCTCAGGCTGCGTCGGCAAGCCCCTCATCGGCCGTAAAACCTTCAGTCAAATGCCTCAGCGACTGCACACCGCGCATAGGCATTGTTTCGGCCTTTGGTGCCGAGGCTGATTTGCTGGTGGCAGAAACCCGCCAGCGCAAGACCCACAGCATCAATGGCAATGTTTTTACCACGGGTGTGCTGCACGGCAACCGCGTGGTGATTGTGCTGAGCGGCGTGAGCATGATCAACAGCGTCATGGTGACCCAACTTCTGCTGGATCATTTTCGGGTTGAACGCCTGATCATGAGTGGCATAGCGGGCGGCCTCAACCCTGAACTGCACGTGGGCGACGTGACGATTCCCGACCGCTGGGTCATGTCCATGGAGGTGTACTGGAGCCACAACTCGGCCGTGCCGGCAGCCTGCGGCAAACCCGGTGATGTGTCCTGCCTCGGCCTCAAACTGGCCAGCGGCAAGGACGGCCAGCTATTTCCGCCTTTCACATTGCCAACTCCCCATGGCGAGGTGCCCACCGGGCTATTCATGCGTGAAAACTTTGTCATGACCACAAAAAATGCCTCTAAAAAACCGCAGGGCGAGTTTGTGTTTGCCTACCCGGTAGACGCAGAAATGCTCGCAGTCGCCAGCCAGCTGAAGCCCAAACTTTCGCAATGCGGCCCGTCTGCAAAACCTGATCAGGTGCCAGACCCCAGGCTGTGTGTAAGGCAGCAGCCGCGCCTGCTGGTGGGTGGTGCCGGTGTCACGGGTACAGCCTTTCTGGCGCACCCGGCTTACCGCAAATATCTTTTCCAGCATCTGGAGGCCAATACCTTCGAAATGGAAACCGCCGGGCTGGCCCATGTGGCCTATGCCAACAAGGTTCCCTACATCGCCTTTCGCAGCCTCAGCGACCTGGCCGGTGGCGAAGAATTTGATACGGATGTTGCAGCACTTTTTACCAGCGGTCTTGCTGAAGCGAATGAGGCAGCAGTCACCCTGGCTTTTCTGCAGGCCTGGCGGCTTAAAAACCCCATGGCCAACACCACCACAACGACGACCAAACCCACCGGAGTCCGCCCTTGAACCTTTTCAAACTGGCCATCGTTGCAGCAGCAGCGGCATCCACGCTGTATGGCACGGCCGCATCAGCACAAACCGCCGCCGCACCTCGTCCACTCAAGGTGCTCATCATCTCCATGTTTGCACCCGAGGCCGAGCCCTGGGTCAAACCCTTCAAGCTGACCGAGTCCATCACGGTGCCGGGTCTGTCGCCCGACTACCCGGCGATACGCTGCAATACCGACGACGTTTGCTCCCTGACTGCAGGCATGGGCCACGCCAATGCGGCAGCCTCTACGCTGGCCATCACGCTGGACCCACGTTTTGATCTGCGCAAGACCTACTTTCTGGTCGCAGGCATTGCTGGCATAGACCCTATGCAGGGCACGATTGGCTCGGCCACCTGGGCCCGATGGCTGGTGGACTTTGGCATCGCCCATGAAATCGACGCCCGCGAGATGCCAAGGAACTGGAAGGCCGGTTACTACGGCCTGCTCGCCAAAGGCCCTGGCGAAAAACCCAAACTCGAATACCGCACCGAAGTGGCAAGACTTGACGAAGCGCTGCTGCAAAAAGCACTTGCACTGACAAAAGATGCCGAGCTGGCCGACAGCCCTGAAGCCCAGAAATACCGCGCCCGCTACCGTGAAACAGCGGCAAAGGCCGCACCCTCGGTGATCCAGTGCGACACCCTGGGCGGCGACACCTGGTGGCATGGCCACAAGCTGGGTGAACATGCCAGGGCCTGGACAAAACTGATGACCGACGGCCAGGGCAGCTATTGCACTACCCAGCAGGAAGACAACGCCACCCGCAACGCACTTGAACGCGCCGCAGAGGCAGGCAAAGTGGACCTGAAGCGCCTGGCCGTATTGCGAACCGCATCCAACTTTGACCGCCCTTACCCCGGCCAGTCCGCGCACGCCTCGCTGCTGGCCTCAGGCAATGGCGGCACGGGCGGCTTTGGCCCGGCCACACAAAACCTGCAGCGTGTGGGTGGCCTTCTGGTGCGCGACATCGTCAAAAACTGGAGCCAGTGGCAGGCTGGTGTGCCTGCGGGTAACTGAGCAAACGACTCAAAACACCGCACACCTTCCAGCACCGCTGCACCAATAGATTTCATTCCCCAACGCTTTCCCACACTAGCAAACCCAGGCAAAAAAGGACTTTTCATGCCAAACCGCAGCGCCCCTCCGTCATTAAAAATCCACCGCGTGGCTTTGGCCGCAGCACTCGCATGTGCGCCCTGGTCGCTGTTGCAAGCGCAGACCGCACCTGCAGCCCCCGAGGCCGGCAAACTCGAAAGCGTTACGGTCACAGCAGAGCGCCGGGCTGAAAACGTGAAAAACGTACCGATTGCCGTCACCACCATCAGCGGTGAAAAACTCGACGTGCTCAACTCCAGCGGCCAGGACGTGCGCATGCTGTCGGGCCGGGTGCCCAGCCTCAACATCGAATCGTCTTTTGGCCGGGCATTTCCGCGTTTTTACATTCGTGGTTACGGCAACACCGACTTCCGCCTGAACGCCTCGCAGCCGGTGTCGCTGGTCTATGACGATGTGGTGCTGGAAAACCCGCTGCTCAAGGGTTTT
The DNA here is from genome assembly GCA_040384925.1 of Pseudomonadota bacterium. Classification (GTDB taxonomy): domain Bacteria; phylum Pseudomonadota; class Gammaproteobacteria; order Burkholderiales; family Burkholderiaceae_C; genus Polaromonas. Next base: position 3,410 of record JAZKIK010000729.1, on the reverse strand, counting down.
CCGGTGTTTGACATCGAACGTATCGAAGTGCTGGCCGGCCCGCAAGGCACGCTGTTTGGCCGCAACACACCAGCCGGCGTGGTCAAGTTTGATTCAGTCCGGCCTTCGCAGAAAAAAGACGGCTACTTCAGCGCTGCCTACGGCACTTTTGGCACCACCTCGGTCGAAGCCGCTGCCAACCTGCCTTTGACGGGTGACTGGTCGGTGCGCCTGTCAGGCCAGCGTCAAAGCCGCGACGACTGGGTCAGCAACGACCAGGGCCCCGAAAAAAATCTTGAAGGTTACCGCGACACCGCCGTGCGGGCCCAGGCCCTGTACGCGCCCAGCGCAGCATTCAGCGCGCTGTTCAATCTGCACAACCGTGAAGTGGACGGCACCGCGCGCCTGTTTCGGGCCAATATCATCCAGAAAGGCAGCAACGATCTGGTGCCAGGTTTTGACATCAGGAAAAGCTCGATTGACGGCGTGAACTCACAGGACCTTTCCAGCACCGGCGGCAGCATGCGCCTGAAATGGGTGCTGGACAAAGTCAATCTGTACTCCATCACCGGTGTTGAAACCGTCAAGTCCTTCAGCCGTGGCGACGTGGACGGCGGTTATGGCGCGTCGTTTGCGCCGCCGTCCGGCCCTGGTTTGATCCTGTTCCCGTCAGAAACCGCTGACGCCATCCGTGGGCACCGCCAATTTACCCAGGAACTGCGGCTGGAGTCGCGTGCCGAAGGCCCGCTCAAATGGCAGGTCGGTGGCTATTATTTCGATGAAAAATACAACATCGACGCCTACAGCTACAACTCGCTGGCCCCCGGCAACCCGCAAACCAGTCTTTACCAGACCAGACAGACCAACAAGGCCTTTGCCATATTTGGCTCGGTCAGCTACGACGTCAGCAGCGTGCTGAATCTGCGCGGCGGCCTGCGCTACACCCGTGAAAAGAAGGACCTCAGCACCGCCAACGCGCCTGGCCTGGTGACCACCAACGGCATCGCATCAAGCGCCAAAGACAGCAAGCCAAGTTTTGACATTGCCGCGACCTACAAAGTCACGCCAGATCTCAATGTGTACAGCCGTATCGCCACTGGTTTCCGCGCCTCCAGCATTCAGCCAGCTTCTGGCTTTGGCCCCTTGACACAGGCCGGCCCCGAAACCGTGACCTCCTACGAAGCCGGTGTAAAGGCCGATCTGTTTGAGCGTCGCGCGCGCAGTTCGTTCTCGGTCTTTCGCTACGACGTAAAAGACCAGCAATTGACCGCAGTGGGCGGTGCAGCCAACACCACCACGCTCATCAACGCACAAAAAGCCATGGGCCAGGGTGTGGAACTGAGCCTGGACGCCTACCTGACAGACGACCTGCTGGTCACCATGGGCGGCAGCTACAACATGACCAAGATCAAACAGGGCAACCTGGCCGTGGCCGGTTGCGCCCAGTGCACGGTCACCAACAAGCCTGGTCCGGTTGCGGGTACTTACCTTATAGACGGCAACCCGCTGCCCAACGCACCCAAGTACATCGCCAACTTCACCGCCAAATACAGCATTCCGGTCAGCGGCGGTGGTGAATATTTTGTATACACCGACTGGGTTTACCGCAGCAAGGTCAACTTCATGTTGTATGAGTCCGTCGAGTTCAAGGGCAAGTCATTGCTCGAAGGCGGCCTGCGTGTGGGCTACACCTGGGCCAACGGCAAGTATGAAGTGGCCTTGTTTGGCCGCAACATCACCAACCAGATTCGGGTCACCGGTGGTATCGACTTCAACAACCTGACCGGGTTTGTGAACGAGCCACGTACTTATGGCGTGCAGTTCCGGGCTGCGCTGTAAAAATGGATGGGCCTCTGCCCCCGCAAAAAGGGCAGAGGCCAGTTTCTGTAGACATGAGCCGATACACCTAGGCACCCGAAATCACCATGCTTAAAACACCTTTTGCAGCCTTGCGCAACTCGCTTTCATCCCTGGCCATGCTCGTCGCCGTCGCCGGGCTCGCTTTTTCAGGCACGCCGCTGCATGCCCAGACCGGCACCGTGCGACTGCTGGTGGGTTTTCCGGCCGGTGGCGGCACGGATGTGATTGCCCGCACCCTGGCCGAAAAACTCAAGGAGCAGCTCGGCAGCAACGTGATTGTTGAAAACCGCGCAGGCGCAGGCGGGCAGATTGCCGCGCAGGCACTGAAAGCCGCACCGGCAGATGGCAGCACGTTTTTTCTGACGCACGACCACACCGTCTCCATCTTGCCGCTGGTGGTTAAAAACCCTGGTTTTGACCCAGCCAAAGACTTTGTTGCCGTTGCCGGTTTCGCCACTTTTGTCAACGCGTTGGCTGTTTCAGGCGGCACGCCGGCAAAATCGGTGAATGAATACGTCGCCTGGGTACGCGGCTCCCAAGGCGGCAAAGGCAATGTCGGTGTGCCCGCACCCGCCTCGGTGCCTGAATTTCTGGTCAAGCTGATTGGCGAAAAGTACAAACTTGACCTGCTGGCCGCACCCTACCGCGGCAGTGCGCCGATGATGGCCGACATGCTGGGCAACCAGATTGGCGCAGGTGTTGGCTCGGTGCCTGACTTTATCGAAAACCACAAGGCCGGAAAAATCCGCGTGGTAGCGGTATTGGGCGGTAGCCGCCAGACCGCTTTGCCCGAGGTGCCCACCTTTGCAGAACTTGGCCTGGCAGGTTTCGAAGATGTGCCGTATTACGGCATTTTTGCGCCCGCAGGCACACCTAAAGCGACCATTGACAAATTTGCCGAAGCCGTTTCAAAAGTAGTCGCCCTGCCCGAAGTACATGAGCGCCTGACAGCCATGGGCCTGACCGTAACCTACATGCCCCCAGCCCAGTTGGCCAGCCGCGAACACGCCTACGCCCAGACCTGGGCCAGAATCATCAAGGCCAGCGGTTTTCAGGCGCAATAGAGCTGCCGGGTTACGCTGCCCTCATAGCTTGAGAACGCCTGAAATCCGGTTTTACGCCAGTCCGATAACTACACCGTTTTCAAACGGTGTAGTTGTGAATTTCACGGGTAGAAATCTCTCGATCACCCCTGCATTCGTTGAAGAATGTTCGGTCAGGCTCGTTGCCCAGTACTGCCCTTTTCTGCCCTGCATCGCCGCCAGCGCCAGCGGAATCATCAGCTGATCAGCCAGGTGCTCACCCACCGGGGCCAGACCCGCCTGGTAACGGCGTACCTGCTGCAACACATTGCGCGCCACCTGCTCGGATGCCACGCCCTTGTCGCCGTAGCTGGTCAGCACTTCGGTCATGTGTTCATACCGCAGCACCACCATCAGTGCATTGCCCGGCCCTTCGTTGCTGCGCAGGCCTTTGTGGCGCAGTTGTTCCTCACTCAGGCCCAAAGCAGCTTTCAGCACCGTCAGTTCACGTTCGGCCACACCCTTGGGCAGGCCGGCGTGCAGGCATTC
>JAZKIK010000728.1:0-5504 GCA_040384925.1 Pseudomonadota bacterium | reverse complement strand
GCTATCTTGAGGTGGTGCTTGGGATGCGGGAAATTTAGATGCGATTGCCCTGCTGGCAGTCATTGGTAGCTACTATTCTCATAGCGCCTGAGAGTCAGGTGTGAGCTGCTAACTTCGGCCAGATCACGGCTGTTCCCACGTTGCTGGAGCGGCTCATTGAATTTGAGAAATAGCGCCGTTCCCAAGGCAAAAAACAACAAAACTCCAGACACTGGCCGCCGGACCTGCAAAATTGACGGAAGAGCTGGGACTTGAAGTTTCAATCAGCCTTTGCCACCGCCTTTGCCGCCACCATTACCACCACCATTACCACCGCCATTGCCACCACCATTACCACCGCCCTTGCCGCCCCCATTGCTTGCGCTTCCGCTGGCTCCGGCGCTCTTGCCTGCGGCGAGACCTTTGGCTGCATGATCACTTTTGGCATCAGTATCATGTTTGTCTGTTTTTTGGGCATGTTTGGTGCTCTTGTCGCTCATGTCAGTGCGTGAAGCACTCACAACCGAGCCAAGTTTGAATCCCATGCTGTTGGCAATTGCGCCCCAACCCATGCCTTCCGCTCGTTGGCCAAGTATGCCGCCCAGAGCAGTCGAAAGTTGTGCCGGGCTTGGATTGGTGATACCGTCTTTCGCAAGAGATGCCTTGGCGAGGGAAATCGCAATATTCACATTTCCATAGCCCATCTTGCCTGTTGCCGGTGACAAACCTGCCGAGGGCGCTGTCGAATTGGGCCCGGTTGCGCTTGGGTTCAGGGTGATACTGGTACCAGTACGAAGCCCTTGAACCATGGACTGTGCATTTTCCGGCGACCCGGCAAATTCACTGAAGCTTGATGCCAGTCTGGCACCTTCACGATTTGTGCTTGGCGCGGCAGTCGTGCTGATGCCGACAGTCGTCTGCGCCTGCGCAAAGCAGGTTGCCAACAACAAGGTGCTTGCAGCCGCAACGGCAAGCACGGTTTTTTTGATCATCATGATGAGTCCTTGTTGAAGATGAATGTTGTTTTTTGTTATTCCGGGTACTTCCGGAATTGAACACCGGTGCTGCAGTTCTGCAACTACCGATTTTTTATCGTAGACCTTGAATAAGCCGCTTTTGGCGGTTCAAGGTGCTTTCCTACAGCAGTTACAGAAAAGTACGTGCAGGACGGTCAGAGCAGAACTGTGATTGACTGAATGTCTGATTCTGCCCATCCATAACCGCTGTCACCCTGAGCGTGTTCCTGGCCTGAAGCCTGAAGACGGGATGGTTTGTTTGAATGGGGCAGCCTGCCTACCCTTGTCTCTGGATTGGCTGGTTTTTATATCCAACAAGCCTGTTGCGCTTATGTGGCGGTCATGACAGGTTACTATTTCTATAGTAACCAGCCTTACATGACGAGGCGGTTTTGCTCCTTCCCGCCTTTGGGGAAAGGTTGGGATGGGGGGCTTTCTGGCCCGGGTTGAACACCGCATTTGTTTAGAACGTGTTCACGGTCTATGCTGGGTCGTATAGACCGTGAACACGTTCTTAGAGGCCCAAACCCCCATCCAGGCCATCCCCCAGCGGGAAAGGAGTAAATTGCATACTCAGCGCGCCACGCCCAGCAGCCGGTCAATCAGCTCAGGTTTCTCACGCAGCTCCAGCGCCGTACCCGAATGCACCACCGTGCCCCTGTCCAGTACCACGGCGCTGTCTGAAATTTTCAGGATTGCCTGCGGGTGTTGTTCAACGATGATGGCGGCCAGCCCTTCTTCGCGGGTGATTCGGCGAATCGCCTTGAGCAGTTCTTCAACAATGATGGGTGCCAGGCCTTCAAGTGGCTCGTCGAGCAGCAGCAGCTTGGGGTTCAGCACCAGCGCACGGCCAACGGCCAGCATTTGTTGCTCGCCACCCGAAAGCTGTGTGCCCAGATTGTTTTTGCGCTCGGCCAGGCGCGGAAACATGGTGTAAACACGTTCGGGTGTCCAGGCACCACGGCGCGCCACGGCTGTCAGGTTTTCGTTGACCGTCAGCGACTTGAAGATATTGCGCTCCTGCGGTACCCAGCCTATGCCCTGCGCTGCGCGTTCATGTGAGGGCAGTTTGTGCAAGGCAATACCGTTCAGGCTGATGCTGCCTGCGTGTTGCCGGGTGGCACCAGCAAGTGTGTTGATCAATGTGGTTTTGCCAGTGCCATTACGGCCCAGCAAGGCCAGTGTTTTGCCTTCGCTCAGGGTGAAAGCGATGTTGTTGAGAACAACCGCTTCGCCATAACCGGCGCTAAGGCCATCCACAAGTAAAAGCTCACTCATGATGTGCCTCCTCCCCATGCCCCAGATACACAGCCTTGACCTGCGGGTCATTGGCGATCTGTTCGGGCTCACCTTCTGTCAGCACCGTGCCGTTGACCAGCACCGTCATGCGGTTTGCAAAGCTGAAAACCAGGTCCATATCGTGTTCAATCAGCAAGACCGATACATCGGCAGGCAGTGCGTCCACCGTTTGCAGCAGTTCTTCCCGCTCGCCTGCGGGCACACCGGCCACGGGTTCGTCGAGCAGCAGCACACGCGGCTCGCAGGCCAGGGCAATGGCAATTTCCAACAGGCGGCGTTTGCCGTAAGCCAGCACATGGGTGGGCTGGTTCATGACTTCGCTCAGGTGGAACTGCTCCAGCAGCTCGGCGCAGCGCGCTGTCACTTTTTTATTGCTGCCCAGCGCCTTCCACCAGCTGGCGCCCAGGCCATGCTGTTGCGACACCGTAAGCGCCAGGGTTTGCAGCGGGGTCAATGAATCAAACAGCTGGTTGATCTGGAAGGTGCGCACCAAACCGCGTTTGACACGCTGGTGCGGTGCAAGTGTGGTGATGTCCTCGCCCAGCAGGGTAATGCGGCCTTCGGTGGGCTGCAACACACCCGTCAGCAGGTTGATCAAAGTGGTTTTACCCGCACCATTGGGGCCGATCAGCGCATGGCGTGCGCCTTTTTTAAGGTTCAGGGTCACGTTATTGGTGGCCGTAATGCCGCCAAAACGCATGACCAGGCCTTCGGCCAGCAGAACAGTCTCGTGCATGGTGGCGCTCATGATCGGCTCCGGCCCAGCCATTTGGCCTTCCAGGTCCAGGGGCGCATCAGGTTTTCACGGCCCACCAGCATCAGAACCACCAGAAAAAGGCCGATCCAGAAAGTCCAGTACTGCGGGGTGATCGATGAAATCACGTCCTGCATCAGCTTGAACACAATCGCTCCCGCCACACCGCCATACAACCAGCCGGTGCCGCCAATCACCAGAATCAGCAACACATCGGCGGAGCGGTCAAAGGCAAACACGTCAAGTGATGCAAAACCGGTGGTTTGTGCCAGCAGCGCACCCGCAGCGCCGGCAACACCGGCTGAAATTGAATAAATCACCGCCAGCCGGGCAGACACCGGCACACCAATGGCCATGGCGCGCAGCCGGTTGTCACGAATCGCCATCAGCGTGGCACCAAATGAGGAACTGGTCAGCCTGCGCGCCAGCACAAACAGCAGCAGCACCACCAGCAGTGAATAGCAGGCTGAGGTTTTTCCGGCCAGGTCAAACTCGAACCTGCCAAGCAGGGGCCCCATCACCACCCCTTGCAAACCGTCGGCACCACCGGTCAGCCAGTCGAGCTTGTTGGCCAGCTCCAGCAGAATGAGCGCCACACCCAGCGTGACCATCAAGCGCGTCAGGTCACTGCCGCGCAGGATTGTCAGGCTGCAGACGGCACCAAGCAGGGCTGAAACCGCCACAGCCAGCGCCAGGCCGACCAGCGGGTCAGGCATTACGAGTTTGGCAAACAATGCTGCGGTGTAAGCCCCCATGCCAAAAAATGCGGCCTGGCCCAGCGACACAATGCCGCCAAAACCCAGTACCAGATCAAGCGAAATGGCAAACAGCGCAACAATGGCCATTTCATTGATGATGAGCGCGTGGCTGCCCAGCACAAACGGTGAAGCCAGGGCCAGCAGCCAGAAAACCGATTCCCAGGGTTTCCAGCGGCTGCGGGTACGCAGCGAATCCTGCACCTGTTGTTGGATCAGATTGCTCATTTGCCACCGCCCTTGCGCACAAAAAGACCTTGCGGACGCCAGATCAGAATGGCGATCATCAGGCTGTAAACAATAAAGGCACCCATTTTGGGGATGTAGTACTTGCCGGCCACATCGGCAATGCCAAGCAGCAAGGCGGCCAGCAGCGGGCCGGTAATCGAGGTGGTGCCGCCCACGGCCACCACAATCAAAAAGTAAATCATGAATTTGAGTGGAAAGCTCGGGTCAAGCCCCAGCACCTCGGCCCCCAGCGCACCGCCAAGCCCCGCCAGACCAGAACCGACGGCAAAAGTACTTAAAAACACCATATTGACATTGATGCCCAGCCCGGCCGCCACACGCTGGTCATCTACCGAAGCCCGCAGGCGGCTGCCAAAACGGGTTTTGGCCAGCACATATTGCAGCCCTACCGTCAAGCCAGCACAAACAGCAATGATGAACAGGCGGTAGTGGCCCATGCCGAGCATGAAGGCACCCTCACCTATTTCCGTTCGCCCTTTGAGCCACTCGGGCAGCTGGATGATCTGCTGGGTAGAGCCGATAAAGTAGTCGGCACTCGCCACGGCCATAAAGGTCAGGCCGATGGAGAACAGCACCTGGTCAAGATGCGGTTTTTTATACATGGGCCGATAAAGCGTGCGTTCCAGCGCCCCGCCCAGCAAGGCAGAACCCAGAAAAGCCAGCGGCAGGCAGACCAGAAAAGGCACACCCAGGCGCTGCATCAGCAAAACCGTGATGTAACCGCCCACCATGGCAAACGCACCATGCGCCAGGTTGATGAAGTTCATCAAACCCATGGTCACGGCCAGGCCAACGGCAAGGATGAATAGCAGCATGCCGTAGGCAATGCCGTCGAAGAGGATGGTTAGCATGTTTGGTGGAAACCTGTTTCTCGGTGCCGTAATGTCAGTTTTTGGCTCCTTCCCCCGCTGGGGGAAGGCTGGGATGGGGGCCTGTGCGTCTGATTGCCAGTTGCTGTTTGCCAGCGCCCAAAGCCCCATCCCTACCTTCCCCCAAAGGGGGAAGGAGTAAAACCGTCCGCAAGGCACAACATGGCTTATTTCGTTTTCCCCGGATCCTTCACATCCTTGATCACATCAAACTCCACGTTGTAAAGCTGGCCGTCCTTGCGTTCAACCTTGCGCAGGTAAACGTTTTGCACGATGTCGCGGGTTTGTGCATCGACAAAAATCGGGCCACGCGGGCTTTCAAAAATCTGGCCCTTCATGGCCTCCAGCAGCGCATCGCCACCGCCCGCGCCTTTGGTAACGCGCAAGGCTTCATAAATCACCCGCATGCCGTCATAACCACCGACGGCCATGAAGTTGGGGCGCAAACCCTTGTTGGCCTTGCCAAAGGCTTCAACAAACTTTTTGTTCAACGGTGACGGGTGTGCAGCCGAGTAGTGGTGCGAGGTCACCACGCCCAGCGCGCCGTCGCCCATGTCGTTGAGCTGGTCGTCATCGGTCACGT
>JAZKIK010000727.1:0-10286 GCA_040384925.1 Pseudomonadota bacterium | reverse complement strand
TGGACGTTTGGAAGCCCGGCCCAACGTTTGGTGCCGGGCTTTCGCCTGCTTTTTAGGACCCCTATGACTATCCCCCAAATGTCAGCCGCAGCCACGACTGCGGCCGTCAGTTCCGTTGCGCCTGGCACAGACGTCCAGCATGAGCGGCCGCCCGCACGTCACTGGTATTCGCGCCTGTGTGGCGTGTTGAGCAAGGTCAGCCTGATCGTGGCGATCATCGGCCTGGCCGGCATCATCCTGTCGGTGCAGATTCAGGTGTTCGGCCGCTATGTCCTGAACGACACACCAACCTGGGCTGAGGCCCTGGCACTGCAACTGGTGCTGTATGTGACCGCGCTCGGCGTGGCGGTGGGTGTGCGCGATGCCGGCCACATCGGCCTGGAGTCGCTGGTTTCCCTGCTGCCCGAGTCGATGCGCCTGAAGATGGAAATCCTGATCCATCTGCTGGTCGCGCTCTTCGGCGGGATCATGGTGCAGAGCGGCATGCTCTGGACCCGCATGAAGTGGGGCGAGCTTGATCCGATGTTGCAACTGCCCGTGGGAATCGACTATTTGTCGCTGGTGATCTCAGGCGTGCTGATCGTGATGTTCTCCCTCGAGCACATTGTTGCGCTGCTTCGAGACGAAGAAGTTGTTCCGTCCTGGTATTGATTGAAAGAAAAAAATGGAATTGACAGTTCTCTCATTGAGCTTTGCGCTGCTGCTGGTGCTCGGCGTGCCGGTGGCCTTCTCGATCGGGCTGGCCTCTGTAGTCACCGTGTTGTATGCGGGCATGCCGGTCGCCATCGTTTTCCAGAAGATGGTCGGCGGCATGCAGGTGTTTTCGTTCCTGGCGATTCCGTTCTTCGTGTTTGCCGGCGAGCTGATGCTGTACGGTGGCATTGCTGATCGCATCGTGCGTTTCGCCAACAGCCTGGTGGGCCATGTGCGCGGCGGCCTGGGCATGAGCAACGTGATCGGCTGCACCTTGTTCGGCGGTGTCGCCGGTTCGCCGCTCGCCGATGTGTCGGCGATGGGGTCGGTGATGATTCCACTGATGAAAAAAGAAGGCTATGACGCCGACTACGCCGTTAACGTGACCACGCATGCGGCGCTGGTAGGCGCACTGATGCCTACCTCGCACAACCTGATCATCTTCGCACTCGCAACCACCGGCATTGCATCGGTCAGTGTGTTCAGCCTGATCCTGGCCGGCATTATTCCCGCGCTGCTGCTGACCATCTGTAACCTGGTTGCCGCCTACTACGTTGCCGTGAAGCGTGGTTATCCAACACGCGGCAAGTTTGCGGGCTGGAAGGAAGTGCTGATGTCCTTCCTCGGCTCGGTGCCGGGCCTGATGGTCGTCGTGATCATCCTGGTGGGGATTCTGTCGGGCGTCTTCACTGCAACCGAGTCCGCGGCCACTGCAGTGATGTGGGCGCTGATCGTCACAGTGGCTGTTTATCGTTCACTGTCGTGGGATCATTTTCTAAAGGCCTGCGCGAAGGCATGCAAAACCACTGGCGTGGTGCTGCTGCTCATCGGCATCTCGTCCGCCTTCGGTTACTTCATGGCGCTTTACGAGGTACCCCAGAAAACCGGCGAGCTGATGACCTCCGTCTCCGCCACGCCGTGGGTCATCTTCCTGATGATCAACGTGTTGCTTTTCGTCCTTGGCACCTTTCTGGACATGGCCGCCACCATCCTGATCTGCACTCCGATCTTTCTGCCGATCGCGGCACAGTTCGGCATGGACCCGGTGCAGTTCGGCATCGTCATGCTGATCAACTGCGCGCTCGGCCTGAACACGCCACCAGTGGGGGTCACGCAATTCGTGGGGTGCGCCATCGGGGGCATATCGGTGGGGGAGGTCATGAAATCGATCCTGCCGTTTTATGGTGCGCTTACGGCATGCCTGATGCTCGTGACGTATGTACCGGCGATCTCGCTGTGGCTTCCTGGCATGTTCGCGCGTTGAGCGAAGAACGCACCTCAGCTACTTCCGCGTCACACTACTTTTGCCATGACCACTTCACACGCCATCCGGCACATCCGCATCACGCCGATTGCATTTCGTGATCCGCCACTTTTAAACGCGGCCGGCATCCACGAGCCCTGGGCACTGCGTTCCATCATCGAGATGGAAACCGACTCGGGCCGGGTCGGTATCAACGAAAGTTATGGCGATTTGCCGATGCTGCAGGCATTGGCCGAGGTTGCGCCCCTGCTCATCGGCCTGTCTCCGTGGGCGCTTGCCGAAATGGAGCTGCGAGTCGCTGCAAAAGTCACGCCGAAGGCGCAAACCGCATCGGAATTTCTGGGCCAGCAGGTTTCGCTGGCGCCGGGCACCCATGTCTCCAAGACCGTGGCCAAGGTGGTGAGCGCTTTCGAGGTCGCGATGCTGGACCTGCAGGGGCAACTGGCCGGCGCACCTGTTGTGGACCTGCTGGGAGGCGCAGCCCGTGACCGCGTGCCGTTTTCGGCCTACCTGTTCTACAAGTACGCCGAGCATGTGGGTACACCATACGCTCCCGACCCCTGGGGTGAGGCGCTCACACCGCAGCAACTGGTGGCCCAGGCGCACCAGATGATAGGGCAGTACGGATTCCAGAGCATCAAGCTCAAGGCCGGTGCGCTGCAGCCTGAGCAGGAAGCTGCGGGCCTGCTGGCACTGGCCGAGGCTTTCCCTGGCACGCCACTGCGTATCGACCCCAATGCCAACTGGAGTGTGGAAACCAGCCTGCGGATCGTCAAACAATTGCGCGGCGTGCTGGAGTACTACGAAGACCCGGCACCGGGGCTGGAGGGTATGGCAGCGCTTGCCCGCGATTGCGACGTGCCACTTGCCACCAACATGGTGGTGACCGACTTTGCCGAATTCCGCCGCAACGCGGACATGGGCTGTCCGGTCAAGATTGTGCTTAGTGATCACCACTACTGGGGAGGTCTGCGCGCCACGCAGCAACTGTCGCGCCTGTGCCGTACTTTTGATATGGGTTTGTCTATGCATAGCAACTCGCATCTGGGCGTCAGCCTGATAGCAATGACCCATCTGTGCGCCAGTGTGCCACTGCTGACCTACGCCTGCGATACCCACTACCCCTGGCAGGACGAGGAAGTGATTGAAGGCGGCCGCATACGTTTTGAGGAAGGTAGCGTGCGCGTGCCGACTGGCCCCGGTCTGGGTGTCACGCTTGATCGCGTGGCCCTGGCGCGGCTGCACGACAACTATCTCCACTGCGGCATTCGCAACCGGGACGACCTTGCGCAGATGCGTAAATACGATCCGGCTTTCACCGGCGCGCAACCCCGCTTTTGACAATGGCCGGGCGCTGGCACAAGCTGATGAGCAAGAACGCCGCGCCGGGACTGTCGACCTTGGCTGGGAGCCGGCCTACCTCATGCTGGAGGTGGCCAGCGGCTGTGCAGAAAACCTGATCCATACCCCAATTCTTCAAGTCCTGCGGCGAAAAAAAAGCTACTGATTCAATAGCGATAGAACCTTTAATAAAGACCTTTGTATGACCCAAGCAATGCCCTATCAGTCGTTTCCAAACAGCTTCAAGCGCGACCTGCTGGCCGGCAAGCGCCTGATTGGCTGCTGGTCTTCCCTGGCCAATGCCATCACCACCGAAATACTCGGTGTTGCTGGTTTTGACTGGATTCTGCTCGACGGTGAACATTCACCCAACGATGTCAACACCTTCATCCCGCAGCTGATGGCGCTCAAGGACAGCGCCAGCGCACCTTTCGTTCGTCCAACCAGCAATAACGCAGTCGAGATGAAACGTCTGCTGGACTCGGGTTTTTACAACTTCCTCGTGCCCTTTGTTGAAAGCGCCGACGAAGCCCGCAGCGCCGTAGCTGCCACCCGTTACCCGCCCCAGGGCATTCGTGGTGTGTCGATATCACAGCGCAGCAATCGCTACGGCACCGTGCCCGACTACTTCAAGGGCATCAACAATGAAATTTGTGTGGCCGTGCAGATTGAAAGCAATGCCGGCGTCGCCGCCGCACGCGAGATAGCCGAAGTGGAGGGTGTCGACTGCATTTTTGTCGGCCCGTCCGACCTGGCCGCAGGCATGGGCCACCTCGGCAACTCAGGCCACCCCGATGTGCAAAAAGCGATAGCAGCGGTGTTTGCCGATGCCAAGGCCAGCGGCAAACCCAGCGGCATCCTGGCACCGGTAGAAGCTGATGCGCGGCGTTACATCGAGATGGGCGCCACCTTTGTGGCCGTTGGCAGTGACCTGGGCGTGTTCCGATCGGCCACCCAGGCGCTGCATGACCGTTACCGCAACTGAGTGGTTTCTACGGGATTTCTACCATTTTTACTTTCCTGATTTCTTGCGTCACACCAGACCATGAAAGCTGTTTCACATCAATTGGATGGAGTTTTATAAATGAGCAAACTAGGTTTTATCGGTCTTGGCATCATGGGCACGCCAATGGCGGGCCACCTCATCAAGGCCGGCCACGAGCTGTTTTTGAACACTCGCAGCAGCGTACCCGCCGAACTGCTGGCCAGCGGTGCCACCGCCTGCGCCACTCCTGCCGAAGTAGCAGAAAAAGCCGACATCATTTTCATGATGCTGCCCGACACGCCCGATGTGGCCAAGGTGCTGTTTGGTGAAAACGGCGTGGCTGCTGGCTTGAGCGCAGGCAAAACCGTGGTGGACATGAGTTCCATCTCCCCCATGGACACCAAGGAATTTGCCAAACAAATCAATGACCTTGGCTGTGACTACCTTGACGCACCGGTCTCCGGTGGTGAAGTGGGTGCCAAGGCCGCCAGCCTGACCATCATGATTGGCGGACCTGACGCCGCGTTTGAACGTGTCAAACCACTGTTTGAACTGATGGGCAAAAACATCACGCTGGTGGGCGGCAATGGTGACGGCCAGACCTGCAAGGTCGCCAACCAGATCATCGTCGCACTGAATATTGCCGCCGTTGGTGAGGCCTTGCTGTTTGCCAGCAAGGCCGGTGCCGACCCCGCCAAGGTACGCCAGGCACTGATGGGCGGTTTTGCCTCGTCACGCATTCTTGAAGTGCATGGCGAACGCATGATCAAACGCACCTTTGCACCGGGTTTCCGCATCGGCCTGCACCAGAAGGATCTGAACCTGGCACTGGCTGGCGCAAAAACACTGGGTGTGGCCCTGCCACAAACCGCCAGCGCCGCGCAGCTGATGCAAGCCTGTGCCGCCAACGGCATGAAAGACCTCGACCATTCAGCCCTGGTGCGTGCACTGGAACTGATGGCCAACCATCAGGTGGCCTGAGCGCCACCTGCCTTTAACGACATATTGGAGATCTCCATGTCCCTGAATCGACGCGACCTTGTAGGCGCTTCCCTGGCCCTCGGCCTGGGCGCTGCCACCACCCAGCTGCATGCGCAGGCAGACAAAAACTGGCCATCCAAACCGATTCGCCTGATCGTGCCTTACCCACCTGGCGGCTCCTCGGACATCATTGCACGGGCGATTTCGCAGGCGCTGTCAGAAGCCCTGAAACAGCCTGTGATTGTGGAAAACAAGGCCGGTGCCAACGGCAACCTGGGTGCCGATTTTGTTGCCAAGTCCGCTCCAGACGGTTACACGCTGCTCTTGTGTGACACCGGTGCCCTGGCCATCAGCCCTTCGGTTTACACCAAGCTGCCTTTTGACCCGTCCAAAGACCTGCGCGGCGTGACCATGCTGGCCTATTCACCCCACCTGCTGGTGGTGCATCCGTCCGTGCCAGTCAGCAACCTGAAGGAACTGGTGGAACTGTCACACAAGAGCAGCCTGAACTTTGCCGTGACCGCCATGGGCAGCGCACCGCATCTGGCCGGTGTGGCGGTCGAGCGGGCCACAAAGGCCAAGTGGCAGTACATTCCGTACAAGGGCGGCTCCTCAGCCGTCAGTGACACGATTGCCGGCCAGACGCAGATTCTGATGAACGGCATGCTGGCTACCCTGCCGTTTGTGCAGAGCGGCAAGCTGAAGATTCTGGGTGTCTCCAAAAAGACCCGCATGCCACTGATTGGCAATGTGCCAACACTGGCAGAGCAGGGCATTACAGGTTTTGAGTCCGGCACCTGGCAAGGCATTCTGGTGGCCAACGGTACACCGGCAGCCATCATCAACCGCCTGAACACCGAATTGATCAAGGTCATCCGCACCCCAGAAATCCGCGCCAAACTTTCGGGGCAGGGCGCTGAAGTGGTGACCATGACATCAGCCGAGCAAGACGGCTTTTTCACGCAGGAACGCAGCCGCTGGGCCAAAGTGGTGGCTGACGGCAACGTCAAACTGGACTGAAACCCCATCCGGCCAGGCAACGGCTACAAGCCGGTGCGAAGTCCGATTGAGCGGCGGGAGCCCATTTTTGCAAAGCAGCCCAAAGAGGTTGCTGCGGGGGAACGTGAACACGTTCCAACAATATCCGGAGACAAGACATGAATTCCAAAAGCCTCAGCCTGCTTTTTGCAGCTGTTTTATCGTGCGCAGGTGCCAGCCATGCACAGACCAAGCTGCGGGCCTGGAATATTCACCCCGACGGTTACCCCGTGACCGAGGCGATGAAAAGTTTTGCCGAAGAGGTCGGCAAGGCCACCAAGGGAAAATACCAGATTGAGGTGTTTTCCAATGCCACCCTGGGCGACCAGCCCAAGGCCGTGCAGATGCTGAAGGCCGGTGAAATCGATATTGCCGAATTCAGCTCTGGCCCGCTGTCCGATGCGGTACCTGGCATCAAGGTGCTGAACCTGCCTTTCCTGTTCAAGGACTCGTCCCACATGTTCAAACATCTGGACGGCAAGCTGGGTGAGCGGTTTTCAGCCAAACTCAAGGAAGCCGGTTTTGTTGTGCTGGGCTGGTATGACGGCGGCGGGCGCTCCTTTTATTGCGTCAAGCCGGTGGCCAGCCTCAGCGACCTGACTGGCACCAACATACGCGTGCAGCAGTCCGACATCTATATAGAAATGGTCAAGCTGCTGAACGCCACCCCGGTTGCACTGCCTTTCAAGGACGTGCTTGACGCGCTGCAAACCGGCAAGGTTGATTGCGCTGAAAACAACCTGCCGTCTTATGAATCCACCGGCCATTACAAGGTGGCCAAAAACGTTTATGTGACCAACCACGTCATCTCGCCCGAAGCCCTGGTGGTCTCCACCAAATTGTGGGACAAGCTTGACAAGGATGACAAAGCCGCGTTTTCAGAAGCCGGCACCAGGTCGGCACTGCTCATGCGCGACTTGTGGAACAAACGCGTGACGCTGGCACTTGAAACCACCACCAAGCAGGGCTCACAGTTTGTAAAACTCAGAGACCCGTCCCCCATGGTCAGGCGCATGGGTCCGCTTTACGGTAAATACATGACGGACACCAAAACCCGCGAAGAGTTGCTGACCATCATCGCGGATTGAGCAGGCTTGCTGATGGCGTCCCGATGCCATCAGCAAACGACTGCCTGCGCTGTGTCATATCCGACAGTGCAAAATAAGCCCCATGCTTATTCATCCCGAAATCAATCCCGTAGCCCTGCAACTGGGCCCGCTGGCCATTCACTGGTATGGCCTGACTTATCTTGCAGCCTTTGGCCTGTTCTTTTTTCTGGCCACCAGGCGGCTGATGCATCAGCCTTATGCCTCCATCACCGGGCCGGGTGCCTGGTCGCGACGCGATATCGAGGACATTCTTTTTCTCGGTGTCATGGGCGTGGTCATTGGCGGGCGTATCGGTTATTGCCTTTTTTACAAACCCGGCTATTACCTCAGCCACCCGCTGGAGATCTTTTACGTCTGGCAGGGCGGCATGAGTTTTCATGGTGGCATGCTTGGCGTGGTGGTGGCTGAATGGTGGTTTGCCCATTCACGCAACAAGCCGCTGCTGCAGGTGGCTGATTTTGTCGCGCCCTGTGTGCCTACCGGCCTTGCCGCAGGGCGGGTCGGCAACTTCATCAATGGCGAGTTGTGGGGCAGGGCGGCTGACCCCTCATTGCCCTGGGCCATGGTGTTTCGTGACGGCAGCGGCCTGCCGCGCCACCCTTCACAGATTTACCAGTTTTTGCTTGAAGGCATGCTGCTGTTTGTGCTGCTCTGGTTGTATGCCCGCAAACCACGCAAGGCCGGCCAGGTGGCAGCGGCGTTTTTGTTTGGTTATGGCGTGTTCAGGTTTATTGCCGAATTTTTCCGGGAGCCAGACAACTTCCTCGGCATCCTGGCGCTGGGCATGAGCATGGGCCAGTGGCTGTGTGTGCCCATGATCGTGGGCGGCGCGGCAATGTGGGTCTGGGCTTCAAAAAGGCCGTCATGAAAAATCAGCTCAAGGCCATCACATCAGCGGTCTTGAGTGCCGCCTTGCTCAGCCCGCTGGTCTTGACGATATCAGGCATGGCCTACGCCGCACCTGCTGAAAAACTTCAGCAAGGTGCCGGCCCACTGCCGCGTGATTCCCAGGTGCGCGCAGCCATCCTCAAATACCTGTCAGGCACAGACCGCGCCCTTAACAAACAAAAACCATTCAAGATCCTCTCGGGCCCCCCCCTGGCCACCGGCAACACCGTCGCCGGCGGCCTGGAGCAGGCCTGGCTCATGTGCATAGTCGTCAACGCCGAAAAAATCGCCCCCGGCCCACAGCAACTCGAAGGCAAATCGCTTTACCTGCAGCGCAGCAAGAGCGGGGAGGTGCTTGTGGTACCGATTGAAAACTGGAAGGATTCCAGTCCGCAGTGTTGAAGTCAGTGTGATGTTTCCAGCGCCGGGAAATTTCCTTGTCCGCACTGATTCATAGCCATAGGCCGGCAATATAAATGCCAGTCCATGCTCTTGGGTTCAAGCCACGAAGTCGCTCAAATCCAGTGTTGAAATTCCTGTCAACTCAATGGCAAACTCCGCATCCGCATCCGCATCAGTGTTGCCGTATAGAATGCCTTCCGATATTTTCAGCTGACCAGATGCACTGAAAGTGCTGGTGCCACCGATGAACTTTGTGAATGCATCATCAGCAACAGTGGCCGTGTTGGCATCCAGTTTCGACAGGTCAATCCTGTCCTCGCCACGTTCAAAATCAGCTATGCGGTCCCAACTGCTGCTGCTCGTGCCACTGTCTGACAGCTGATTTATGACAAACACGTCCTCACCACCGCCACCCGACACTTGATCCTTGCCACCGCCGCCGACAAGGGTGTCATCGCCTATCTGACCCAGTATCAAGTCGTTGGCGCCGGTACCGGTCATAAGGTCGTTGCCCCACGTGCCTTGAATGGGGTTCGGCTCATTGTTCTGGAAATTGAATGCGGTCAGATCGGCCTTGTTGACATTTCTCAGAATTGCGATCGTCTTAAAGTTGGAAGTGGGGCCATAGGTGTCCAGGTCGACTTCAATGACGGTATCGGCGCCTGACTGCCTGAGCCGTGCATAGCCATCGAGAAACGGGCTTGTCGAGACAAGCGAATCATAATGATAGACACTGGGCATGCTGATTTGATCGCCCGAATTGCCCGATACAAAATCAGTAATGATGTCGATATTGTCTGCACGTGCACTGTTGGAATAGAGCGATAGAGTTGGCATGACAAAGATGTCCATGCCCGCATTACCTGTCAAAACGTCATTGCCTTCGCCCCCAGTCAGGGTGTCATTCCCAGCTCCGCCAATGAGTTTGTCATTGCCCGCGCCACCGATCACATAGTCATTTCCCGTGCCACCATCGAGTTGGTCACTCCCGTTGTCACCCCGAATGGTGTCGTTGCCCACCAGCCCCTTGATTGTGTCATTGCCCGCATTGCCTGACATGAAGTTGTCCATGCCGGTATCTGTCAGACTGTCGTTTCCTCCAGTGCCCAGAACAGGGTTGGGGTTGATGCCCATGAAGTTGAAGGCAACCAGATCAGACTTGTTGACGTTTCTCAGAATGGCTACAGTCTTGAATGGGTCTGACCCGGCGGATGGGCCGTAGTAGTTGACTTCCAGCAATGTGTCTGCGCCAGCCTGTGTCAGGCGCGCATAACCATCGGCAAAAAGATTGGTTGCAGCGCCAAAGTTCCGGGCATTGGTGCTTGTGGAGTAATAAAGGGTCAGGTCAATCTGGTCACCCGCACTGCCCGCGCTGAAGTCCAGCAAAGTGTCGATGCCGGGAGCGTACGTGCTGTTGGTGACGGTATAGACGTAGGATATTTTAAACGTGTCGACACCCAGGCCGCCTGTCAGCATGTCATTGCCGGCGTCGCCATACAGGGTGTCATTGCCGTCACCACCGATGAGTGTGTCATTGCCCAGGTCTCCGCGCAACTGGTCATTGGCCGCGCCACCATCAAGATGG
>JAZKIK010000726.1:3758-5944 GCA_040384925.1 Pseudomonadota bacterium | reverse complement strand
CACCAGTTGGGCAACGTTTGCGGCGCTGACCTTGCCTGAATCAACGGCCTTGCCGGTCATGGCCTGCTGAATCATCTGGCTGCGGCTTGGTTTTTCATCATCCAGCGCAGTCGGGCGGTTTCTGTGGCTCTGGCTGATGCCGGTGGCGACAAAAAACGGGCACAAGACCGATGCACCGATCTGGTCAGTCACCAGTGCCAGGTCCTGATAAAGCGTTTCGCTTAATGACACCACTGCATGTTTGCTGACGTTGTACACACCCATATTGGGCGGGTTGAGCAGGCCGGCCATGCTGGCGGTGTTGACGATGTGGCCTTGCCAGGCGGGGTCTTTTTTGGCGGCTTCGAGCATCATGGGTGTAAACACCCGCAGGCCGTGCACGACACCCATGAGGTTGACGCCCAGCACCCACTCCCAGTCCTTGACGGAGTTTTCCCAGATCAGGCCGCCTGAACCGACACCTGCGTTGTTGAAAACAAAATGCGGCGCACCAAAACGCTCCATCACGGCCTGGCCCAGGGCTTCCATCTGTTCGGCGTTCGACACATCGACCTTGCGGGCCAGCACCTGCACGCCCAGGGCGCTTACTTCTTTTGCTGCGGCGTCAAGTGCATCCTGCTGCACATCAACCAGCACGAGGTTCATGCCCAGGCTGGCGCCAATTCGCGCACATTCGAGGCCAAAACCCGAGCCTGCGCCTGTCAAAACGGCTGTTTTGCCTTTGAAATCAGTGATCATTTGTATTGTTCTTTCAGGGGTTCAAGCCGGGCGCAGCATTTCGATGTGGGGAATGCCGTCTTCGATATAGGGCACACCGGCATCGACAAAACCATGCTGCATATAAAACTTTTCAAGCCGCGCCTGGGCACCTATACGTATGGCCTGCGGGCCCCAGTGGTGAAGCATTTGCTGAATCGACTCTCGTATCAGCACATGGCCAGCACCGCCGCCACGCAGGGTGTTGCGGGTAATCACACGGCCAATGCTGGCTTCGGCAAATTTTTCACCGGCTGCAAAACAGCGGGCATAGGCTGACAGCTGCCCATCAACCGTGCCCAGCAAATGCATGGCTGTGGTGTCAGCGCCATCCATGTCCTGAAAAACACAGGCCTGCTCGACCACAAAAACTTCGCTGCGAAGCTGCAGAAGCTCGTACAACTCCAGTTTTGTCAGATCGTCAAAGGACAAAAAGCGCCAACGGATCTTGTGTTCAGCGCCACTCATGCCGCCGCAACCGCCTTCAGCACATAACCGATACGCGGGAAATGCACATGGACGGTACCCGCACGTTCATCAGTGCGGCGCAGGGTGAAGTGCATACGGGTGGCAGCTACAAGTTCACCTTCTGTTGGTTCAGGGCCAAAACTTTCACCGCTGACTGTCACAAGGCTGCCCAAGGCAATGCCGTGGTCATCCTGAAAAGTGTCGTCATGCAAGGCGGCTGGTGTGGTTGCGGCGGCGATGGCAATCGCCTCGGCGGCACCAGACCTGGTCACCTCGCCATGGCCAATCGCGGCCATGCGGTCCATCCACTCAAGCACGGCGGGTGTGTTGTTGAACACATCGGCCAGCACCGGAGTTTGTGTGCGCGTAAACCACAGCGGGTGGTACATGGCAAAGTCGGCAATGCCGGGCACCTCACCGAGTAAAAACGGCCAGTCGTCCAGCATGTCTGAAATGCGGCGCAAGTAGGACTTGTAGGCGGCAGTGGCATCGGACGGGCGCAGTCGCGCTTGACCTGCGCTCATGGCACGGCGGTCTTCACCAAAAGCCCTGGCGGCTTCGGGCGGTGCGTTGGCAAACAGCTGGGCGTAACCTTTTGGCTGTGTGTTGAAGGCCATGGCCGTCCAGAACAGTGTGTTGTCAGCCCAGTGGGCCAGGGTGCGGCCCATACCCTTGCTAGGTTCGGGGTAGAGGCTGGGCTCTGGCTGCAGATGTTCAAGCACATCGGCAATCAGGGCCGTATCGCAATAAATGTCCGCACCGATCTGCAGAACAGGGGTTTTGCGGTAACCACCCGTCAGCGCGACGACGTCGGGCTTGGGGCTGATCGAGGGAACAATGACTGACTTCCAAGGCAGTTTTTTGTAGCCCAGAATCAGCCTGGCTTTTTCTGCAAACGGCGACATGGGATAGTGGTGAAGAATCAGCTCGCTCATGGTGGTCTCCTTTAGTTATTCAAAACC
>JAZKIK010000726.1:0-3748 GCA_040384925.1 Pseudomonadota bacterium | reverse complement strand
TGCTTGCCGAAATTACGGCCTTTGAGCAGACCCAGAAAAGCCTCAGGCGCGGCCTCAATGCCTTGCGCCACGGTTTCACGCGGCCTGAGTTTGCCGGTGCCGACCAGTGTGCCCAGCTCCTTGAGGGCCTCGGGCCAGACTTCCATGTGTTCGCTGACGATAAATCCCTGTATCTTCAGGCGGCTCATCAAAATCAGCGCCGGATAGCTAATCGGCAGCGGTTTGCCGTCATAACCGGCAATCATGCCGCACAGGGCGATGCGGCCAAAATCATTCATGCGCGGCAACACGGCGTCCAGCACCATGCCGCCTACATTTTCAAAATAACCATCAATGCCGTTCGGGCAGGCTTCCTTGAGCGCTGCAGACAGGGATGCTGCGTCTTTATGCAGTTTGTAGTCAACACAGGCATCAAAGCCAAGTTCTTCGACCGCGTATTTACATTTATCCGGTCCACCAGCAATGCCTACGGTAAGGCAGCCACGGGCTTTTGACAAGGCGGCAAATGCACTGCCAACTGCGCCTGTTGCAGCACTGACCACCATGGTCTGGCCAGCCTGTGGCTCAATGATTTTGACCAGACCGTACCAGGCCGTAACACCCGGCATGCCGACGGCACCGAGGTAATGTGAAAGCGGTACATGTGTGGTGGCAACCTTGCGCAAGGCGCCGGTTTGCTCGGCATTGACGACGCTGTATTGCTGCCAGCCGCCCATGCCAACCACCTTGTCACCCACTTGAAACTTGGGCGAGCGGCTTTCAATCACCTCGCCCGCCGTACCACCGCCCATGACCTGACCCAGCGCCTGCGGAACAGCGTAACTTTTGCTGTCATTCATGCGGCCGCGCATATAGGGGTCAAGGCTTAAAAAATGGTGTTGCACCAGCACCTGACCGTCTTGCAGGGCTGGGGTTTCGCTGCTGGTGAGTTTGAAGTTGCTGGCTACGGCTTCGCCAGTTGGGCGCTTGTCTAGCAGGACTTGCTGGTTGAGTGGCATGGAGTCTCCTTTAAATTCGTCTGGACATTGATTATTGGGCAGCCTTGACTTTTGGGCGGCACAAACAGTCTTGCGGGTTTTCTGCCCGCTTCAAAAACGATTAATCCGTCGAAATCCGGCCCAGGGCAGTTTGACCGGCAGATGTGTCAGCCTGACTCAGGCCGTCTGCGCTTTTGACCCTCGCGGCCATTGGTTTGACAAACTTGAAGGTGCCGGTTGCATGGGCGCAGGCATTGCCCTGGGCGTCATACAGCGTGGCTTCGGTAAAAGCCAGCGTGGCGGTGCGGTGAATCAGCCGCCCCTGCCCTGTCAGCTTGCTGCCGTCGCCGGGCGAGGGTTTCATGAAGCTGGTTTTCATCTCTATGGTCACCACCCCCAGGTCTTTTTGCACACTGCGCGCCGCCACCGCCATGGTCACATCCATCAACGTCATGACGGCACCGCCGTGGGTCACGGCAAAAGAGTTCAGATGCTCGGGTTTCGGCGTGTATGAAATCTTTGACTGCCCGCCTTCAAACAACTCCAGTACAAAACCGAGGTGCTTGACAAACGGGATGTCGGCGCCGAAATCAAGCTCTGACATCGTGATCACCCCCCTGTTACTACACTTACGCCACCATCCACCGCCATCCACTGGCCGGTAATGTGTTTGCCTGCGTCTGAGGCATACAAAACGCACAGGCCTTTAAGGTCTTCATCATCGCCCAGGCGTCCCAGCGGAGCGTGGGCTGCGAGTTTGTCTTCGCCCATGGCTTTCAGGGTGCCCATGGTCATCTTGCTGGGAAAAAAACCTGGGCAGATGGCATTGACGGTGATGTTGTGCGCGCCCCACTCGCAGCCCAGGGCACGGGTGAAGTTGACGACTGCGCCTTTGGAGGTGTTGTAGGCCACGGTGTTCATGCCACGCGGGTTGCCGCCCAGGCCGGCAATCGAGGCCAGATTGATGATGCGGCCTGACTTGCGCGGAATCATGCTCAATTTGGCGATGTGCTGGCTCAAAATGAAATAACCCCGGATATTGAGGTTCATGACCTTGTCCCAGGCGTCAACCGGGTGGTCTTCGGCAGGAGCGCCCCAGGCGGCACCGGCGTTGTTGACCAGAATATCAATATGGCCAAGGCGTTTGATGGCTTCGTCAGCCAGCGCGCGAATTTCGCTTTCCTTGGATGCGTCAGCGGCAATCCAGTCGGCGTCGATGCCAAGGGCTTTCAGCTCGGCTGCAGACTCGATCAGGTCACTTTCCTTGCGTGAGCTGATGATGACCCTGGCACCGGCTTCACCGAGCGCCTGGGCCATTTGCAGGCCCAGCCCGCGCGAGCCGCCTGTGACAAGTGCGGTTTTGCCGGTCAGATCAAAAAGTTGTTGAATGGTACGGGTCATGGATTGTCTCCTTGTAGTTCATGGTCAGCGCCGGGCGGGCGTACGCCAGGACCGGCTTGCGGGTGATGGGCTTGCTCTGGCAGATCAGGAAAGCCTGTCTGTCTGCGAATATCGAGTAAAACACAATAACCCTGGCAGCCCCGGGCGCACTTGTCCTGATGGCGACTTCAGAGGCGGATCAGAGCTTCAGTCCACCTTCATGGTCGAGCGTACATAAATCAGCGCAAAACCAGCCACAGCGACCAGCCCGCCACACGCCACCATGGACCAGCCAATGGCATCGTCACTTTTTTGCACAAAAAAGCCCAGCGTCGCAGTCAAAAGACCACCGTAGATAAGAATCCAGATGATTTTGTGTAGCCTGGCGATAGATTTGTTGCTCGATGGCTCGCTCAGTGGTTTGAAAAAAGACATTAAAAGGCCTCCTCAGGCAAATCGGCACAGGTTTGGTCGCGGGTTTCGACCACTTTGAGCCAGGCACCGATTTTAGGCAGTTCATAGTGATAAAAATACCGCATTGCACCCAATCGGCCTGCAGCAGAAGCTACTGATTTGCTAGCGTCATTGGCAGTCTCCGCGAGCGTGGCCAAAGCCACGTCCAGCCAGATCCAGGCCAGCACCGTGTGACCAAAACCCTGCATGTAGGGCACGGCATTGGCCAGTGCATCATTGGGTTTGCCGGTGGCCCAGGCGGCTTTGGTGGCGCTGCCCACACGCTGCAAGGCATTGCCCAGCGCATTGGCGTGCGCGGCCAGTTCTGGCACCTGAATGGCTTTTTCAATCGTGGCATTGATGCGTTCAGCCAGCAAAGAAAGCCCCCTGCCCCCTTCCATCAAAACCTTGCGACCCAGCAGATCAAGGCCCTGAATGCCGTGTGTACCTTCATGAATCATGTTCAGACGGTTATCGCGCCAGTACTGCTCCACCGGAAAATCCCGCGTATAACCATAACCGCCATGCACCTGTATCGCCAGCGAATTGGCCTCCAGACACCATTCGCTGGGCCAGCTTTTGGCGATGGGCGTCAGCACTTCAAGCAGCAGCCGGGCATCATCAGCAGCCTGGGCTTCGCCGGTATGGTGTTCGTCCACCAGACGGGCGCAATAGAGCTCCAGCGCCAGCGCGCCTTCACAATAGGATTTTTGTGCCAGCAACATGCGTTTGACGTCGGCGTGTTCAATGATCCGGATCTGCGGCTGCGCAGAATCCTTGCCACCCACCCCAACCGGCCTGCCCTGTGGACGGTTTTTGGCGTAATCCAGGCTGGCGTGGTAACCAGCCATGCCCAGCATGGTCGCCGCCATGCCCACACCAATACGCGCCTCGTTCATCATGTGAAACATGCAGCGCAGGCCTTCATGCGGTTTGCC
>JAZKIK010000725.1:11761-21129 GCA_040384925.1 Pseudomonadota bacterium | reverse complement strand
GGTGGAGCTGCCCACGGCGGCAAACACACTTTTGACTTCGGGCAGGCCCAGCAGCAATTCGGACGCTTTGGCGCTGGCCTGGCGGGTTTGCTCCAGCGTGCTGCCGGGTGCCAGTTCCAGGCTGATGCGGGTCTGGCCGTTGTCCTGCGAGGGCAAAAAGCCGCTTGGAAGCAAGGGAATCATGGCCAGCGACAGCAGCAAAAACACGCTTGCTGCAACGACGGTGGTCTTGCGGTATTTGAGGCAGCGCCTGGCCCAGCCCATGTAGCGGCTCATGAAGGCGCTGTCTTTTTCTTCTTCTGCCACAGGCGCGTTTTTAAGCAGGTAGGCAGCCATCATGGGTGTCAGCAGCCGCGCCACCAGCAGGGAGGCCAGCACGGCCACTGATGCGGTAACGCCAAACTGCCTGAAGATGCGCCCCACCACGCCTGACATGAAGGCGGTTGGCAAAAACACCGCCACCAGGGTAAAGGTGGTGGCAATCACGGCCAGGCCGATTTCGTCAGCGGCTTCCATGGCCGCCTGGTAAGGCGTTTTGCCCATGCGCAGATGGCGGGCGATGTTTTCCACCTCGACAATGGCGTCGTCCACCAGAATGCCGACCACCAATGCCAGGGACAGCAAGGTGACGGTGTTCAGCGTAAAACCCGCCAGGTACATAAATCCAAAGGTCGGAATGATGGACAGCGGCAAGGCAGCCGCAGCCACCAGGGTGGAGCGCCAGTCGCGCAGAAACCACCACACCACCAGCACGGCCAGCAAGGCACCTTCAAGCAGCAGGTGGATGGAGCCTTCGTAGTTGTCTTCAATCGGCTGCACGGTGTTGCTGACTTCTTTCAGTTGCACTTCAGGGTGGGCTTTGTTGAATTTTTCAAGCGCGGCGCGCACTTCACCGGCCACCGTCACGTCCGAGTACCCGCGTGAACGGGTCAGTTGCACACCGACTACCGGTTTGCCATTGATATACGCCAGGCTGCTGCGCTCGGCATGGCTGTCACTGATGCGGGCGATCTGGTCGAGCCGTACATAACGGCCATCTGTCAGCGCAATGCTGAAGGCAGCCAGTGCTTCGGGCGAGGCCACTGCACCCAGGGTGCGGGTTGACTGGCGCTGGCCGCCCAGGTCGGCCTGGCCGCCTGAGCTGTCTTTTTGTGCGGCCTTGAGCTGCGCTGACACCGATGCCGGGCTGATGCCCAGGCCGGCCATCAGTGCGGCGTCGAGCTCGATATGCATTTCGCGGTCAATGCCGCCTATACGTTTGATGGAGGCCACACCCTTGACGGACAGCAGTGCCTTGCTCAGGTCGTTGTCCACAAACCATGACAGGTCCTGCTCGTCGAGTGTGCTGGAGGCAGCGGTAAATGTCAGCATGGCCGAATTGGCCATGGTGTTTTTGGATACCGTAGGTGCGGACATGTCGGCCGGCAGGTCGGCGCGGGCGCTGTCCACCGCATTGCGCACTTCACTGAGGGCGGCTTCGGCGTCTTTTTCAAGCTCGAAAGACACGTTGATGCTGACCGCACCATCGGTAATGGTGGTGGTGATGTGGTCAAGCAGGCTGAGCGAGGTCAGTTTGTCTTCTATCTTGCGGGCGACCTCGGTTTCAAGCTGGGACGGGGCCGCGCCTTCCAGCGCAGCAGATATCTGGATCGTGGGCAGATCCATGTCGGGAAAGTCCTGGATCTGCAGTTTCTGAAAACTCAGGATGCCCACCACTGTCAGCAATACAAACAGCAGTATGGATGGCACCGGGTTGCGTATGGACCAGGCTGAAAAGTTCATGCGCCGGCTCCCTTTTCACCGGCTTTTGTGACCTGTACCCGTGCGCCTTCAGACAGAAAAGCCCCGCCGCTGACAACCACTTGCGCCTTTGCATCCAGGCCAGACAGCAGCTCGACCCTGTCGCCCACCCTGCGGCCGGTGACCACGGTGCGGCGGCTGACCTTGTTGCCGCCGCCTTCGGCCAGCACATATACGTCACTGCGGCCATCACGCAGCACAATGGCAGATTGCGGCAAGGTCAGTGCCGGTATCTGCTCCAGCTCAATCGTGCCGCTGGCAAACATGCCGGACTGTGCGCCGCTGTTTGCAGCAACACTGATGTAAACCAGCGCCCGCCCGGTGCTGGTATTGAGCGTCGGGGCCACCAGCCGCACGGTGCCGGTAAGCTGCTGGCCGCCGGGCAATACCAGGCGCGCAGTCTGGCCGGCTTTGATGTATGCGAGTTGCTGGGCGTCCAGCTCGGCCCGCCATTCAATGCGCCCCTGCCTGAGCAGCCGGAACAGCTCGGTGCCCGCTGCCACCACATTGCCGAGCACGGCGCTGCGCGAAGACACCACACCGTCGTCCACCGCGACGATGCGGGTCTGCGCCAGCTGAATGCGGGTGTTTTGCTGGTCAGCTTCGGCAGAGGCGAGTGCTGCGCGCTTGAGGGCTTCGTCAATCACATATTCGTCACTCTTCTGGCTCGACAGGGCACCACTGCCCGCTGCTGCCTGCGCGCGCTGCAGATTGTTTGTTGCCTGCGTCAGATTGAGTTTTGCCTGCTCGACGGCTGCGTCCTGCTTGCGCAGGTCGGCCTGGATCGATGCATCAGCCAGGCGCGCCATCAGCTGGCCGCGTTTGACGGTGCTGCCCACATCAACCATCACTTCGCTGATGCGCAGGCTGCCGGTTTCGCTGCTGACCACGGCTTCCTGCCAGGGCGCGAGTGCACCGCTGGCCAGCACCTGCCGGGGCCAGCTTTGTGTGCTGGGGCTGGTCAGCTCCACACTGAGTGCGACAGCTGCGCTGGTTTTTTCCTCACTTGTTTCACTGGCTGAAGCGATTGGCAAGGCCGACTGCACCCACCAGGCCAGCACCGCCAGGATGGCGGTGACCAGAAAGGCAATCTGCGCGGCAGTCATCAGGGCAAACCTGTTTTTAAAAAGTGTTTTCACTGGAAAACTCCTTGAGTCATGTAAATGGTGGGCTGAAGGCTGGCCTGCGTGTCGCTGACGGGTGCCGCTGGTGCGGTTCTTTTCTGGCCTGCGGGGGCAGGGCTGGCAGTGGCTGGCACGGGTGTTTCGCGGTCAAGCGACCAGCCGCCGCCCAGGGCCTTGTAAAGCGCAATCCAGTAGCGCAGGCGGTCGCGCTGCAGTGTGATCAAAGCGCTCTCGGCTGAAATGGCCGAGCGGCGGGCTTCTTCCAGCGTCAACAGATTGATGTTGCCGGCGCGCCAGTTCTTTTCAGTCGATTCAAAATAGCGCCGGTATGCGCTTGCTGCGCGCAGTGCGTCTTCACTGCGGCGCGCCGCACCATCAAGGTTCAGCAAGGCCTGCTCAACTTCCTTGACAGCGCTGCGCACGGTGCTGCGGTAACTGGCCAGTGCTTCGTCATAGGTGGCTTGCGCCGATGCAAGGGCGGCCTTGTTTTTGCCGCCATCCAGTAGCGGCAATACCAGGCTGGGGCCAAATGACCAGCTGGTAGCCGACGCCGCCAGGCTGGATGCCGACAGCGCAATCGTGCCGCTCAAAGTCAAGCTGGGGTAACGCCCGGCTTCGGCCTGCCCAATGTCTGCGTAGGCGGCTGCCACGGCGCGTTCACTGGCGGCCAGGTCGGGGCGCTGGCGCAGCAGATTGCTGGGCACCCCGACGACCTTGATGCCTGCTGGTTCTTTCAGTGCGGGTTGCTGCGCGCCCAGCATCAGCCGCAAACCGGTTTCGTCCAGCCCGGTCAGCGCGACCAGGGACTTGAGCAGCAGCTCACATTCGGTGCGCTGCACAATCGCGGTGGCGTTGGCATTGGCGGCGCTGGCTTCGGCCAGATCGGCCTCGCTGCTGGCGGTAAAACCAGCCTTGATGGACGCCAGGGTCACACGCCCGGTTTCGGTTTGTGACTGCGCTTCAGCCTCATACGCCTGAGCCAGCAGACGGCAGCTTAAAAACTGTACATACACGTCGGCCACTTCGGCGGCCAGGGAGACGCGCGCATCGTGCCAGTCGTCCAGCCGGGCATCAATACGCGCCTGGGCCGCCTCACGGCTTTTGCGCAGCTTGCCAAACAGGTCCAGCTCCCACGAGGCATCTAGCCCGGCGCTGCGGCTGCTTGTGGTTTCACTGCCTGCGCCCTGCTGCGTTTGCCGCGCCCGGCTCAGGCTGGCGCTGCCAGTCAGGGCCGGGCTGGCCGCTGCGCTGCTGCTTGACAGGGCGGCGCGGGCACCATCAATGCGGGCAATGGCCTGGGCCAGCGTCGGGCTGTCGTCTTCGGCCAGGGTGATCAGGCGTGACAACACCGGGTCTTCAAAGCGTGCCCACCAGTCGGCCAGCTGTTCACGCTCGCCGCTGTGTGGCTGGGGTGCCTGCCAGGCGGCGGGCAGGCTCACGCCCGGGGCCTGATAGGCCGGCTGCGTGGCGCAGGCGGCCAGGGCCAGCACCAGCGTCAATCCCAAAAGACGCCTGCCCCACCGTTTTTTGATTCCCTCCGAATCAGTTTTTGCATGCAATTTTCAGCTCCAAAATGCCGATGGGCATCCATGGACCTGATACTAGGCAGTCAGGTGTTGGCTGGTGTATGGCTGTGTCAAGATGGGTAAAACCCGGTGTCGGGCACGGGTCTGGGGCTGGTTTTATGGCCGGGCGGCGGCATACTGCAGACCATGATCCCTGTACTTTTGGTTGACGACGACACCGAGCTGTGTGCCCTGCTGGTGCAATACCTGCGTGAGGAAGGTTTTGCCGCAGAAGCTGTGCATGACGGCGAAACCGGTGTAACCCAGGCGCTGGGCGGCCGCTTTGACATTGTGGTGCTTGACGTGATGATGCCGCGGCTGAGCGGCATGGAGGCCTTGCGCCGCATACGCGCCAGCAGCCAGGTGCCCGTCATCATGCTGACCGCGCGTGGTGACAATATTGACCGCATTGTGGGCCTGGAAATGGGCGCTGACGACTATGTGCCCAAACCCTGCTCGCCCGGTGAGCTGGTGGCCCGGCTGCGCGCCATCCTGCGGCGCGCCAGAGTGCCGGCCGACGACAGCCAGACGGCAGCCAACTACGTCAAGGCTGGCGGGCTGGAACTGTGGCCGGGCCGCAGGCAGGCTGTGTGGCAGAGCCAGCGGCTGGAGCTGACGGGCACCGAGTTCAGCATGCTGGAGGTGCTGGCGCGGCAGATGGGCCGGCTGGTCAGCAAGCAGGACTTGTCAAAACACGTGTTTGGCCGGCCCCTGGCACCGTTTGAGCGGCGCATTGACGTGCACATCAGCAGCATCCGGCAAAAGCTGGGCCCGCGGCCTGACCATCAGTCATGGATTCTGGGTGTGCGCGGCATGGGTTACCAGTTGCTCAGCGACTGACGCGTATCAGCCCCATGAAACTCCCTAGCAGCCGCCTGTTCTGGAAGCTGTTTTTTTCGCTCTGGCTGGCGATGATGTTTTCGTTTGCCTGCGGCTTTCTTTTTCTGCACCTGTCCGGCCAACGCCCGCCAGACGGCAATGACAAAGGGCCTTTGCCACCGTTTGTGTTTGCCCTGGTGTTCAGCTTTTTGTTCAGCATGGGCCTGGCCTGGTATCTGTCACGGCCGCTGCACCATCTGCGCTGGGCCTTGCGGCGTGCCGCCAATGCGCAGTTTGACACCAGGGTGCTGCCGCTGATGGGCCAGCGGCGCGACGAGATTGTGGACCTGGCCGGTGAATTCGACAACATGGCAGCGCGCCTGCAGCAACTGACCCGGCAGCGGCAGCAGCTGTTTCATGATGTGTCGCACGAGCTGCGTTCACCCCTGGCACGCATGCAGGCGGCGATTGGACTGCTGCAGCAGAACCCGGCCCTGCTGGGCAATATGCTCGGGCGCATAGAGGCCGAAACCGGCCGCATGGACGCGCTGATTGAAGAGCTGCTGACCCTGCACCGGCTGGAGGCCGGCTCGCCCCACTCGCCACGCGAAGCGCTGGATGTGGTGGAACTGCTGACGGCCATTGCGCACGACGCCTCGTTTGAGGCCAGCGTGCGCAACTGCAGCGTGGTGTTGCAGACCGATGTGCAATTTGTGGCAAAGGTGGATGGCGAACTGATTTACCGCGCTTTTGAAAACGTGGTTCGCAACGCCGTCAAATACACGGCAGAAGGTACTTCAGTCGAGATAAGCGTGCGACTGGTGCAAGCGCCTGACGGGGCGCAAGCAGCCAGCCAGAAACTTGAAGTCAGCGTGCAGGACCAGGGGCCAGGTGTGCCCGCCGAATACTGCGAAACCATTTTTGAGCCCTTCAAACGCCTGGAAAACAGCAGCCCCGGCACCGGCCTGGGCCTGGCCATAGCCCGCCGCGCCATCGCCTCACACGGCGGCACCATCCACGCCCGGCCTGGGCCGCAAGGCGGGCTGCTGGTGGTGATGGTGCTTGCGGCTGGTGGGGGGATGGTGGACGGGATGTATTGAGATGGGCTTGTTTGTCATGCCCATGCACGGCCTGGAGCCTAAAGGGACGAGAGCATCTGAAGCACCACGTGCACAGGCAATTGCGTCATCTGGCTGATCTGTTCGGCCTGCATGCCCTTGGCTGACATGGTGCGCACCAGTTGGGCCTGGCCTTCAGCGATACCTTCTGCCTTACCTTTTGCCAGACCCCTCGCCTCCCCCACGGCCTCGGCATCCTCCCGGTAAGCCCATTCGACCCGCACCCTGTCCATGCTGGCCTGATACCAGTTCAACTCCTCTTCGGTAAAAGCGGCTACTTCGACCAGTTCCAGCGCATCGGCAATGTCAGCCTCGGTGGCTGCGTCGGCCTTCATTTTTGCGTCCAGCTCGCGGTTGTCCTGCCCTACTTCGCTTAGAAAACGCAGCCACAACACCTGCATCTTGCGGGCTGCCGAATTTTCAGGTTTGAATTTTGGCAACTCGATGAATACAAACTCCAGGCCCTTGAGGGTTTCCTCGGGGTTGGTGGTGTTGACGATTTTGTAGTGGTGGTAGTACTCGGGTGTGATGCGGTCAAACACGTCGTTGAGCAGTGCCAGCGCGTACACGGGTTGCAACTCGGCATAACGATGGCCTGCTTTCAACTGTTTGACGTAGGCCTGGGAGGCACCAAAAACAATGCGGTTTTCAAAGGACGGGGTCCAAAGCATCTGCATTTCAACAATAAAGGTGCGACCCTGGCTGTCCTTGCATTTGACATCAACGATGGAGTTCTTGAGCAAACCAGGTATTTCCGGGGCCTGTTCGGCGGCAAGATACTCCAGACTTTCAATCAGGCCGTCATCGGGCAGCGGCAGCAGGGCATTCAAAAAACTTTTGAGCAGATTGGCGTGTTCACCAAACACACGTTTGAAAGCCAGGTCAATTTTGGGGTCGAGGTAGCGGCTGGTCATGGCGGGGTCCTCTGTTGGCGGAGTTTGCTGATTATCGACGGGCTGGTATGCCGTTCAAAACCAGTCGGTTTTACTCCCTCTCCCTTTGGGAGAGGGAGCAAGAAGGGTCAGCTCCGCTCGTCGGGCTTGGTAGTTACCTGCATTTGAATCAAACCGGGCTTTTGCTCAATGATTTCGGGCGTCAGTGACTATCAAATCAGTAGTGATTTTGGATATTGAGGACAGTTGGGGCAGCCTTCAATCAAAAGATGGCGAAGTCCGACGCACTCAGCTCAGCGGTCTGCACACCCAGCAAAATCACTATATTGCCATCACCCATGTCCAGCACGGCCTTGCCGTCAACGTCATTCACATGCGCCAGCGCAGTCGCGCCGTCGGTGATGCCCGAGCCGTTGAGGTTGCTGCGCAGGCTGATCTTGTCACCCTCGATGAATGAAAAGTCGGTAATCACATCACGGCCACCGCCTGAATCGATCACAAAGGTGTCGCCGTCCAGGCCGCCCGTCAGCCTGTCTGCGCCTGTGCCTCCCAGCAGTTTGTCCAAACCCGCACCGCCCAGCAGGATGTCGTCACCAGCAGCACCGCTCAGGTAGTCATTGCCTGCAGCGCCTGTCAATTTGTTGGCGTCGGTATTGCCATACAGGCTGTTGTCCAGTTCATTGCCCGTCAGGTTGGCCGCGCCACTGGTGTTGATGACACCACGCTCGACATTGCTGCTCAGAGTGAAGGCCGCCAGATAGCTGTACAAGGTGTCGGTGCCACCGACAGCAGTATTTGCCTGGGTTTCGGTCACCACATCACCGGCGTTTTCGACGTAATAAGCGTCGTTGCCGTCACCACCGACCATGGTGTCAGCGCCCTGCCCGCCTACCATTTTGTCCTTGCCTGCACCGCCGTTGAGATAGTCATTGCCCGCCTGGCCTGAAAGCACGTTGTCGCCATCGCCACCATACAGGCTGTTGTCCAGCGCATTGCCAGTCAGGTCGGCTGCGCCGCTGCTCTTGATGACACCGCGCTCGACATTGCTGGTCAGGGTGTAGGCGCTCAAGGTGCTGTACACGGTGTCGGTGCCGCCTATGCTGGCTGCAGCATTGGTTTCGCTGACTATGTCGCTGGCTCTCTCAACGTAGTAGTTGTCCGATCCATCGCCGCCGGTCATGTGATCGGCACCTGCACCGCCATTCAAAATATCATTACCCGTGCCGCCGATCAGCGCATCAGTTCCGGCACCGCCATAGATTGAATCATTGCCTGTACCGCCATCGATGGTGTAGGAGCCCGCAGACGTGGCAAGAACAATGACTTTATCGTTGCCTGCATTCGTGATGATTGAATTGATTGCGGCCGTTGTCGTCGCTGTTATCACATCGGAGCCGATGCCCGTTGTGATGTTTTGCTTGCCTGCATCAGAGCTTGCATCCACTTTGACAGCGCTTGTACTGGTGCTCACCACAGTCTGGTCACCGCCCGCAGATATGGCTGTCACATTGACAAGATTTGCACCATTGCCGCTGCCATCACCAATAGTCTGCGCACCTGCGCCAGTGGTTTTTGCCGATACCGTTGCAAGACCGATGCCTTTGATATTCAAAGCGCCTGCAGCGGATATGGCTGTTACATTGGAAATATTCGAGCCAGTAAAAATAGACTGGGCACCAGCGCCGGACGTTGTTGCGAGTGTTGCAGTGCCAGTAAACGAACTCATGGTGATGTCAATCGCACCTGCACCGCTGGTCGTTGTCGTCAAATCCACACCTGCCTGTGCGAATGCTGCCTCAAACGCCGTACCCGTGGTAATGGTTTGCGCACCATCACCCGTTGTTTCAATGACAATTTTTTCGATATTTTTAATACCACCCCAAAGGGCGTCAGGCGGCGTGATGGCAACATTTAAAAAATGGCTGATATTCAAGGTATCAATCCCTTGCTTGCCATCGAGATTATCGTTGTCGTTGAATGTATCCACACCTGAAACAGCATCATAGGTGCCGTTAAAAGTATCAGACAAAGTGCTTGCAGCAATCGTGT
>JAZKIK010000725.1:0-11751 GCA_040384925.1 Pseudomonadota bacterium | reverse complement strand
GGTCGTGTGTTAATGGTTATATACGACTTTTTTTAGAAATTAGTTATAAATTTTAATTCATTGATCAGGCCATTATTTATTTCCTGATCTGAAATATTTTTCAGAATTGAAGCGAGCGTGAAATGACGCCAAAAACTGTAACTGGTGTTGCAAAAACAATTTTATCGCTCTTTTTCGTAAATAATTGCAAGTCATTTTCAGCACACGCCACCTGGTCAAGGGGTTTTTGGTAAATTCAATAAATCCATTTCACGATTTCAATAGTGTTATCATCGCCATGCAAAACCACAATAAGTACTTAAAAATCAATAGCTTAGCTCCATTTTAAAATCGCTGGCCTGGTCGAGTTTTCAAACATTT
Source organism: Pseudomonadota bacterium (assembly GCA_040384925.1). GTDB lineage: Bacteria > Pseudomonadota > Gammaproteobacteria > Burkholderiales > Burkholderiaceae_C > Polaromonas. The sequence goes on along the minus strand of JAZKIK010000725.1, from coordinate 11,391 downwards.
TCATAGCACAACGGGCAATATTCAAGAAACCAGGGAATCCAATCGGGATGTTTCCTACTTCAATAACCGGAGAAGGACTACAAAAGTAATTTTGGATTTTTAATTTGCACAAAAGCCGGTGGTTTTTGATGCCGCTTATCAAATTCTCTCAGGCGTGCCTGCCAGGGATGGCCTGCAAGGCGTTTTTTGCAGCCAACAGAATGCCTGTTGGCAAGAAAAACAAGGCAGCAGACCGCCCGAGTCCGGCTGATCACAGACCGCAGGGAGTTATGCAGCGGGATCAGCCAAGCCGGCCCAAAATCCTGTGCAGCTGGTTTGCAAACCTCGGGTCCATGACTGCGCCTACGTTGAAGCGTGACCATTTTGATATTTGTGAAGGGTCCACACAAAATATCTTGCCGGGTGCGGAAACGATTTTTTCGCTCAGCATTTCCTGGGCGAGCTTGAGCGAATCGGCCACGCCTGGCAGGGCGGCCCAGAGGTAGAGGGTTTGGGGTGGCCTGGCGAAAATCTCGCCGTCCACGCCTTCAAACAGGCGCACCGCCTTGGCCGTCGCCTCGGTGATACGGTCACGCAGCCTGGCCAGGTGGCGCTGGTAGTGGCCTTCGCTGAGGATGACATCTACCGTGCGCTCGCAGTATTCGGAGCTGCTGACATGAATCAGTGCCTTCAGGTCGGCCAGGTCGCTGGCGAGGTCGGCACCGCAGGCGATAAAACCCACGCGCAGGGCGGCGGAAAAGGATTTGGAAAAGCTGCCGATGTAGATGGTGCGGTTGAGCTGGTCAAGTGCTGACAGCCGCGGCATGGACATGGGTTTGAAGTCGGCCAGCGGGTCGTTTTCAACCAGCAGCAGGTCGTATTTTTCAGCCAGTTGCAGCACACGAAAGGCCTTGGCGGCGCTGATGTCCGAGCCGGTGGGGTTGTGGCCTACCGACTGGGTAAAAAACAGCCGTGGCCTGTGGGTGATGAGCAGTTGCTCAAGTGCTTCCAGGTCGGGCCCGTCGGCCAGCCGCGGCACGCCGATGATGCGGGCGCTGGCCAGCTTGAGCTTGCCAAACAGCGGGTAGTAGCCAGGGTCGTCAGTCAGCACCGTGCCGCCCGGCGGCACAAAGTAGCGGATCACGATGTCCATGGCCTCATTGGCACCATGCGTCAATACAATCTGGCGCGCTTCAGCCCCTATGCCCAGGTCTGCCAGCTTGCGCACCAGGTGATGGCGCAGTGGCTCATAACCAAAGCGGCTGCCGTAACGAAACAGCGCGCCCAGCCCGGTGCGCACAACCTTGTGGTGAAACTTGTCAAGCCGCGCGCCGGCCAGCCATTCGACCGGTGGAAAACCGTCGCCCACACTGAGCTGATCGGCTTCCCATTTGAGTTGCTCGCGCATCAGCCAGACGATGTCCATGGCGCGGCCCAGCGAGCCGGCTTCTTCCTCTGCGGCCCTGGGCGCGGCGGCTTCCAGCACATAGTAACCAGAGCCGCGCCTGGGCTCGACAATGCCGCGCGCAACCAGCAGTTCGAAGGCGGCCACCACGGTGTTTTTTGCATAGGCATGCAGATCGGCCAGTTCCCGCAGGGAGGGAAGCTTTTCGCCGGCCTTGAATGCGCCTTCGCTTATCTGCCGCTCTATGGATGCGGCAAGGGCACCGGCAATGGTGGAAGGTGCTTCGCTGTCACGGGCTTTTTTGCGGGTTCTGGGCATGAAGGGCTTTCCTGTTCCGGTGTACTGTGACTGTCGCAGAACGCGGTCTGTCCGACAACTGGGGCGCTTGCTGTCCCGTCAAACTGTACCTTTATCACCTGGTACAGATTGAATACAGTGACCCCAATCGTACTAACAGTGTCTTGCCAAGGAAAGATTCATGACCCTTGATTCCCGTCTTCCCAATTTTCGCGCCCTGAGCCCTGCGGACCGGCTGGCGCATGTGGTGCGCGCTGCCGGCCTGGCCCCATCCGATGCGGCGCTGCTCGGGCAGCCTGGTGCCCTGAGTGTTGACCGTGCCAACGGCATGATTGAAAACGTCATCGGCACCTTTGAGCTGCCTTTTGGTGTGGCTGGCAACTTCACGATCAACGGCAAGGATGTGCTGGTGCCCATGGTGGTTGAAGAACCTTCGGTGGTGGCTGCAGCATCTTTCATGGCCAAGCTGGTACGCGAGTGCGGCGGTTTTGAAACATCAAGCAGCCAGCCGCTGATGCGTGCGCAGGTTCAGGTGCTGGGCACCAGCGACCCGTATGGCGCGCGCCAGGCCCTCTTGAGACGGCGCGAGGACATTCTTGCGCTGGCCAACAGCCGCGACAAGGTGCTGATAGCCCTGGGGGGTGGCTGCAAGGACATCGAGGTCCATGTCTTCCCCGACACGGCGCGCGGCCCCATGGTGGTGCTGCACCTGATTGTTGACGTGCGTGACGCCATGGGTGCCAATACCGTCAACACCATGGCCGAGTCGGTTTCGCCATTGCTTGAAAAGATCACTGGCGGCACGGTTCGGCTGCGCATCCTGTCCAACCTGGCCGACTTGCGGCTGGCACGCGCCCGGCTGCGAGTCACGCCCGAGGTGCTGACGACCAGTGAACGCAGCGGCGCGGAGGTGATAGAGGGCATTCTGGACGCCTACACACTGGCCGCCATTGACCCCTACCGCGCCGCCACGCACAACAAGGGCATCATGAATGGCATAGACCCGGTGATTGTTGCCACCGGCAACGACTGGCGTGCGGTGGAGGCCGGTGCCCATGCCTGGGCCTGCCGCAGTGGCAGTTACACCTCCCTCACGACCTGGGAAAAAGACAAATCAGGCGCATTGATAGGCACGATTGAAATGCCCATGCCTGTGGGCCTGGTCGGCGGTGCCACCAAAACACATCCGCTGGCGCAGCTTTCGCTGCGCATCATGAAGGTCGAAACCGCCCAGGAACTGGCCGAGGTGGCTGTTGCAGTCGGCCTTGCCCAGAATATGGGCGCTTTGCGGGCACTGGCCACCGAAGGCATACAGCGCGGACACATGGCGCTGCACGCCCGCAATATCGCGCTGGTGGCGGGTGCTAGCGGCGACGAGATCGACAGGATTGCCACACGCATGGCCAGCGAACACGATGTACGTACTGACCGCGCCCTGCAACTGCTTGAAGAAATCAGGGGCCAAGGTGCCGTTTCAAACTCTTAATTTCCCCATCCGTCAACAATCAAATCAGGAGACAAGCAACATGTTCAAACAGTGGATTCAATCGCGCACCCTCAGCCTGCTGGCAGCCGCGCTGACAGCGGCCTACACCCTGGCCACGCCGGCGCAGGCGCAGGACATCAAGGTCGGCTTCAATGCTGACCAGTCGGGCACTGCAGTGGCCGAGCTGGGCATTGCTGCACGCCATGGTTTTGACCTGGCGATAGACGACATCAACAAGGCGGGCGGCCTGCTGGGCCGCAAGCTGGTGGGCGTGATACGTGACGACACTGGCGCGCCGCCCAAGTCGATACAGAACATGAGCGAGCTGCTGGACAGCGAAAAAGTCATTGCTGTGGTGGGCCCCGCCAATTCGGGCAATGCGCTGGCCTGGCTGCATCTGCCGCAGCAAAAGAAAATCCCGGTGATTGTGCCCGTGGCCACCGCCACCGACATCACACGCCGCTACGCTGGCGAGTCGCAAAACTATATTTTCCGCATCTCCATGGTGGACCGAGAGCAGGTGGCGCTGCTGCTGGCCTATGCTGTCAAGGCCACCAAAAACAAGAAGATTGCCTTTATCGCCGACTCCACCGGCTTTGGCCAGCAGGGTGTGAAGGACCTGACCGAGGTGCTGGCCATGCACGGCGCGCAGCCGGTGGCGGTCGAAAAATTTGGCCCCAAGGACACCGACATGACTTCGCAGCTTGCGAAGATCCGTGATGCGGGTGCCGACACGGTGGTGGTCTATGGCCTGGCCGATGCCAATGCGCAGTTGCTGCGCAGCATGGAAAAGATCAACTACTTCCCGACGACGCTGGGCACCTGGGGCAACATGAGCACGCCGCTGCTCAACATTGCCGGCAAGAAGCTCTCGGAGCACATCATCTTTGCCACCTCGACGGCTGAAGACAGCAACCCGCGCGCCGTGGCGCTGGCGGCCCGTGTGCGCGAGCGTTATCCACAAATGCCGACCTTTGTGGCTGCGGCCCAGTCGTATGACTCGATGATGCTGCTGGCTGCCGCCATCAAACAGGCCGGCAGCACCGATGGCGAGAAGGTCGCCGCTGTGCTGGACGCTGGCGTGCCGGACACGCAGGGCATCATCAAGCTCTACAAAAAGCCCTTCAGCAAGACCGACCATGACGCCCTGTCAGTGTCAGACTTCAACCTGGCACGCTGGAAAGACGGCAAGGTTGTTTCGTACAGCGATGCCATCACCAAGGCCATGACGCCTGCGGATCTGAAAAAGTAATACAAAAGCAAGACGATTGCAGCCCCGCCGCCCTGGCGGGGCACGGCCAGCCGCATCCTCCTGGCCCTCCTGATGCTGAGCGGCCTGGCGCTGGGGGGTATTTACGCCCTCGTTGCGCTGGGTTTCAGCATTACCCATACCACCACCAAAACGCTGAACTTCGGTCAGGGTGAATTTCTGGTCGCCGGCTCGCTGGTGGCCGTAGGCACGCTGCTGCTGATCTCGGGCAAAAGCCAGACTGGCGTGCTGACCAGTGCCGACGTGAGCCTGGCCAGTTATGGCATGGCCCTGCTGGTGTCGCTGGCGGTGCTGGGCCTGCTTGGCGTGCTTCTTTACTTCACGGCGGTGCGGCCGTTTTTTGGCTCGGCCGGCATGTCCTGGGTCATGAGCACCATAGGCTTTGGCATCATCTTGCAGAACACCGCGCTGGCGATCTGGGGGCCGGGTTCGATGGCCATGCCCTCGCCACTGGGCGAGGCCGTGATCCGCATTGGCGGGGCGGGCATTCGCCCGCAAGAGATACTGGTGCTGGTGGTGACGGCTATCGTCATGCTGGCGCTTGACCATGTGCTGCGCCGTACCCGCATAGGCAAGGCGATACGTGCGGTGGCGGCCAACCGGCAGGCTGCGGCGCTGATGGGCATCAATGTGGGTGCCATGGTGGTGCTGGCCTTTGTGCTGTCGTCAGGCCTGGCCGGGCTGGCCGGGCTGCTGATTGCGCCCATCACCACGGCCTCGGTGTTCATGGGCCTGTCGATTTCGCTCAAGGCCTTTTCGGCGGCGATTGTCGGCGGCCTGACCAGCCCGCGTGGCTGCATCGCCGGCGGTTTTCTGCTGGGCTGTGTCGAGGCGCTGGTGGGTCTGTGGCGGGCCGAGATGCGCGAGATCACGATCTTTGCGCTGATCATTCTGGTGCTGGTCATCAAGCCTGAAGGCCTGTTCGGGCAAAAACCTTTTGAGAAAGTCTGAGCCGTGAAACCGCACACCATTGGGCTCATCATTGCCGCCGTGCTTGCCGCAGCGGTGCCCGCTTTTCTGAGCAACGAGTTTTACCTCAAGATCATTTTTACGGCCGCGCTTTATTACCTGGCGGCCTGCGGCCTGAACGTGCTGGTGGGCTGGAGCGGGCAGAAGTCGCTTGGCCATGCCGGCCTGTTTGCAGCAGGTGCCTACACCGTTGCACTGCTGACCACCAAAGGCGGCTGGAACCCCTGGCTGGCGCTGGCTGCGTCGGGTGTGGTGGCGGGCCTGTTCGGGGTGCTGATCGCCCTGCCCTCGTTGCGCGTGAAGGGCCCCTCGCTTGCCATGGTGACCATAGGTTTTGGCATCGTGATCGAAAAAATCGTGACCGAATGGCAAGATGTTTTTGGTGGCCAGCAGGGTATTTACGGCGTGGTGCCGCCCAGCTTTGCGGGGCATACGCTGGGCACGCGTGAATGGGCCTGGCTGCTGCTGGCCTTTGCCTTTGCAGCGCATCTGCTGCTGCGCACGCTGCTGTCAGGCAAGTATGGCCGGGCCTTCCAGGCGGTACAGGCGGCCGAGGTGGCGGCTGAAAGTGTCGGCATCAATGTTTACCGCATGAAAGTGCTGGCCTTTGTGATCAGCGCCGTGACCTGCGGGCTGGCAGGTGCCCTGCTGGCGCAGCAGAACCAGTACATCAACTCCGACTTCATCACCTTCAACCTGTCGATCTTTCTGCTGCTGATCGTGCTGTTTGGCGGGCCGTCCTGGTATGGCCCCATGCTGGGTGCGGTGGTGCTGACACTGCTCGATGCCTTTCTGGCGCGCTGGCCGCACCTGCAGCACTTCAGTTATGGTGCCCTGCTGCTGTTTGCGCTGTATGCCATGCCAGAGGGCCTGGCCGGGGCCTTTTCCAAAGGTGCGCGCAGATGGTGGCCGCGCCTGTCGGCCTCTGAGCCGCTGCCAGCGCCACAGGGTGCATGGACGCCAAAGTTTGCTGCAGCACGCGATGAAACCGGCGTGATGCTGCGTGCCGAAAATCTGTACAAGGCCTATGGCGGCGTGGTGCCCACCAATGACGTGAGCCTGGAACTGCGGCCCGGCCATGTGCATGCGCTGATTGGACCCAATGGGGCGGGCAAGACGACGCTGCTCAACATCCTGTCGGGCGTGATTGCGGCTGACAGGGGGCGCATCACTTTTTGCGGTGTGGACATCACGCAGCAGCGCGCAAGCGCCGTCTGTTCACTGGGCATAGGCCGCACCTTCCAGAACCTGAAGCTGTTCCCGCACATGAGTGTGCTTGACAACGTGCTGGCCGGCCTGCACCCGCACCTGAAGGTCGGCTTCTGGTCCAGCCTGCTGGGCCTGCCCGCGGCGCGCCGCGAAGAGGCCGAAGCGCGCAAGGAAGCCGTGCGCCTGCTGGACTTTACCGGCCTGCTGGCGCGTGCCAGTGACGAGGCGCGCAGCCTGCCCTATGGGCTTCAGCGCCGGCTGGAACTGGCGCGTGCGCTGGCCACGCATCCACGCCTGCTGCTGCTGGACGAACCGGCTGCCGGCCTGAACCCACAGGAAACCCAGGACCTGACCCAACTGATTGGCCGCATCAGGGACCTGGGGCTGACGGTTCTGCTGATAGAGCACCACATGGATCTGGTGATGGAAGTGTCTGACCATGTGCTGGTGCTGGACTATGGCACCAGGATTGCCGAGGGTGCGCCGGCCGAGGTGCAGCGCAACCCGCGTGTGATCACCGCCTACCTCGGCGTTGACGATGACGACGAGACCGCAAGCCTTCAACCCGCCTGAGCGAGCCCCAACATGCTGAAGATCAAGAACCTGACCGTGAACTACGGTGCCATCGAAGCCTTGCGCGGCGTCAGCCTGGAGGTGAAGGCGGGCGAAGTCGTCACCATCATAGGCGGCAACGGCGCGGGCAAAAGCACTCTGATGAAAGCCATCTCCGGGCTGGAGCCCGCGCTGGCGGGAAGCATCGAATTTGAAGGCCGCGACATCACCCGGATGGCGGCACACCATCGTGTGGCACACGGCATTTCGCAATCGCCTGAAGGTCGGCAGGTATTTGCCGACCAGAGCGTGCGCGACAACCTGTTGCTGGGTGCCTACCTGCGGCCCGCGTCGGACCCGTCCATCGAACAGGACATCGAGGTGCATTTCAACACCTTTCCGCGCCTGCGCGAGCGCCAGCAGCAACTGGCCGGCACCCTGAGCGGCGGCGAGCAGCAGATGCTGGCCATTGCGCGGGCGCTGATGGCGCGGCCACGGCTGCTGCTGCTTGACGAGCCTTCGCTGGGCCTGGCGCCGCTGATCGTCAAGGAAATATTCGGCGTGATACGCGCGCTCAGGCAAAGCGGCGTGACCATCCTGCTGGTCGAGCAGATGGCGAATCAGGCCCTCAAGGTGGCTGACCGGGCCTATGTGCTCAAGACCGGGGAGTTCACCGCCTCAGGCAATGCACGCGCCATGCTGGACGACCCGTCTGTACGTGAAGCCTACCTGGGCAAGCATTGAGGCATTCAGCCGCCTGCTGCCCATTCTCACTTTCCCGCCCTTGAAAAATATATGGAGACAGCCATGCAGAAAACACGCTTTCACTTTTTACTTGCCGCACTGTGTCTGTGCTTCACGAGCACGCAGGCCAGCGCCAAGGAGGGGGTCACGGCCGACGCCGTGACCTTCACGCAGACGGCTGACATGAGCGGCTCCCGCAGCGCCCTGGCCAGGGAGTTGAACGCGGGTACATCGGCATACTTCAATTTCATCAACGAGCAGGGCGGCATCCATGGGCGCAAGCTCTACCTGAAAACGTCTGATGATGGCTATGTGGTCAAACGAAGCCAGGAACTGGTGGCCGAGCATATCCGGCAGGACGACAGCTTTGCATTTGTTTCATTGATAGGCACGGCCAATGCAGAAGCGGTGCTGCCTCTCATCACCGCAGCAAAAATCCCCCTGATTGCACCGCTGACCGGAGCTTCGCAGCTGAGGGAGCCGTTTAACCGCTACATCTTTCATATCAGGGGGAGTTATGCGCAGGAGGTGGAGCAGATGGTCGATCACGCCGTGGCTGTTGGCATGAGCCGTGTTGCGGTTTTTTACGACGATGATGCCTTTGGGCAGGATGTGGCCCAGGCGGTGGAGGCAGCGCTGAAAAAGCGAAACCTAAAGCCCGTCGCCGTCGGCAAGATCGAGCGCGGCTCGGTGGATGTCAGCGCGGCCCTCAAGACCATTGAGGCGGCAAATCCGCAAGTTGTCATTTGCGGCAGTTTTGGCAAATCGCTGGTCGAGTTTGTCAAGGGCATGAAGACAACAGCCGTCAAACCGCAGTTCTACACGCTGTCATTTTTTACGGCGGGTTCATCCATCAAACAACTGGGTGCCGATGCCCGCGGCATTGTGGTGACCCAGGTGGTGCCAAGCCCCAAATCGGTCAGCACAAGTCTGGTCCGCGAGTTTCTCACCCTGACGGAGAAATATTCACCCAAAGAGCCGGCGACCTATATCAGCCTGGAAGGATTTTTGACTGCAAAAGTGATTGTGGAGGGTTTGCGCCGTGCCGGGCCAGCCTTGACGCGCGAGAAATTCATGACCGCGCTTGAAGGTTTCCAGAACGTCGATCTGGGAGGTCTTTATCTGTCCTACTCGCCCAGGGACCACGTGGGCCTGAAAAAGATAGAGATCACTGTGGTGGACGCTGGTGGCAAGGTGTTGCGCTGAAGCGGGGCAGCCAGATGACTGAACAGATCAAGATTGTCGAGGTTGGCCCGCGTGACGGGCTGCAGAACGAAGCAAAAACCGTTGACCTGGAGACACGGCTGGGATTGATTGCAAAACTGGTGGAGGCTGGCGTTCAGCATATTGAAGCGGCCTCTTTTGTGTCGCCCAAATGGGTTCCGCAGATGGCCGGAAGCGCCGACTTGATGAAACGTTTGCCGCGTTCTGCAGCGGTTCACTACAGTGCGCTGACGCCGAACCTGCAGGGGCTGGAAGCAGCCATCGACGCAGGATGTAAAGAGGTCGCTGTGTTTGCGTCGGCTTCAGAGCAGTTTTCACAGCGCAATATCAACTGCAGCATACGTGAAAGCCTGGAACGCTTCCGCTCAGTGCTTGAGACGGCTGGCGCACACGGCATCAGGGTACGAGGTTATGTGTCATGCGTGCTCTGGTGCCCTTATGAAGGGCGCGTCAAGCCCGAACAGGCCGCAGAAGTCGCCCTGATGCTGCATGAGATGGGCTGCCACGAAATATCGCTGGGCGACACGATTGGCCGCGGCACACCCGGCGAAGTCCTGGGCATGCTGCAGGCCACGGCCAGACGGGTTCCCGTCCATCAGCTGGCGGGGCACTTTCACGATACCTACGGCATGGCGATAGCCAATGTTGCGGCTTCGCTTGAGGCCGGTGTGCGGACCTTTGACAGCTCTGTGGCCGGTCTGGGAGGCTGCCCCTATGCGGCAGGCGCGTCGGGAAATGTCGCTACCGAAGACCTTGTCTATCTGCTGCATGGCCTGGGCTACACAAGCGGCATAGACCTGCACAAGCTCGCCGAGGCCGGCCAGTTCATCAGCCAGGCGCTGGGCCGCGAATCCGGCTCGCGGGTGGGCCGGGTCTTGATGAGGTAGATGTGTGTTTGAGCTACATTGTGCGTCAGCCCGCATCAGGAGAAGACAATGCAAGCGCTTCGTTATTCAATCAACCTCACACTGGACGGCTGTTGCGACCATAGTGCAATGCTCGCCGATGAAGAGCTGCATCACCATGCCGCCCGCAACATCGCGCAGGCCGATGCCCTGCTCTTTGGCCGCACCACCTACGAAATGATGGAAGCGGCATGGCGAGCGCCTGCGCAGACAGGCATCAGGCCGGACTGGATGCAGCCCTGGATGGAAGCGTTTGGCCAGACGATAGACACGGCAAAAAAGTATGTGGTGTCCAACACCCTGGAGAGCGTGGACTGGAACGCCGAGCTGGTGCGCGGCGACCTCAAGGACGCAGTGCAGAAGCTCAAGCAGACACCGGGCCGTGGCATCTTTACGGGCGGCGTCATGCTGCCGATGGTGCTGGCGGAACTGGGGCTGATTGATGAATACGAGTTTGTCGTGCACCCCAGGCTGGCAGGCCATGGGCCTTACCTGTTTGCAGGGCTGGCGAAACATGTCGATCTGAAACTTGTGAGCCGACTGGAGTTTGGCTCGGGGGCGGTGGTGCTTGGGTATGTGCCGGTGGCCTAGTCCGGAATGTCGTGTTACGCCCTGCGGGCTAACGCGACCTACGAGGCTGGATTGAGGTAGTCCGTCGGTCGGTTTAGCCCGCAGGGCGTAAGCCGACAAGCACGCGGAGTGGCATGACGCGGGTGTCGGGTTGCGCTGCGCTAACTTGCGACCTACAGGCTGGTGACACTGCCACTACTGCCGAGCATAGTGACCAGGCGCCTGCCCCACATGGCGGCTGAAGGCTGTGCTGAAGGTGCTGGCCGAGCTGTATCCGACACGTTCGGCTACCTCGGCAATGGTGATATGCCTTTGCCCAAGCAGACTCTTGGCGATGGCCATTCTCCAGGCAAGCAGGTACTCCATGGGTGGAACACCTGCAGCGCGCGTGAAGCGTTCAAAAAATGCTGACCTGGACAGCGCTGCCGTCTTCGCCAGTTCAATGACCGTCCACGCGCGTGCCGGATCGCCGTGCATATGCCTCAGCGCTGTTGCCAGCCGGCTGTCTTTCAAGGCCCGCAGCAGTCCTGGGGGCGCGCCCTCGCCTGGCGTGGAGCGCAGGGCCTCGATCAGCAGTACCTCAACAAGGCGGGCAAGAACAAGATCCCGGCCGGGTCTTTGCTCAAGGGATTCCTCGCGTACCAGTTGCACCAGCAGCGAAAGTCGCGTGATGCCGCGCAGGTGCAGCAGGCCTGGCATAAGCGACACCATCAGTGACGCATCTGTCGAATCGAAGGCGAAGTAGCCGCCCAGCATGCGCGCATTGGGCGGGCCGCCGGAA
>JAZKIK010000724.1:0-3050 GCA_040384925.1 Pseudomonadota bacterium | reverse complement strand
AAGTCCAAAAAATCAAAACCCGGCGCGACCATGCAGCTGACAAGTGTGAAGCCGTCGGGCTGGCCAGTTTTTGGCGTGGCAGCCTGCCACAGGCCAGCCTCTATGACATGGTGCGGGCTTTGTGGCGCGGTTTCATCCTGCACTGCAGGCGTACCCACTGGCCCCAGAACGCTCAGACTGGCACTGCCGCTGGCCGCATCCCACGACCACAAGTCAAGCGGCAAGCCTTCCAGGTAAATCCACACTTCGTCGGACAGCACCCGATGCCAGCGTGAATGTTGGCCGGACTCAAGCAAAAAGTAGATGGAAGTGATGGCGCTGCGGCTGCCGCGTCCGTCTGCAGGCTGAAGCAACTGGGCAGAACGGAAGATTTCGCGGTACCAGCCGCCTTCAGGGTGCGGCTGGAGTCCAAGCTGCGTGATCAGCTGTCTGGCGCGGGGAGAGGCTGATGATGTGGACGCTTGTAAATCGGGCATGAGCCGGAGTTTGCCTCAATTCAGCCCCTTTTGTATTGCCCTGTGTGGTCGCTGTTATTCAAGGTCTTCCATGGCCAGCAGGTGGTAACGCTGGGCATAGGCAAAACCCGTCTTCCGGGCTGCCACCATCAGATGTTCAGCATGTTCGTCAGAAGGTATCTGCACCATCAAGGCGTGATGCCCCTTGCGGGCCAACTGGACATATTTGTTGACTGTGGCACCTTCCGTGCCGACGGAGGGCAGATCAATATCTGATTCGCCATCAACCTTGCCAATTTGCCGCAGCACGGTCGCCGGGCTTAACAGCATGATGTCGCCAAATTCTGCATTCAGGCCTTCAATTTCTGTGGCGACCTGCAAGGCGCTTTGCGCGTCGGCAAACATGATGAAGGCATAACCCTTTGGGTAAAACACACCTCCCATGGTCAGCATGGCGGGGGTCAGTTCAAACTCTTTCATGGCGAATCCTTTTTATTGTCAGGATTCCCATTAATCCAGTTTTGCAGCGCCTGGCCCGTCAGTGCGGGCAGGTGGCTTCTGTAAGCTTTTGCCGCGACAAGTGCGCGCGTTGCAGTCGCTCAGGGCAGCTCTTCAAACTTTACGCTGGGCGGCGCCATCACCCTGGCTGTGCTTTGCAGCTCAGGCAGCACCCGGTTGGCAAAAAAGCTGCTCTGGGTGTCGGGCTCCAGCGCGGCCAACACCAGATGAGCCAGCGGCTGGTTCAGTGGCACGTAATAACTGCCACGCGGCACATCAATCAAACCGCGTGCCAGCCGCACGTCAATTTTGATGATGCTGTTGTTGTCGGCGATTGCCCCGCGCACGTCCAGACGCTCGCCGGTGCTGCGTGCGGTTTCTGAGTACCTGTCGCCCAGCAGGGCACCTGATTCAGTCAGCCGCATCACCTGCACACCATGCAGGCGCAAACGGTCAACCGCTGTAGATGATGCCTCCGACAACCAGTAACCACAGGGCCGCGCACGTGCCTTGATCTTGCGCAACGCCAATGACGAGTCCCAGTCCACAGCAACTGTCCTGTCGGCCCCGGTCAGGGGGTCAAGCATCAGCAGGTCGTAGCGCCCGGCTGTTGCTGCGGCTTCAATCACGGCTTCATCCTTGCAGGCCATGGCACCAACTTCCTTGTCGATATAAGGCCGCAACTGGGCCAGTTCATTTGCGCGCTGTGCGGTGCTGGCCAGCACGCTGCTGATGGCGGTGACATGCGTGTGTACACGCCGCTGTATGTGCAGGCGGCCAATGCCGACACCACGTGTTTCAATCAACAGGCTGACAGCGTTTTTCAGGCCATACACATTGCGCCCGGTATCGGGCTGCGCGCCACCCATGGAGATTTTTTTGTCAGCCAGATCGGTGGAGGTGGTGTAGTACCACTCATTGCTCAGGCCCTGGTTTTTCAGCGCATTGACCAGCGGGCGCCGGTACCACTCTTCAGCTGCCTTGGTCAAAAACTCGGGCAGGTTGGCGGTGGTGGCGTATTGCACCAGGGCGTCAAATTTCTGCACCGTGCCAAATTTTTCCAGGTAGCGGCCCACAACGGTGTATTCATGCGCATCAACCACCACCATGGGGTTGTAGTCCCGTGCCAGCCTGGCCAGCGCCTGGGCTTCGGGCGTGTTCAGCAGCAAATGGTCGCGGTTCATGTCCACGCCATTGGCCGTCACCCGCTGGTCACGCACAGCGCCATCCGGATTTGCACGCGGAACAATCAGCACATTGATGTTTTCCAGCAAGGGCTGCAACAGGCCCTGAGCCAGTTCACGGCTGATGACCAGCAGCGCCTCGCTGCCAGCCGGCTCATTGCCATGTTGCTGGCCAATCAGGATCACCGTAGGTTTGCCGCTCGCCCGCAATGCGGCAGCGTTGGTGGCGGGCGCACGTGTCAATACCAGCGCTTCAAGCGCCGCGCCAGACTGCGACCTGCCAATCGGCATCACCTCAGCCCTGACCCCAGGCGCGCGGGATGCAGCCGCTGCCTGATCCTGCAGCCAGCCCTGGATTTCCGTCTGTGTACTGAAAACCTCACGCCCGGCCTGCAAGCCAGGTGTGTTGTAGATCACCGATGGCGCCGGAAAACGGGCTGCTACCGCCGCACTGTAAGGTGCTGCAGGCGAAGGGACCGCAGAAACGACTACAGGCGCCGCGCCAGGGCTTGCTACCGGCGGTTTTTGCGCCGCGCTGCCGGTGGCTGGTACGGCTGCTGCAGGTGTTGCACCAGGCGTCCACGGCGGCAGCGGCGTTGATGTACAGGCAGCAAGCAACAGCGCCTGCGCCAGCAAAAGCAGGCCTGTTGGCCTGCTGCGGCCTGTTTTTTGTACGGTTGTCTGGGGCGTTGTGGTCATGGTGGGTGCTCTGTTCAGGCCAGAAGTGTCTCTTTGCCTATGTTACTTGCCTTGCTGCATGATTTGCCTGCCATATACCCTTTGGTAGCAGGGCAAAAGGTCAGGCCCCTGGAAATGGAATCAGACTGTGCGCACACCTTGTCCGCGTGCCGCCGCAAGGCAGTCCTGCAGCGCTGCGATGAGCCGCTCGGACACCAGCTTCACGATCGGTCCG
>JAZKIK010000723.1:0-10523 GCA_040384925.1 Pseudomonadota bacterium | reverse complement strand
GGTTGGCCGGGATGCCGCCCACACTCATGCCGCCAAAACCGACGCCGTGGTAACCACGCTCGCGGCCAATAAACACATTGCGGTGACCTTCGCCACGTGCGCGGTGGTAGGCAAGTGCGACTTTTAATGAGGTGTCGGCCGCTTCAGAGCCTGAATTGCAGAACAACACCTTGTTCAGATCACCCGGGGCCAGCGCGGCAATCATTTCGGCGGCTTTGAAGGCCTGGTCATTGCTGGCATTGAAGGCGGTGGCGTAGTCCAGGGTGTCGAGCTGCTTTTTGATCGCTTCGTTGATCGGCTTGCGGTTATGGCCAGCCGTCACACACCATAGGCTGGAGATGCCGTCCATGACTTGTTTGCCATCATGGGTGGTGAAAAACATGCCGTCGGCAGCCACAAAAACACGCGGATCTTTTTTGAAGCTGCGGTTGGGCGTGAAAGGGAGCCACTGGTGCTCCATATTGAAATCGGTGTAAGCCATGAGAGTTTCCTGCTGTGTGGATCAAGGGACGCAATCTGCCATTCTGGCACTGCTGGCATCTGGCTGCACCGGATAATCCCTGTCCTGCCCGCCTGTCAGCCAAGCACCTGCGACAATTCACGCCCTATGAATCACGCTTATATCCTGACCCTTTCATGCCCGGACCGCATGGGCATTGTTCACGCCGTATCCGGCTTTTTGCTGCAAAACGGCGGCAATATCGAAGAGGCTGCGCAGTACAACGACACCGGCACAGGCCTGTTTTTCATGCGTGTGCAGTTTGCCTGCGACACACTGAGCCATGAAGAACTCAAAAACCAGCTTGTGAGCTTTGCCGAGCCCTTCGGCATGAACTGGAAACTGCACGCCACCAGCGAGCCCATGCGCACGGTGATTCTGGTCAGCAAGGAAGGCCATTGCCTGAACGACCTGCTGTTCAGGTGCAAATCAGGCCTGCTGCCGATTGACGTGCGTGCCATCATTTCCAACCACCGCGAGTTTTACCAACTGGCCGCCAGCTACAACATCCCGTTTCACCACCTGCCGGTGACAGCCGCAAGCAAGACCCAGGTCGAAGCCAAGCAGCTGGAAATCATTGAATCCGAAGACGCCGAACTGGTGGTGCTGGCGCGTTACATGCAGATTCTGTCCAACGACCTGTGCAAAAAGCTGTCCGGCCGCGCCATCAACATCCACCATTCATTTCTGCCCAGTTTCAAGGGTGCAAAACCGTATTACCAGGCGCATGACCGGGGCGTCAAACTGATTGGTGCCACCGCCCACTACGTGACGGCCGACCTCGATGAAGGCCCGATCATCGAGCAGGACGTCGCCAGAGCCGACCACAGCAAGACAGTGGAAGACCTGACCGCCATGGGGCGTGATACAGAAAGCCAGGTGCTGGCCAGAGCCGTGAAGTGGCACAGCGAACACCGGGTCTTGCTTAACGGACACAAGACAGTCATCTTCAAATAAATCACGGCAAAACCGATCTCACCGACACGGCAATGACACGAGCGCGAACATACTGGATCAGGCTGGCCTGTTTGTCACTCATGATGCTGGGAAGCCTGCCGGCCCATGCCGACAGAATGGACGACGAGCTCCTGAGCGTCTGGGAAAGCCTGTGGGATGAACGCGGCACACCCCTGCCCCTTTTTCGGTGGGACCAGGACTTGACCTATCGCATTTCTGGTGTAGGTATGAGCCGGCACCGCGAGACCATTGTCCGGGCACTGGAGGCCGTCGCGGAGGCGAGCAAAATCAGGATGACCGACCTGGCCAGCATGCCGGATGAAGGCAAAACAGCGATGCTGGAGATTGAGGTGGTGGAAGAGCGCGACCTGCCGGAAAACCAGGCCTGCTCAACCCGGCTAAGCAGCAGATCCGGTGGAGTGCTTGCCAAAGTGGAGGTCAAGCTGAAGTCCCGCCAGGTCTGGAGCTGTGTCATGCATGAAGCCATGCATGCGATGGGCATCGCTGGTCATCCCTCGGGCAATACGGTGCTCAGCTACTTTACGCACCGTCGCGACCAGTTGACGGAGCTGGACAAACTGATGCTGGGTGTCTGGTATTCAAAAAAACTGGCACCGGGTAACAGCCCGTTCGAAGTACTGGCAGAAATGACAGATGCGGTTGCGGTGCAGCGCGGCGCGGACATTGGCATGGAGGCAGCGCAACAGCGCGCCCATGCATTCATGCGTGCCGCCCTGCTGGACATGGAAAAATTTGCCGAAGGCAGCGGCGAGGTTCCGGTCATCATCAAACGCTCAGGTCGGGCCAGCAGCAACCACATGGACGAAGCACGTTTGCAAATTGGCTGGTTCCTTGCCCGGGCCTACCAAAACGGAACCATTGCCGAAAAAAGTCGCAGCAATGCGTCAAGATGGTTCAAGGCGGGCGCCGAGAAAGGCCATCTGTCATCCCAGGTAGCGTGGGGCCTGGCGTTGGCACGGGGAACCGGGGTGGAGCGGGATCAGGCCGCCGCCTGTACCTGGTATGCACGAGCCGCACCCGCGTTGACACACATAGAGGCCAAAGAACTGCGAACGCTGGAACTGACACTGTGTCCGCCAGCCATTGAAGCGCCAGAGCCCGCCCCCCAAGCCTCAGGAGCCCTTCCGTGAGCAGAATTCCCCCCATCCAATGCCTGCTGACCTTTGAAGCACTGGCGCGCCTGCGCAGCGTTACACAAACTGCTGAAGAACTCTGCGTCACACCCAGCGCGGTCAGCCATCGCGTCAAACAACTGGAGCAGATCATTGGCACCAAGCTGTTTGGCCGGGCTGATTTTTCCTTGACCACCGAAGGCAGTGAATACCTGGCGCATGTGCGCGAGGGGCTGACGATTTTGCAGAAATTTCCAGGTGCGGCCGGGCAAAGCGGTAACCCTGGCAAACGCAAACTCCGGCTGGCTGTCACGCCGACATTTGCGCGGTCTATCCTGATTCCGCGATTGCGCCAGTTCACCGACGCCTACCCCGAGATTGACCTGACCCTGCAGGTATCAATTCCGCTGCTTGACGTGGTGGCCGAAGACGCTGACCTGCTTGTGCGTTTTGGCACCGGACGTTATGCCGACCTGGAACATGTCTGCCTGGCCAGGGATGAGGTCACGCCGCTGGCATCGCCAGCATTTTTGCGCGAACATGGCCCGTTTGAGTCAGCGCAGGATCTGGACGGCCAAAGCCTGCTGCGCTCGCCGCTGGAGCCCTGGCGCACCTGGTTTGCAGCGCAGCACCTGGACTGGCCTGAGCCGGTGGACGGCTCGCAGTTCAACGACATCGGCCTGATGTGCGACGCCGCCGCTGCTGGCATGGGCATCGCGCTGATTCGCCTCAAGCTGGGCGCACCCTGGCTGGACAACGGTGCACTGGTACGGCTGGGCAGCAACGCAGTCTTTGCCAGCAATGTACCCAGCCCCCATGCCCACTACCTGTGCTGGCGCACCGGCACCATGGACCGATGGGAATGTGCGGCCTTTGCCGACTGGCTGCGTAAAAGCCTGGCTTGATGTGGATTCAGGGGCTGATTTGCTCATCAATTCGGTCAATGCCGCCGACTGCATCGAAGCACTCTGGTCAGACCTCAAAATGACTGGATTGTTACCTTCTTCGCGCCAGGTTTTGTTTGGATAATTGACTGCGATCCCTTACAAAACACACCCCGTTCAGGAGGAGCCATGAGTACAAACGAGCCGTCATCCCGGTCTTTTAACACCTCGAATCTGCTCAAACGCCGCAGTTTTCTGCAGGCCGGTACGGCCCTTGGCAGCGCCGCAGCGCTAGGTCTGGGCGCTGACAGCGCGCTGGCAAAACCGGCACTGACTTCACGCCACAACCTTGAAGCCCTGCGCCGCAGCATGCAGGGGCGGCTGATTCTGCCGGGCGAGATGGGTTATTACATGGCGGCTTTTCCCAACAACGCACGCTGGGCCGGGGTGATGCCCAAGGCGATTGCCATGTGCGCCGGTGACGCCGACGTGCAGCTATGCATACGCTGGGCGCGTGACCAGCGCGAAACATTTGCCATCCGCTGCGGCGGGCATTCGTATGCAGGTTTTTCAACCACCACCGGCCTGCTGATTGATGTCAAGGCCATGAACAAGATCAGTTTTGACCTCGGCAAAGGCGTCGCCGTGGTGCAGGCCGGTGCCAGCAACCAGAACATTGCCAACGCCTTGAGTGGCACCGACTTTGCAATTCCCTCGGGCCGCTGTCCGACAGTGGGCACCAGCGGCCTGGTGCTGGGCGGCGGCTGGGGGTTTGCTGCCACCCATTCGGGCCTGACCTGCGACAGCCTGAAAGAATCCACCGTGGTGCTGGCCGATACCAAAGTCGTCACGGCCAAGGCCGGAGGTGATACCGACGATCTGTTCTGGGCCTTGCGTGGCGGTGGCGGCGGCAATTTTGGTGTCAACACATCCTTCACGTTTGAGCTGCACGACGTGAAAAAGGACGTGACGGTCTTCAACATCCTGTGGCCAGCTGAAAAACAGGTCGAAATGCTGTTGACGCTGCAAAAGATCCAGAACACGTTTGGCCAGCTGATCTCTACCCGCACCAAGGCCTACCCCGACAAAGCCGGTGCGCGGCCCACCCGCGACCAATTGCAGGTCAACACGCTGGGCCAGTTCTGGGGCACCAAAGATGAAGCGCTGGAAGCACTGGCACCGGCGCTGAGCCTGCTCAAACCGCTGGCATCAGACATACGCCAGATGAAATACTGGCAGGCGCGTGACTATTTCATCACCGACGACCCGACCGGCATGTACGACCTGCGCTCGTCCTACGTAGGCGAAAGCATGTCGGCCCAGGGGCTTGAAACCATGCTGCAGTGGATGAGCAAGTGGCCAGGCGGCTCGCTGCTGCCTGAAAACATGGGCATTCTGTTTGCCATAGGCGGCAAGGTACGCGACGTGAAACAGGACGCCACCGCGTACGTACACCGCAACGCCAACTACATTTTTGAAATGGAATGCGCCTGGGCACCGGTTGACAAACCCGAAGTGGCACGCGCCCAGCAGGACTGGCTGGCCAGTTATTTCGAGGCGATGAAACCGTATGTGCTGCAGCAATCCTACGTGAACTTCCCGAACCGCGACCTGCCAAACTGGGCACGCGCCTACTACGGCAGCAACCTGGAGCGCCTGTCAGCCGTCAAACGCAAATACGACCCTCAGCAGGTGTTCAGGTTTGCGCAGAGCATTCCAGTTTGAGGGTTGGTGGTCTGAAACCATGTCAACTGAACGGTGATGAAACCGTCACATATCTGGACAAGGGAGAACGTGACATTGGGTGCGTGCCGAAAAACGGCTACATCCTTGCATTCGGAGCCAATATGAGGCCGGACGCACCGAAACTCACACCAGACGCAGACCGCTGTGTCTGGCGATGGCTTCAAAGTCCCTGTCCTTGGCCAACAAGGCCTCATCATCGCGCAGGCAGAGCTGCGCAATCAGGCAATCGATGGTGGAGCCTATCGTCACGCCCTTTGAGCGGCACAGGCGATACAGCCGTGCCGCGCCCTCGTAATCGGCCCTGTGCGCTTCGCCTACCCACTCAAAGGCGTCCAGCAGGTCCGCCACGCGGGCTGCATCCTGTTCGGTTTTCAAACCCAGCAGGATCTCGGCATATACCAGCCCCGGCATGGCAATGCTTTCATCGTCGGCAATCGCCCTGGCCAGGCGGTCGGCCTGGGGTGAAGAATGACCGTTGAAAAAGTCTATCCATACCGAGGTGTCAACAATCACACCAGCGCCTTTGAGCTGTCGTTCTCGGGCTCGGAACGCGGCACCCGCAGCGCATCAAGATTGCCTTGCCACTGCAGTTGCCCGCGCAGGGCCAACAGTTGCCGACGTTTGAGTGAACGTGACAGCTCAGACAGTGCGGTCTGAATGGCGGCCTTCTTGCTGGAAAACTGGCCCATGTTCATCACCTGCTGCAGCACTTTTTCGTCCAACTCCACATGAGTGCGCATTGTTTCACCTTTACTGTGCACATAAAAATGTATTTTGATGTGCATCAAATCAAAGAATGCCTGCCCGCATTCCCCATCCAGTGCCTGCTGAGCTGTGAAGCACTGGCCCCCCTGCGCAGCGTCACACAAACTGCTGAAGAACTCTGCGTCACACCCGGCACCGTCAGCCACCGTGTCAAACAACTGGAGCAGACCATTGGTACCAAGCTGTTTTGCTGGGCTGATCTTTCATTGAGCACTGAGATGGGCATCGGACGCGCCCTGGCTGGACAACGGTGCGCTGGTACGGCTGGGCAATTTCACACCCAACGATAAATTTCATCAACCCAGGCGCGGCTGCTTGTTTTACAGTCTGAAAAACTGACAGGAAACTCCGTCCATGAACGCCCCCTTACCCCCCGAACAGCAAGAGCAATTTGAGCGCACGGAACGTGCCCAGCGTCAGGCGCAGCTTGTACAGGCGCTGAAAGCAGTTTTGCCAGCCCATGCGCTGCTGTGGAACAGCGAAGACACCACGCCCTATGAATGTGATGGCCTGACGGCTTATCGGCAGCGGCCGCTGGCGGTGGCCCTGCCTGAAACCTATGCCCAGGTGCAGGCGGTGCTGAAAACCTGCCACGCCCTTGATGTGCCTGTGGTCGCGCGCGGTGCGGGCACGGGTTTGAGTGGTGGTGCGATGCCGCACAAATTCGGCCTCACCCTGAGCCTGGCCAAGTTCAACAAGATTCTGAAGATGGACCCGGTCAGCCGCACAGCCGTGGTGCAGGGCGGTGTGCGCAACCTGGCCATTTCAGAAGCTGCGGCGCAGCACGGCCTGTATTACGCACCTGATCCGTCCAGCCAGATTGCCTGCACGATTGGCGGCAATGTGGCCGAAAACTCCGGCGGTGTGCATTGCCTCAAATACGGGCTGACGGTGCATAACGTGCTGAAAGTGCGCGGTTTCACGATTGAAGGTGATGAAGTCGAATTTGGCAGTGATGCGCTGGATGCCGCAGGTTTTGACCTGCTCAGCATCGTGATTGGCAGTGAAGGCATGCTGGCAGTGACAACCGAAGTCACCGTCAAGCTGATTCCCAAACCTCAGCTGGCACGCTGCATCATGGCAAGTTTTGATGACTTGCGCAAAGCTGGTGACGCAGTGGCGGCGGTGATTGCGGCGGGCATCATTCCGGCAGGGCTGGAGATGATGGACAAACCCATGACGGCGGCGGTTGAAGATTACGTTCATGCCGGTTACGACCTGAGCGCCGAAGCGATTTTGCTGTGTGAATCTGATGGCACGGTGGAAGAGGTTGAAGAAGAAATCGGCCGAATGAGTGCGGTCTTGATGCGCTGCGGTGCCACAGCGATTGCGGTCAGCAACAGTGAAGCCGAACGCCTGCGTTTCTGGAGCGGGCGCAAAAACGCCTTTCCGGCATCAGGCCGCATCAGCCCTGACTACATGTGCATGGACTCGACGATTCCGCGCAAGCGCCTGGCCGATATCTTGCTGGCAATTGCAGACATGGAAAAAAAGTACAACTTGCGTTGCGCCAACGTCTTTCACGCGGGTGATGGCAACCTGCATCCCTTGATCCTGTTTGATGCAAATGATGCCGACCAGTTGCACCGCTGCGAGCTGTTTGGCGCAGAGATTCTGGAAACCAGCGTGGCCATGGGCGGCACGGTCACGGGTGAACACGGTGTGGGTGTTGAAAAACTCAACTCCATGTGTGTGCAGTTCAGCGCTGAAGAAAACGAGCAGATGTTTGGTGTCAAACGGGCTTTTGACAGCAAGGGGCTGCTGAACCCCGGCAAGGTGATTCCAACGCTGAACCGTTGTGCCGAATACGGGAAGATGCTGGTGCGCGGCGGAAAAATTTCGCACCCGGACCTGCCGCGCTTCTGATCAAACAACATGACAGCCCTGCGCGGCCTGGCCTGCTTATTGGCCTTTCAGTCAGTTGGCGAGCTGCTCGCGCGTGGCCTGAAACTGCCTTTTCCCGGCCCGGTGATTGGCATGGTCTTGTTGCTGCTGGCACTGCGCTGGCAGACGGTGCGGGAGCCGGTCAGCGCGTGTGCAGATTTTTTGCTCGCTCACCTTTCCTTACTCTTTGTACCGGTCGGGGTGGGGGTGATGACGCATTTGTCACTGCTTGGCCAATACGGTTTTCGCATGCTGGCGGTGGTGGTGCTGTCCACTTTGGCTGGTTTGCTCGTCACGGTCTTGAGTCTGCACTGGTTTGGCAAGCGTGCTGACACGGTGCAAGAACAGGATTCCGATGCCTAGATTTGTCGAATTATGGGTTTACCTGTCGGCCACACCATTGTTTGGCCTGACGGCAACACTGGTCATTTATGTGCTGGCGCAGGCCGCCTATGCACGTCTTGGCCAGGCACCCTGGGCGAATCCGGTGCTGTGGACGGTGCTTTGCCTGGCTTGTGGCCTGCTGGCCACTGGTGTGCCCTATCCGACTTATTTTTCGGGCGCGCAGTTCATTCATTTTCTGCTCGGGCCTGCCGTGGTGGCTTTGGCCTGGCCCTTGTGGCAAAGACGTGTCGAGCTGCGGCAGCGCTGGGGCCGTTTGCTGATGGCGGCGCTGGCAGGCGGGGCGACCGCCAGCGGGTCAACCCTGCTGCTGGCCTGGGCCTTTGGTTTGCCAATGGATGTGAGCCTGTCGCTGGTGCCCAAATCGGTCACTGCGCCAGTGGCCATGGGCATTGCTGAAAAAATAGGCGGCATTCCGGCGCTGGCAGCGGTTTTTGCCGTCATTACCGGCCTGGTCGGCGCGCTGGCGGGCAAATACCTGTTTGACGCCTTGCGCATCCCCAAAACAGCCAGCGGCTGGGCGGCGCGCGGTTTTGCGCTGGGCACGGCCTCACACGGTCTGGGCGCGGCGCGGGCGCTGCAGGTCAATGCCGATGCCGGGGCTTATGCCGGGCTGGCCCTGGGACTGCAGGTGGTGCTCGCCTCGCTGCTGATTCCGCTGGTGTTCAGGCTGTTTCAGGGCTGAAAACTGCTTCAGGCCGCCTGCAGGCCGATTTTTGGCAGGCTGGCGGCGGCTGCAACAGCAGGTTTGGTAGCCGCAAGCGTACCAAACAGGATTTCCCCGGCCAACTGGCCACCTTCTTCAATCACCAGCTTGCCGTAACGAATCGTGCCCGTGACCTTGCCGGTTGAATAAATCACCAGCTTTTGCCGTACCGTCAGGTTGCCATTGAACTCGCCACGTATTTCGGCCACATCAATTTCGGCCGAACCGCGAAAGGCACCCTGCTCGGCAATCTGCATCACACGGGAATCCATGGTCGCCTCGACCAGACCTTCAACCACCAGTGTGTCGCAATCGGTGATCTCAACGCCTTTGAGCTTGATATTCGGCCCCACCGTCAGTTTGCTGCCGCCTTCAGGCGTGCTGCCGGGCGCGCTGGAGTTGTCAGTGACGGTTCTGGACGCGTTTTGCTGGCTGACCCCGGACGCGCCAGATTGCAGCACGCCAGAACTGCCCATGCCATACGTACCCGACACACCCTGCCGTGCCTGCGTCTGGTTGACGGGTGTTGTTGGGCTGACCGGGGTTTCAATCTCGCGCTTGCCAAAAAACGGTGTTGCCATGAGGTTTCCTTAAAAAGAACGCATGGTACGTCTGGCCTTTTATAAAACCTTGTTGCCGATGCAAGAGAAGTAACGAAATTAATTCTTACAAGACAGTCGTTATAGTCATTTGCCATGACTTACACCCTGAAAATTTTCACTGCCGACGATGTGTCCGAAACTGAACGCGAGCAGGCTGGCCAGCGTTTTCGTGCCGCGCTTGACGAGTCGCTGGGCGACGCCAGCCTGGTGCTGCCGATCTACCGGATGTGGCTGAAACTGCATCAGGCTTATGGCGAGCACCCACGCCCCTGGCCCATCAGCGAAGCGGAGCAAATGCTGGTCGATCAGTGGGAAGCTGCAGAACTGGCAGCCACCCAGGCGGCGTTTGGCGTCAACCGTTATATGGGCGATGCGGATTTTGAACTGGGTGTTTGAGGCTCTTATCAGGCTAACGGCAAATGCATCTACAAGCCAAGTAGGCAAGTGCTGACAGCCTGAAGACCATTCGGCCTATGGCCTGAAACCTGCATCCGGCTGAAAAATCGACTCAGGGCCGAATCCAGCAAATCCAGCAGATAGACCGGCCCGTACAGTCTTTCAGAACTCGCCACCAGCAGGACATTTATGCACATCAACCCAGGCACCTTTTACCAGCGACCTACTGTCGCACTGGCAGACTACGACTTTTTAAGGTCAACCTACGAGATCCTGCTGCGCGCGCCTGTGCCAAACCCTTCGGCAATCAATGCAGCTTTTGAGGCACTGGAGGCCGCGCATGAAAGGCTCAGGGCCGCGCACGCGCATCTGCTCGACAGCCGAAACCCGAATCCAGTGCATTAACGAAGCGGTATCCGGCTGACTCAGCCAAGTCGGGTCGGCTGTGCCTGTCCTGCGCACGCACTCGGCACCTACTTTTATCCGCAGGTTTTACCAGGAGCCTGTCGGGCTTAGGTCGTCGAAAGCGAAAATCGGCCCCAGCGCCGA
>JAZKIK010000722.1:3390-7566 GCA_040384925.1 Pseudomonadota bacterium | reverse complement strand
CCGGCCTGAATGAAGACCTGCCTTATTGCGACTGTGAGGTGCTGGTGGACAGAACCTATGTGCTGCCGCTGGGTGACCTGAGCTGGCCCAATGACACACTGGTTGTGTTTGAATATATGGACGACAACTGACATGCTGCGGCAAACCTTTCGCACCGGCTTTATGGCACTTGCCCTGGGCTGGCTTGCAGGCTGCGCTGGCCCCGGCGGGCTTTTTAATGCAGGCAACACGGCACCGCCCTTTCGTGACCCGGCCATGAGCATGCAAACCGCCGCCAGCCTGGTCCTGCCAGGGCAATCAAGCAAGGCAGACGTTCAGGCCGCACTGGGCAAGACAAGGGAAATAAAGTTTGACAGCGGGTATGAGGTCTGGGTTTACCGTGCCCAGCCTGCAAGAGGCCCGGCTGGCGGAAGGGCCGAGTTTGTTGTGCTGTTCACGCCCGCGGGCATCGTCAAAAAAACACGCATTCGGCCAGCGTACGATGTGCCGGCAAGCTAGCTTAAAAAAGAGTCATGAATCCAAAAACCACTTTTTTCAAACTGTTGCTGGTTTTTTGTGTGCTTGGCACGGTCACGATGTCAGCCAGCCAGCCCAGTGCGCTTGACACCATCCCCAGCCTGGACGTAGCGCGTTATATGGGCAGCTGGTTTGAAATTGCCAAGTACCCCAACCGCTTCCAGAAAAAATGCGCCAGCAACACCCGTGCCGACTACAGCCTGCAAAACAATGGCAGGGTTCGGGTACACAACCGCTGCCTGACGCAAGACGGCCAAACCAGCGAAGTCATTGGTGAGGCGCGGCAGATTGGCAACAGCAGATCACCGAAACTGCAGCTACGTTTTGCGCCCTCATGGCTGTCGTTTGTTCCAATGGTCTGGGGCAATTATTGGGTGATTGACCTGGATGCCGACTACCAGTTGGTAGCCGTCAGTGAACCGAAGCGCGAATATCTGTGGGTGTTGTCCAGAACGCCTGAGGTCAATGCCAAGGCTTATGGGGAATTGCTGGCCCGGCTGGAGAGCAGGGGTTTTGAATACGGCACCCGGCTGGACAGGTCGCGCCTGCATACACAGTGCCAGGAACATCTGCAGCTGATAGAGCTCTTGACCCAGGGTGAGCGTATGGAAGCTTCGCTTTTTCTGCGCCAGCACTTGAATGCAGCGCGCATCACCAAAGTTGGTGAAACCACCGTAGCAGCCGCTAACAAATAGGTAACAAACCATGAACTTCGGACTGGCCTCCCACAAATTGCACCTGCAAGGCGCTGACTCAGCGCTGCTGAAATGGGCGCGCACCTGTGAACCTGCAGCCGAGGCCCTGGGGCTCAGGCTGCAGGTAGCGGGCGCTGCTTGCGAGGTGCTGGAGCAACAGCATCTGCTACAGGGGCGGCTGACTGCATTGGGGCGTGGGCGTGAAGGTGGCCTGATGCGGCTGGTGTCGCGCATTGCAGGCGGCCTGCGGCCTGGTGATGAGCTGGACGGCATATTTTTCTTTATCGACCCGGTGGACCCGACATCGCTTTACCCGGAAGCGCAGGCGCTGAAAAGGCAGTGCGTGATTCACGGCAAACCCTTTGTGGCGACACTGGCCGGGGCGATTGAATGGATTGGCCTGGAGCTTTCATATGCCGGCCAGCCTGAAACCATTTTGCCCAGACCCGATGGCCAGACCATTGCGCTGATTGCACACGATGCCCTGAAGACCACCATGGTGGACTTTGCAGGCGAGTTTTTTGACCTGCTGTCGCGCTTTGCCACCAGGGTGGCGACGGGTACCACCGGCAGCCTGCTGAACAACATGGCCTGGTCACGCGGCTGGCCGGCCTCCAGGCCGTGGGTGACGCCCTACCAGAGCGGGCCGCTGGGCGGCGACGCGCAGATTGCCGAGCTGATTCTGGACGGCCAGTGCCAGAAGGTGATTTTTTTCGAAGACCCGCATGTTGCCCGCCAGCATGAAGCCGACATCCAGTTGCTGGAACGTGCGGTGTACAGCACATCGGCGGTCAGCTGTTTCACAACACCGGCCATGAGCCGGCGCTGGGCCGGCTCGCCTGCCTGGCGGGCCAGCCCGGCTTGAACCTGCTGAAGCACTTACTTCTGCGCCGGTTTTTTTCCCTTTGATGGGGTCATGCCACCTATGCCCAGCCGCTCCATCGCCTCATGCGCTTCGGTGACCAGGGTGGCGACTTCGCCTACCGTGATGCGCAGGCTGGTGGCTCTGGAGCGCATATGCTCATAAGCCTCGGTATCTGTGATGTTCTGGCTTTCGGTCAGCACACGCACGGCTTTTTCAATCTGGCGCCGTGACTTCATGGTGGATTCCAGCTTGTCTATCTTGCCCTGCTGCCGCTCCTGAAAGCTGTGTGAGGAACGCGCGAGCACCAGGGTGCTGAAAATGCCGGCTGAACGGAAGGGTTTGGTAATGACGCCGTGGGCATGGGTGTCGAGCAGCAGCTTGAGCGTGGTCGGGCTTTCGTAGTCAGACAGGGCCACCAGCGCGGCATTGACGGCGGTGGCGGCCCAGCTGGTATTGCCCTCCAGCTCCTGCGACACCCGGAAAAAGATGACTTGTGCATCCCTGGGTGGTTCGGAAGGAAAAGGCCAGACCAGCTTGAGCCGGCAGCCAATGCGCTGCAGCTGCTGCACCACCACATCACGGTCTTCGCCAGGTGGGTAAATCACCACCACACAAATGCTGCGCAGGTCTTCGTAAAGGCGTTTCAGGCTGGTGCTCATGATCAGCGGAGCCAGAACTCGGTAAAACCAAATGTGGTCAGATAAGGGTCGGGCTTGACCGGCATCGTCCCCTCCCAGACCACATCAAACTCACCATCGCTACGGCACACGCCAATACGCGGGGTCAGGGAGCAGTGGTTGTTTTCAGCATCGACCGAGATCACCCCCTCAGGCGAGTCAAACTGTACACCCCGCACGGCCTCCACCAGCTTGCGCCTGTCCAGGCTGCCGGTGCGCTGCAGGGCCCGTGCAAACAGGTGGACTTGTGAATAGGCCATCTCTGACCAGGTGCTGGTGGGCCGGTCGCCAAAACGCTGTGCCCACAGCTGCCGGAAACGCTGATTGCTTTCGTTCTTGAGCGACGAGAAATAGGTGGCCGAGGTGATGTGGCCTGCGCATAGCTGCGGGCCAATCAGCCGGATTTCTTCTTCCGCCATCGACAGGCTGGCGATGGGAATCAGTTTGGGGTCTATGCCGGCCTCATGGTAAAGCTGATAAAAAAGCCGTGCCGACTGGCCCACCAGGGTGGAAAAAACCACGTCGGGTTGGGCCTCGCGCACAGCCTTGATCACTTCGGCCAGGTCTTCACGCGCAGCTTCTATGGGCAGGTACAGCTCGTCAAGAATCTCTCCGCCATACTGCTCGACCACGTCGCGCATGATGCGGTTGGATTCACGCGGGTAAATGTAGTCTGCCCCCACCAGAAAAAGCCGTTTGCCGCGGCTTTGCAGCAGGTAGGCGGCAAGCTGCACGCTGTTCTGGTTGGGTACGGCGCCGGTGTAGATGACGTTGGGTGAATATTCAAAACCCTCGTAAAACGAGCAGTACCAGAGCAAGGCATTGTTGCGTTCAACCACAGGCAGCACGGCCTTGCGGCTGGACGAGCGCGAGCAGCCAAAGATGACGTTGATCTCGTCGTCAATCAGCATGCGGGTAGCCAGCCGCCGGTATTCGTCCGAATCGCCTTTCGGGTCATAGGCGGTGGGTATCAGGGGCCGGTCAAGCACACCGCCTGCGGTGTTGATTTCTTCAATGGCCAGGGCCGTGCCGAAGAAGTGGTCGGACTCGGTGACGCTGGTTGCGCCCGAGCGCGAATACAGCACACCGATGCGCCAGCCGGGTTCGGACGAAGAGGTGTTTTGCATGGAGTCCCTTTTACCAGTTTTACTGGCTGATGTTACGCAGCGTGGATGTATCGCTCCTTCCCGCCTTTGGGGGAAGGCTGGGATGGGGGCTTTTGGCGTTTGTTGAATGCCGCTGGCAATCACACGCACAGGCCCCCATCCCAACCTTCCCCCAGAGGGGGAAGGGGTAAGACCGGGCATCAAAAGATGTGCGCATACGCTAGCCCAGCGGGGGAAGGGGTAAAACAGTAGCTGCGCAACATCAGTTACTGGCTGTCAAACATGGCCTGCATCTCCTGCGGCATCATGCCGGCCTG
>JAZKIK010000722.1:346-3380 GCA_040384925.1 Pseudomonadota bacterium | reverse complement strand
TTGTGCGCGCTCAATGAACCGGCAAACAGTGCGCCAGCCTGCTGCAGGCTGTGGCCACCACCGGTAAAACCATAAAGTGGCCGCACCCGCCCATGGCCAACACGGGAGGAAATCACAACGGCAACACGCGCCGCAATGGCACGAACAATCGCGCTGTACATTTCGGCATTGACATTGCCCAGGCCCAGAGCCTCGATCACGATGCCCCTGGCACCACTGCTGACAGCGGCATCGACCTGCTGGCCATCAGCCCCCGCGTACATGGGCACGATATCGACCCGCGCAAGCTGGGCTGTGGTCAACGCAATGTGGACAGACCTTGCCGGTTGGCTAAAAAAGATCACCTTGCCGGCTTCCACAACACCAGCAAACCCGGCTTCACCAGGCGCGAATGCCTCTACCGCCGTGGTGTGGGCCTTGTTTGCCTGCCTGGCGCTGCTGATCTGGTCGTTCATGACCACCAGCACACCGCGCCCACGCGCCGCTGGATCAATGCTGGTGCGAATGCCGGCCAGCAGGTTTCTGGGGCCATCAAAATCGGCCTCGGATGCATTGCGCTGTGCGCCAACCAGCACAACAGGCTTGTTGCTGTCTACCGTCTGATCGAGAAACCAGGCAGTTTCTTCCAGCGTGTCGGTGCCGTGCGAGATCACCACCCCAGAGATGGCCGGGCGGGCCAGCGCACAGTCCACCGCATGCTTCAAAACCATCCAGCGCGCTGCATCCATATAACTTGACGGCACATTGCACAGGTTGAGCAGATCAACCGTGGCCAGCGCATCCAGGCCAGGCACGGCGGCCAGCAGCTCACTGCCACTCAGTGCGGGCACAGCCGCGCCACTGGCCGGGTCAATCTTCATGGCGATGGTGCCGCCGGTGGCAATCAACTGGCAGGCCGGCAGCACGCCCAGGGCATTCTGGTACATGGTCATACCCTCAGGTGGTCAAGGATGCGGCTGGTGGCGTGCGCCGCGCCTGCGCTGCCTTCGTCTATCACCTGGCCCTGTTTGAGCACCACATAACGGTCCGCCACCGCCAGGGCAAAAGCCACGTTCTGCTCGACGATCAGCATGGCGGTGCCGCGCTGTTTTCGCTCCCATTTCAGTGCCTCGCCTATGGCCTGCACAACGCTGGGTTGCAGGCCTTCGGTGATTTCGTCAAAAAGCATGACTTGCGGCCTGGCCATCAGGGTGCGTGCCACCAGCAGCATTTTTTGTTCACCACCCGAGAGTGATCCGGCATACTGACCCAGGCGGCTGCCAAACACCGGGAACAGTGCAAGAACGGGCTCAAACCGCTCTTCGAATGTTTTTTCACTCTCCAGACCCAGTGAAAGGTTGTCCCTGACGCTCAAATCTGTAAACAGGGCCTGCTCCTGCGCCGCGTAGGCCATGCCGGCACGGCTGATGCGGTGCGGTGGCAGGCGGGAGATGTCCTGCCCGTCAAGATGTACAGCGCCCTGCTTTTTGGGCAAAAACCCCATGATGGATTTGAGCAGGGTCGATTTGCCCATGCCGTTTTTACCCAGCAGTGCCAGCGCCTCGCCCTTGCCCACCGTCAGTGACAAGTCGCGCAGCACCATTGAAGACTTGTAGCCGCTGGCAAGGCCGCTGACCTGAAGTGCGGGATGCCTCATACGCCCTCCTGCACATTCTGGCCATGCACGGGTGCCCCGGCATACACGTTTCTGACCAGTTCGGAATTGGCGACTTCTTCAAAGCTGCCTTCCATCACGATGGTGCCTTGGTGCAAGACCACAATACGGGTGGCAACTTCCTGCACAAAATCAAGGTCGTGCTCCACCAGCAGGCAGCACAGTTGGTGCTGCCGGGCCAGAGATGCCAGTACATGGCCGATTTGCGTGCGTTCGGTCTTGCTCAGTCCGGCGGTTGGCTCGTCCAGCAGCACAATGCGTGGCTCCAGCGCCAGCACCATGGTCAGCTCCAGCGCCTGCTGCTCTCCATGCGAAAGATCACCTGCCAGCAAGGCCAGCTTTTTATCCAGGCCAGTGGTGCGGGCCACCTCGACTGCATAAACCGGCAGACTGAGCACACCAGAGCGCCGCCATAACGATGCTGGCTGGTTTGAGGCAGTCGCCATGCGCAGGCATTCGGCCACGGTCAGTGATTCAAAAATATTGGCATTCTGGAACTTGCGACCCAGGCCCAGGCGTACACACACCTCGGGCGGTTCACGACCAATGTCGGTGCCGCACAGGCGCACGGTACCAGCAGAGCGCTCGGCACCATCGCTCATGCAGCGCATCAGTGTGGTCTTGCCCGCGCCGTTGGGGCCAATCAGGCCCAGCAGTTCGCCGGCATGGGCCTGCAGATTGATGCCCTTCAATACCTTGAGGCTGCCGTAGTTTCTGCAAACGTCCTTCATCAGCAAGGCCGGCTCAAGGCCCGCAGCTTCCGGTGGCCGGGTAAGGCGTGCCAGCAGCTCTGGCTGGGTGCGCGTTTTGGCATCAAGGCGCAGCGGTGCCAGCAGCACAGGCACCAGGCCACGCGGCAAGAGCACAATCACCAGCACAAACGCGCTGCCCAGTATCAGTTGCCACAAAAACGGCATGCTGCTGCCCAGGTAGGCGGTGGCAAGGTTGATCAGAATCGCGCCAATCAGCGGCCCCCACAAAGTGCCGCGCCCGCCCAGCGCCACCCAGATGATAAGTTCCGTGCCCAGCACAAAACCCGCAAGCTCTGGCGCGACAACACCGCTGAAAGCGCCATAACCAAAACCTGCAAAACCGGCCACTGCAGCCGTGGCGACCAGCGCAATGATACGGATGCGCGAGACATTGATGCCAAGGTAGGCGCAGCGTGATTCGTTGTCGCGTATGGAGGCCAGCAGGCGCCCCGCATCACTGCTGACCACCACCCAGGCCAGAAGACCGACCCCGAGCAAGGCTGCGCCTGCAACCCAGTACCAGGCCTCCAGTGACCAGCTAAAGCTTTCGTAACCCGTGAGGCCAGAGCTGGAGCCAGTCCACTGCCCGCCCGACAACAGAAGCTGTGACACCACGATGGGCAGAACC
>JAZKIK010000722.1:0-332 GCA_040384925.1 Pseudomonadota bacterium | reverse complement strand
GGCAAAAAAAGGCGATGCACCACGGTAAAACGACAGCCACCCGACAAAGGCGGCAAGCGCTGCAGGCACCAGCATGGCCAGTACCAGCGCCACAAGAACGGTCAGCACTGAAAACCCCTGGTGTGTGAACACCAGCCCGGCAGCGTAGGCACCGGCACCAAAAAAAGCCGATTGCCCGAATGTGAGGTAACCGGTGTAGCCCCACAACACATCAACAGTGACCGCCACTATGGCGAAGAAAAAGGCCTTGATGAGGATATTCAACAGGTAGGCATCAAACACCAGTGGGCCAAGGGCAACCAGCAATATACCGGCAGCGGCCAGCGCCATCA
>JAZKIK010000721.1:0-7081 GCA_040384925.1 Pseudomonadota bacterium | reverse complement strand
GGGTCGCCTTTTCTTTGGTTACTTTCTTTTGGCGAAGCAAAAGAAAGTGACTCGCTGCCGGGCGACTCCCGGCCAGCGGCATTGAAATCACTTGGCTGATGGAATTGATGACAGATTCCAGATTTTTGCCCGAACAAACTGGCACGCTGTGTGCTTGACGAAAAGCAAGAGTAGAAGCGTTCAGCTTTCATGCACCAGCATGAATCGCCCGGAAATTGCTCTTGAATCCCCGGCAGCGTTTTTCAAGCGTGCCGGAATTTTCAAGTGTTTACCGGACGTCATCATGAATCTGCCCACACCCCGCAGCGCCGTTGGCCGCCGCGCTTTCATCACCACCCTCGCTTCCGCTGCATCACTGGCTGCGCCGGCCGTCTGGAGCCAGGGCCCCGCACGCCTGACACCCCTCAAATTCACACTCGACTTTCGCATCACGGGCCAGACGGCACCGTTCTTCCTGGCCCAGAGCAAGGGTTATTACAGGGTCGAAGGCCTGGATGTCACGATTGATGTGGGCGCTGGCTCCGTGACCACCATCACCCGTATTGCCAGCGGTGTGTACCAGCTGGGTCTGGGCGACATCAGCTCTCTGGTGGAATTCAACGCACAAAACCCCGGCACACCTCTGGTGCAGGCGGTTTACCAGTATTACAACCGCGCGCCCTTTGTGATCATTGGCCGCAAGGACAGAGGCATCACCGAAGACTTTCGCAGCCTGGAAGGCAAAAAGATAGCCGCAGCGGCGGTTGAATCAACCCGCCGCGCCTGGCCCATGGTGGCACGCAAGCTGCGCCTTAAAAACGATTTGTTTGCCTGGTCAACCACAGACTTCAGCTCACGCGACAACGTGATGGTGCGTGGTGATGTGGACGGTGCAACCTATTTCCATGACTCGGCCATTTCACTGTTTGCCCGCATGAAACCTGAAGAGCTGGCCGTGCTGCAGTACGCCAATGCAGGCGTCAATCTGTATGGCAATGCGATTCTGGCCAGCAGCAACCTGATTGCTCAGAACCCAAAAGTGCTTGCAGCATTTTTGCGCGCAAGCAACCGGGCGATTGTGGAAACCTTTGCCAACCCGGCACCATCGATAGCTGCCGTCAGACAGCGTGAGCCGTTTCTGGATGAAAAAGTCGAGCTGGAGCGCTGGCGCATCACCTCACAGTATGTAGGCGCAGCAGACACACGCAGCCACGGCCTGGGCGACATCCGCAAACTGCTGCTGGAGCAGCAGGTGGACGAGGTCGTTGAAGTGTTCGGCCTGAAAAACCGGCCCAGCGCCGACGCCCTGTTCAACCTGGCCATGCTTCCGGCAAAAGCCGAACGCATCATCAAGGCATGAAAAGCACCGTGACACTCCGGTCAGAACTGGATGAGCGTGACGGTCAATACATGCAGCAGGCGATTGCCTGGTCACGTACTGCGCGGGAACGCGGCAACCGGCCATTTGGCGCAGTCATCGTGTCTGCAGAGGGTCAAGTGCTGGCCGAGGCGTATTGCAATACCTCTGAAACCGGTGATTGCACTGGCCATGCCGAAACCAACGCGGTACGCCAGGTATCGCCACATGTCAGTCGTGAGCTGCTGGCTGCGGCCACGCTGTACTCCTCAGCCGAACCCTGTGTGATGTGTGCGGGCGCGATTTTCTGGTCCAACATTGGCCGGGTGATTTTTGGCATTGATGCGCTCAGCCTGCGCAGCTTCCGTGGCGAAAGGGCTGAGCAGCGTGATGCCGAACTGTCCTGCCGGGATGTGTTTGCCGCTTCGCCGCACCGCATTGAATGTATCGGCCCCGTGATGGTGGCAGAAGCCAGCGAGCCACATATGGGCTTCTGGAAGGCTTGACTCAGGGAAATGACAGGCTCAGCGCGAATACACTGACTCCATGGCATGGCACGCAAAACTTGATCTGGACTACCGCATGGAAGCGGGCCGTAGCGTGGCGCGCCACGTACACACCGGCCCGCTGCGCATTCTGCAAAGCCTTTACCCCGAGGGTGATGCCATTTGCCACAATGTGCTGGTGCACCCGCCGGGTGGGCTGGTCGGTGGTGACACCTTGAGCATTGATATAAACGTGGCACCGCAAGCCCACGGACTCGTCACCACTCCGGGTGCCACACGTTTTTACCGCTCGGAGAGTGAACCGGCCTTGCAGCGTGTGTCGGCCAGACTGGCCGCCGGGTCGCGGCTGGAATGGCTGCCGCTGGAGGCCATCTGTTACAGCGGCTGCCTGGCAGAAAACCGGCTGGAGCTGTCGCTGGCACCAGGCGCCGAACTGCTGGGCTGGGACATCACGGCATTTGGCTTGCCCGCCGCCGGCAAACAGTTTGAGCACGGCCGTTTTTGCCAGCACATTGAAGTGCCTGGCGTCTGGCTGGAGCGCGCCAACATCAAGGCCAGCGACAGTCTGCTCATGAACAGCCCGCTGGGCCTGGCCGGGCAGCGCTGCGTGGCAAGCCTCTTTTTTGTAGCGGGCAGCAAACTGGACCGCCACCGCCGCCAGGCCGCACTCGACAAGGCGCGTGAAGTCATCAATGCCCACCCGCTGTGCAACAGCGCCGGGGCCACCAGCCCCGATGGGCAAGTGGTGGTGGTTCGGGTTCTCGCACCAGTGGTGGAACCGGCCATGGCACTGCTCAAACAGGTCTGGCTGGCCTGGCGCAGCCATTTCTGGCAACTGGGGCCAGACAGCCCGCGTATCTGGTCGACGTAAGCGTTTGTCCTACAGGCAGACAGGCCTACATTGAGCGCCTGCTGCCCGTTTTGGCTGTCACCAGATACCCGGCTGCCTTTTTAAACTTCTTGCATGAGTCGTTCAAGCCCATTGAGCGATTTTTATCAGGAGTTAAATCATGAACGCATCAAACGCTACAAGTACAGCCGGACGCACCGGATTTTTCCACCTCGGCAAAATCGGCAAAGGCCTGACAGGTTTTGCCTTCGCTGGCCTTTTGGCCATGGCAGCCACCGCACAGGTGCCCGCTGGTCCCACCGGCATTGACGCCACTGGTAACGCAACCAGCGAAATGGCCGCCTGCAACAACGGCAGCACGCAACAAGACCGCACCACCTGCATCACGGAGGTGCAAAACGCCAATGCCGCTAAACGTGCGGGCCAGGTTGACAACGCAGGCGGGCAATTTGCTGCCAATGCCCGTCAGCGCTGCAATGTGTTGACGGGTGAAGACAAAATAGCTTGCGAAGCCCGTGTGCTTGGTCTTGGCAATACCCAGGGCAGCGTGGCTGGCGGTGGAGCCATCAGCGAAATTGAAACCGTGGTGATTCCAAAAGACGCGACAAACGTCCGGATTCAGCCGCAAACGGCCAATGACAACATTATTGTGATCCCGGCAACCAAATAAGCGCTTGTTCCTTATTGATTCGGCCCATTGAACTATGAACCGTTCGCCCTGAGCTTGTCGAAGGGTCCCCCTTGCGCAACCTTGGCTTCGACAGGGCCTGTCCTGAGCCTGTCGAAGGGCTCAGCCCGAACGGAAAGTGAATACTTCACAGGGCCGGATCAATAGTGGCGCGAGGTCTGCTCTTCAATACGCCGCAGCAGCTCGGCCAGCGTTGCCTTTTTGGCAACGCCTGGCCTGCCGCCCACAAAACCATCCATGTCCTCAGCCTCTTGTGGTGATACCAGCGAGGTCAGGTAAATCAGCGGAATGTGGGCAGTCTGCGCGTCTTCAGCCAGTGCGGCAGCCACATCACCACCGCCAAAATCGGGCATGTCGATGTCGCACAGAATAAGGTCGGGCCGCTCGGTTTTGGCCAGTGCCACAGCCTTGCGTGGCTGTGTGGTGCTGACCAGATCATAGATTTTGGCCAGTTTGGCGACCAGGTAATTGATGATGGCTTCGTCATCATCAATCAGAAGAATTTTCTTTTTTTCGTCCACGGCAGTCCTCGATTTCTGTTTGGCGGCTGGCGGCAAATACAGCCTCATTTATTTGAAAAATACCATCACGCAAAAAAGCTCAAATAAGCCCTCGATCAATTTTCCCAGATTTCATTGAGCCGCAGCCGTTTCCCCGGTGCTGAGTGTGTGCTTGGCCACAACAATTGTTGCTGTCTGCAGATGCAGGCACAAGTCGTCAACCAGCATTTTTACGGTGGACAGCTCTATCTCCGGGGCCAGCAATTCAATGTTTTTGCAGACACTGGCCGCCCACTCAAAACCGTAAACAGCCAGACTGCCGGCCAGCTGATGGGCCAGGCGGCGCAGGGTTTCACGGTCAGCCTGGGCCGCTGCGGTGCTCATGTCCATCAGCAATTTCTGCCGCGAGGCCAAAAAACCGTCCAGCAGATCGACAATTTCAGGGTCCACAAGCACTGGGCTTGATGGGCCCGGCACCGGTGGCGATTTGACTGCAGCAGCGTCAGGAACATCAGTCCGCCTGACGCACTCAATATAGTCCAGCAAGGTTTGCTGGATCAGATCACGTGTGACAGGTTTGGTCAGGTAACGGTCAAACCCGCTTGCCAGGCAGCGGGCGCGAGTGTCGTCATCGTCATGCGACGAGAGCGCCACCGCAAAACACGCCGGTCTGGCCATGTCGGCTTCCTGCTGGCGCAGCAGGGCAATGGCTTGCAGGCCACCCATGACTGGCATGTCGAGATCCATGAATATCACGTCGGGCGGCTGAGCCAGTGCCATTTCAAGCGCAAGCCGGCCATTGAATGCTGAGGTGACGGCCAGTGGCGGGCTGGGCAAAATGCGGCGCACTATCAGCAAATGGTATTCATCGTCATCAACCAGCAACACCCTGAGTGCTGGCAAGCCAGCCAGCAACGACAGCGGCTGCCGGGCGCGACCGTCACCGGCATGTCTGGCGGTGGGTGGCATCTTGCCAGGCGGTGCAGCACGCAGCCGCACCGACAGTGTGGTGCCGGTTGCCTCGGACGTTTGCATGGTGATCTCGCCGTCTTGCGTGCGCGCCATCAGCCGTGCCGAATAAGTACCCAGTCCGGTTCCGCTGGCCTTGCCTGCGGTGGCGTATTTGGTAAAAAAACTTTCACGTACGGCAGCGGGCACCACACCCTGGTTGTGGATGTGAAGCACCAGGTGATCGGACCCGGCCGACTCCAGTCTGGCAGTGACAGCTGCACCTTCGGGGGAGGCCTCAACCGCGTTTTTCAGCAGGTTGGCAATCAGTGAATAACACAGCAGTTCTTCTGCCCAGGCAAACACCTGGGCATGCGCACGCTCCAGCTTCAGGCTGACATGTTTTGATGCGGCATGGCTGCGTATGTCAACCGCAATCTTGTCCATCAGGTCAACAATGTCCACTGCGTCCGGACGAAAGATGTAGCTGCCCTGCTCCATCTTGTACAGGTCCAGCGACAGATTGACCATGCTCAGGATGCGGTAGCCGGCGCGTTCAACAATGCCCAGCAACTCGTCTGCCTCGGCCGTCAGGCGGCGCTCTTCACGCAGCAGGCGGGGCACGGCAATGATGCTGTTCAGAGGGGTTTTGATGTCATGCCGGGCAATGCGTTCGACTTCTTCACGCAGGCGCACGTTTTCCATCAGCGCCTCGTTCTGGCGCTCCAACTGGGCCGCCTGTGCCGCAATCTGGTCACGCGAGACTCGCAGCGCCTCTTCCTGTTCCCTGAAACTGGTGATGTCGAGGTAAGAGGTAATAAAACGCCTGGTGCGCCCGTCTTCGCCAATCTGCGACACACCTTCGGCATGAATCCAGATATAACTGCCGTCCACCCGGCGCAAGCGGTAAACCATGGGTTTTCCGGGTTCGGTATCGCCACTGACACTCTTGCGGCGAATCATCTCGCGAAACTCGTTTTTTGCCCTTTCGCGGTCGTCAGGGTGCATCAGCTCAAAAATGCTGGGCCAACTGGAGGTGTCGGCATCTGCCGGGTAACCCAGCATTTCCTTGTAGCGGGCTGAATAGCTCACCACGTCACGCTCGGCATCCCAATCCCCAAAACCGGCCTTGGTGGCGCGCACCAGCAGTTGCAGCCGGTCACGCTCCAGCGCCAGCACCTGTTCGGCCTGCTGCTTCTGGCGCACCTGCTCGGTCATCAGGGCTTCGGTCTGTTTGGCTTCGCTGATGTCGATAAACGAGCAGATGAACCGCAGGGTCTGGCCGCGTGTATCGAGCAGCGCAATGCCTTCGGCGTGCACCCAGACATAACTGCCGTCAGCACGGCGCATGCGGTAGCTCATGGGTTTGTGGTGGCGGGTGGCACTTTGCACACTGCGATCACGCAACTCACGCTTGAAGCTGGCGCGCACGGCCTGGCAATCGTCCGGGTGCAGCAGATCGTAAAAACCGGGCAGCTCATGCGCCTGTGCGTCGGGCGGGTAAGCCAGAATTTCCTTGTAGCGCTCTGAATAAGTCACGGTATTGCTGATGGCGTCCCAGTCCAGCAGGCCAGCCTTGGTGGCGCGTACCAGCAGATTGGTGCGTTCGCGCTGCTCGATGCTGCGCAGCTCTTCGGCCGCCAGGGCGCGTGACATGCGCCTGGCCAGCGTGATGCCCGGTGCCAGCGCAAAAGCCAGCAGGCCAAAAGGCGTCCAGTAGCTGTACATCAAATGCCGGAAATAAACCGAGTCATGTGCGATGGCAATGGCCAGCACCACAAATCCAGCCAGCAAAACGGGCGCACTGCCCCGACCCCGGTTACGAACAGCAGCCCGCGCCAGCACCCAGGCAATATAGGAAGTCAGCAGCAAGGCAAAAACAAGCAGCGCCGGAATGGGCTGCGTGTACACGCGGGCAGGTGTCAGCACCACCAGCAGCGCACCGGCGGCACCCAGCCAGCTGACCACCACAATAGGCCAGTGACCAAACTCCCTGGAATAAGACGCATGCACAAAACGCGCAAACATCACCAGGCCGCCGTAAAAACTCAAAAACATCAAGCCCAGATAGGCGTCCCAGCCCAGTGGTTTGAGCAGATCGAGCAGGACTCTTTCGCCAGACGTGGCAATAAAAGTACAGCACGACAGGCAAAACAGGCCGAAATAAAGCGGCGCGCGCTCCTTGGGCCGCCAAAGAAAAAACAGCAGCGGCAACACACTCATCAGCCCGACGCCGCCCAGCGCACCCATGTC
>JAZKIK010000720.1:0-11268 GCA_040384925.1 Pseudomonadota bacterium | reverse complement strand
GTTCGCACAGCCAGCTTTTTCATGCGTTTGCCCACGGACAGCGCGGTGGCCAGCGTTTCGGGCGACGTGGCCTGACCCTGCACCACTTCCAGCAGGCGCATGACATGGGCCGGGCTGAAGAAGTGCAGGCCCACCACATCCTGCGGCCTGGACGTGGCAGCGGCGATGGTGTCCAGATCAAGGTAGGAGGTGTTGCTGGCCAGCACAGCGCCTGGGCGGACCAGGGTGTCAAGCCGCCGGAACACCTGTTGTTTGACGGACAGGTCTTCAAACACCGCCTCAATCACCAGATCGGCCTGCGCAATCAGCGCCCAGTCGGTGCTGGAGCGCAGCCGCGCTTCACATTCAGCGGCCATGGCGGCCTTCATCTTGCCCGCTGTCACGCGCTCGACGTAGTGCGAATGGATGCGGTTCTGGCCACGCTCAAGCGCCGCCGCATCCTGCTCCAGCAGCAACACCTCAAACCCAGCGTCCAGCGCCACGATGGCAATGCCCGTGCCCATGGTGCCCGCTCCTATGACTGCCACCTGCTCTACCTGTCGCGGCGTTATGCCTTGCAGCGCCGGGTGTCTGGCACTGTCGCGTTCGGCAAAAAACTGGTGGCGCAAGGCAGATGCCTCACGCGAGACACGCAGGCGCTGGAACACCGCGCGCTCCTCGGCCAGTCCGTCGTCGATGGTCAGTTGCGAAGCGGCCCTCAGCAGCGCAATGGCGGCCTGCACGGCGGGCCGGTTCTTGCCAGCCTTCAGTGCAGCGGCCGTAGCGCTTGCCACGGCAGCATTGTTGTCATGCGCTACAGCCCGGTCACGCAGGCTTTGCTTCTGCCCACGCAAACGCCGGGCATGAGCCACGGCTGTGGCGCGCAACTCACCCTCGGCCACTTCATCAACAAGGCCCAGCTCCAGGGCTGATGTGCCAGGCACCCGCTCGCCCGTGCAGACCATGGCAATGGCGCGCGCCGTACCAACGATGCGTGGCAGGCGCTGCGTGCCGCCAGCACCGGGCACCATGCCCAGCGTCACCTCAGGCAGGCCGACCACGGTGCCAGGCGCTGCCACACGGGCATCGCAGCCCAGTGCCAGCTCGAATCCGCCGCCCAGCGCCGCGCCATGCAGCGCAGCAACAAAAGGCTTGTTGCAGGACTCCATGGCAGCGATCACGGCCGGCAGCTGCGGTTCGGCCAGCGGCAGACCCAACTCGCGCAGGTCAGAGCCTGCGATGAAGGTATTGCCGGCACCCATCAGCACAGCAGCCACCAGGCTCGGGTCCTGCTGCACCTGCTGCACGGCCGCGAGCAGGCCGCTTCGCACTGCGGCCGAGCCGGCGTTGATAGGCGGGTTGTCGATGATGATGACAGCCACGTCACCATCGCGCTCCAGTCGCACGGATTCGCTCATGGGATGTCACTCGCCAGCACGACAACGCCGTCGGCCGCACACACACCTTGCCCCTGGGGCAGCACGAACACCGGGTTGATCTCGGCCTCCACCAGCCGCTCGCCAAGCTGCGCTGCCATCTGCGAGAAGGTCACGATGGCGTCCACCAGGGCCTCGACGTCAGCCTTGGGCCGGCCACGGAAACCGTCCAGCAGCGGCCAGGTCTTCAGCCCCTGCGCCATGCCGAGGGCTTCTTCGCGGCTCAGCCCGCCCTGGGCCGGCAACAGGCGCATGCTGGTGTCCTTGAACAGCTCGGCGCTCACACCGCCCATGCCGAGAAGGATGGCTGTGCCCAGCGCGTCCCTGTTCACCCCGAGTATGAATTCGGTGCCACCGCCCACCATCTCCTGCACCAGAAAACGCTGGGGTTTCAGACCCGCCTTGCGCTCGACCTCGCAACTCA
Source organism: Pseudomonadota bacterium (assembly GCA_040384925.1). Lineage (GTDB taxonomy): Bacteria > Pseudomonadota > Gammaproteobacteria > Burkholderiales > Burkholderiaceae_C > Polaromonas. Next base: position 9,429 of record JAZKIK010000720.1, on the reverse strand, counting down.
TGTCTTGCAGCCGTGCACCCACGGTTTCGGGCGTGAGGTTCACGGCCACACCGCCGACATCGCTCTTGTGCGTGATCTCGGCTGACAATATTTTCAGCACCACACGGCCACCCAGCTCACGCGCTGCGGCCTCGGCCTGCGTCGGCGTCGTCACCACCAGCTCGCGGGCGCAAGGCACGCCAAAGCGGGCAAACAGCTGCTTGGCCTGGGCCTCGTCCAGCGAGCCCGCCGGCAGGTCGTCGATGGCCACGCTGGCCGCTTTGCTGGCCGGTGCCGGTTCTTTCCAGCGGCTGACCTGAAGCATGGCTTTCAGCGCGGCACTGCAGCTTTCGGCTGCGGCGAACGCGGGCACACCACGCTGTGTCAGCAGTGCAGCGACTTCTGGCGCATGTGGACTCACATAGGCGATGACCGGCTTGTCGGAATTGCACAGGCAGTCCTGGATGGCGCTGGCCATCAGCTCGGGCATGGCCAGGCTGGACGAGCCGACGATGATGGCCAGCGCATCGTAGCCTGGGCTTTTGAGCAGCACCTTGATGGCACCTCGCAACAGCTCAGGTTGCAGGCCTGCCAGGGTCACGTCGATGGGATTGCGGTCAAGCACGGCATGGTCACCTGTCTGCAGCGCGCGCAGGGCCTCGGCGGTGGCCGCGTCCGGTGGCGGTGTCTCGAAACCCTGCATGCCAAGATCGTCTGACACCAGCGTGCCTGCGCCGCCTGTAGAGGTGAGTATGGCCACACGCGTGCCGCGCAGCCTGCGGCCCGTGACCAGGGCCGCCGGAATATCGAGCAGGTCGCCAAAGGTCTGGGCCCGGATCACGCCAACCTGGCGGAACAGCGCGTCATACATGCTGTCGGCTCCAGCCATGGCGCCAGTGTGCGACACCGCCGCCTTGGCACCGGCTTCGGAGCGGCCGATCTTGAAGGCCACCACTGGTTTGCCATTGCGTGCCGCCTTCAGCGCGGCAGCGCGGAACTTCTCTGGGTAACGCACGGTTTCGATGTAAAGCGCGATGACCCTGGTGGCTTCGTCCTCGGCCAGGTGGTCGATGAAGTCGGCCAGTTCCAGATCGACCTCGTTGCTGGTCGATATCAGCCTGGACAGGCCGATGCCGCGTGCCGCAGCGCGCGAGAGCAGCGAGCCCAGGATGCCGCCGCTCTGTGACACCACGCCGATTCCACCGACCGGAAAGTGATCCATTTCCAGCGCACCGCTGGCCGACAGCACGATGTTGTCGCTCAGATTCACCAGCCCGATGGTGTTGGGGCCGAGTATGCGCATGCTGCCGGCTGCTTCCACCAGTTGCCGCTGACGGCGTGCGCCTTCTTCGCCGGTTTCGGTGTAGCCACTGGCCAGCACGATGGCGGCCGGGCAACCGCGTGTGGCCAGCTCGCGCACGGCCGTGTGCGCACGCTCCGCGCCCAGCAACACAATGCCCACATCCGGCGTGCCGGGGAGGGAAGCGATGTCGGGGTAACACCTCAGGCCGTTGATATTGTCCACCCGCGGGTTGACCGGAAAGATGTCGCCGCTGAAACCGTGTTTTTGCAGGTAGGCCACGGGGCGGCCAGCCGTCCTGGCCGCATCGGCGGAAGCACCGATGATGGCGACGCTGCGCGGCTTCAGCAGCCTGGTGATGGCATTCACCTCGTTCATGACGCGGACTCCTTCGTGGTAATGCTGGTGGTGCTGGTACCGTTGCCCCTGGCCAGAAAGGCCATCACAGATTCACGGTGTTCCGTGCTGGTGTAGCAGATGCCCTGGGCCTGGCTGCCTTGCGCGAATATCTGTTGCGCGGACAGCTCGAAACTCTGGTTGAGAATGGTCTTGCCCAGGGCCAGTGCGGTGGCCGAGCCCTTGCTCACCTCCGCAGCCCAGCGCTGCGCTTCTGCAACAAGTGTGTCTGCCTCGGCCTTGCGGTCAGCGATGCCGATTTGCAGCGCCTCTGCAAGCTCGACCTTGCGGCCGGTAAAGATCAGTTCCTTGGCCTTGGCCAGGCCAACCCGACGGGGCAGAAAGTACATGCCACCACCGTCGGGGATGATGCCTCGGTGGATGTATGACCAGCTAAAGCTGGCAGCATCGGAGGCAATGATGAAATCGCAGGCCAGCGCCGTGTCGGCACCCAGGCCGGAAGCAGCACCGTTGACCGCAGCAATCGTTGGTTTGGGCATGTTGTGCAGCAAGGACTGCGTATGGTGTACACGCTGCTGGCGGCTCCAGCCGTTAAAGCCGACTTCGCCCGCCGGTGCCTGCATGCGCCGCTCCATGCCGGCCACATCGCCACCTGCGCAAAAGCCCTTGCCCCGGCCTGTCAGCACCAGGGCGCGGATGGTCTTGTCCCAGGTCACGCGCTCCAGCGCGCTGATGAATTGCGAGCGCATGTCGTCGCTCATTGCGTTGCGTTTGTCGGGGCGGTTCAGCCACAGGGTGGCAATGCCGTCGGCCACTTCCAGCTCGATCAGGTGGGTGCTCATGTTCAATGGGTCCTTTGATTTTTTGTTCAGTCGGTGGTGATGTTGTTTTCCTTGACCACCTTGCGCCAGCGCACTTCCTCGCCCCTGGCGTATTTGTCGAAGTCCTGCGGCGAGCCAGCGTTGATGACCAGGCCTTCACTTTCCACACGTTTGCGGAAGGCATCGGTCTGTACAGCCTTCCTGGCAGCGGCATTCAGGCGGGCAATGACATCGGCGGGCGTGCCGGCAGGCGCGTACAAGCCGTACCAGCTGTCGGCAACGTAAGCCGGTACACCGCTCTCGGCGATGGTTGGAACCTTTGCCAGGGACGGCGCGGGAGAACGTGTGGCCGTCGTCACCGCCAGGGGGCGCAGCTTTCCGTTCTCAATGAAGGAGCCGACCGCTGCTGCCGTGGCAAACATCACATCGACCGTGCCGCCAAGCAGATCTGTAATGGCCGGGCCTGCACCGCGGTAGGGGATATGCGTGATGTTGGTTTTGGTCAGATTTTTGAAAAGCTCACCCGCCAGATGGGCCGAGGTGCCCGCACCCTGGGATGCAAAAGACAGCTTTCCGGGATTCGCCCTGGCCGTGTCTATCAGATCCTTGACCGATTTGAGGCTGCTGTCGGCACGCACCACCAGGACGTTGGGCGACACCCCCACCAGCATCACGGGCGCAAAGGCCTTCTCGTGGTTGTAGGGCAGCTTTGCCTGCAGACTCGGGTTCACCACATGCGCCACGGTGGCCATCACCAGCGTGTAGCCGTCAGCCGGGCTTTTTGCCACGGCGTCGGTGCCAATGATGGTGCCCGCGCCGGGTTTGTTGTCGATGATCACCGGCTGGCCCAGTTCCTGACCCATGGCGATGCCCATGGTGCGCGCCACCAGATCCGTGCCGCCACCCGGTGCGAACGGCACCACGATCCTCACGGGTTTGTCCGGAAATGTGGCAGAACGAGTGGCTGTTGTGAATGTCGTTGCGCTGGCTGCAAGAAGAAGGGCGAAGGTGTAGTGCGCCTGGCGAATTGATTTCTGCATGGTTTGTCTCCGTATTGCAGGGTGGCTTGCTGTGTGTGTAGGTATCGAAGGCAGTGTTTTTGTCTTTCTCATCGACTGCACCGAGCTTAGGCAATAAACTCCTTTGGCACATCCCTCTATTTCCATACAGTGGAATTTAATCAAGCCCTGTCCAGATCACCACAGCCATGAAAAATCCACCGCCCGAAGTCAGAAGACGCGAACACCATGAAGACCCGCTGCTGAACCGCTCACTGGTGCGGGGTGTCGAAATACTGCGGGCTTTCCGGCCAGGCGCAGACCTGCTTGGTAACGGCGAGCTTGCCGAACGCACCGGGCTGTCACGTGCAACCGTGAGCCGGCTGACCCAAACCCTGGTCGATACCGGGCTGCTTGAGCACGACAGGGGTCGCCGGGCCTATCGTCTTGCTGCGCCCGTGTTGAGCTGGGGTCACGCCATGCGCTCTGGCTCGCCTGTCCTCAATGCCCTTGCGCCACTGATGCGGGCGCTTGCAGAGAAGTTGCGCGTGAATGTGGGCCTGGCAGCACCCGACCGCGATGAGATGGTGTACCTTGAGTCGGTACGCTACAACCGCAAGGTTGCACTGCGCAATGTGGTGGCTGGTCAGCGTGTGCCAATGGAGTTGACCTCTCTGGGTAGAGCCTATCTGGCGGTTGCGCCATTGGCAACACGCAGTTCCCTGCTGGCGCATTTCAGCAATAACCGAAGCGCCGACTGGGGAAAAATGCGCCTTGAGATCGCGCATGCCATTCAAAGCGTCGAGCAGCGCGGCTACTGCGTGGCCTCCTGGCAGGCAGAGGTGGTCGCGTTGGCAGCACCGCTGGTCATTCCGAATCGTCCAGTTTATGTGCTCAACATCAGCGTCAGCACCACGGCAGGCCTGGAAGCCACGGAGCGTGAACTCAGCGCACCACTGATGGCGCTTCGCGACAAGGCCGCGGCGACGCTGCTGGCCCTGGAAGCGACATAGGTAGCGACGGAAAACCTGCCGTTCAAGCACCGTAACAAGGCCATGAAAATCGGCATGAGAGGGTTTCAGCAGGGCAGCTCACAAACATTCATTTATGCAGGGCACGCAATAAAAGCTCAGAAAATTGCAATATACAGCTGACAAACATTGAGGGAAGATGCCGTCAAAAGAAAGAGACTACAGGCATGAATGCTCACCACCTGCGTACAAACGTATCCGCCCCGATTCCCTTGCGCATCGGCATTCTCAATGGTGACGACATTGGCCACGAAATCGTGCCCGCCGCTGTGGACATCAGCCGTGCCGCGGCCGAACTGCATGGCGTGGCCATAAACTGGCATCCGCTGCCCATTGGTGCCAGCGCGCTTCAAACGCATGGTCACACCCTGCCGCCCGAAACCATGGACACGCTGAGGACGCTGGACGGCTGGATACTTGGCCCCATCGGCCACCGCGCTTACCCCAAGGAGCCGAATGCCATCAATCCGCACCCCATACTGCGCAAGCAGTTCAAGCTGTTTGCCAATGTGCGGCCCACGCAGTCTTACCCCGGCATTGGCTGTCTGCACGACAACATCGACCTGGTCATCGTGCGCGAGAACAACGAAGGTTTTCAGCCCGACCGCAACATGCTGATGGGCAATGGCGAGTTCCGGCCCAATGACGAAGTGACACTTTCGGTGCGTGTCATCACCCGCACCGGCAGCCGCCGGGTGGCCAAGGCCGCCTTCGAGCTGGCGCGCCAGCGCCGAAAACACCTGACCTACATCCACAAGGACACGGTCTTCAAACTCAGCTGCGGCATGTTTGTGGAAGAGTGCCAAAAGCTCGCGGCCGAATACCCCGATGTACTGGTTGATGATGTGATTGTGGACACCTTTGCCATGCGGCTGGTGCGTGACCCGCAGAGTTTTGACGTGGTGGTGACCACCAATATGTTTGGCGACATTCTTTCGGACGAAGCGGCTGGTCTGGTCGGCGGACTGGGCATGGCGCCCGGTCTGTGCATTGGTGATGGCGACGTGGTGATGGCACAGGCCACCCATGGCTCGGCACCAGACATATCAGGCTGCGGCATAGCCAACCCCTACGCCATGATCGAATCGACCCGCATGATGTTCGAATGGCTGGGCCACAGCCGGGGCAACGAAGGCGCGGTACGCATAGGCGCGTCGATGGCCCGCGCAACAACACAAGCGCTGGCGGATGTGAATGCACGCACTGGCGACATACGGGGCAAGGGCAATACGGCCAGCTTTACGCAGGCCGTGATCCGCAATCTCAACTAGTGACGGTGGCAGCGCGTTTACCATGCGCTGACCGGAAAACAAGCAAGCAAAGGAGAAAACATGCAGTCATGGTGGATGCAGATGAGTGACACAGACACGGTGCTGGAGCAACGCGAAAGCCCGGTGCCTGTACCCGGCCCAAAACAGCTGCTGGTGCGCATGCATGCTGCGGCACTCAACCGTGGTGAGTTCTTGCTGGGCCACGGCCTTCATGGCAAGGTGGGCAGCTGGAAAGCCATAGGCGGCGAAGGCGCGGGTGAAGTCACTGCCGTGGGCGCTGAAGTGACGGCCTTCAAACCGGGCGACCAGGTCATGGGGCGCTGCGCGGGTGCTTTTTCTGACTACGCGCTGATGGATGTTGCAGAAGCCATCGCCAAACCCGCAAACCTGTCATGGGAACAGGCAGCCGCCATTCCGCTGACCTTTCTGGTGTCCTTTGACATGCTGGTTTTGCAGGGCCGCCTGAAAGCCGGTGAATGGCTGCTGATCAACGGTGTGTCTTCAGGTGTTGGTGTGGCCTCGCTGCAGCTCGGCAAGGCGCTGGGTGCCAAGGTGATAGGCACTTCGGGTTCGGCTGAAAAACTGGCTTCTCTCAAGCCCCTGGGCCTGGATGTGGCCCTGTGTACACGCAAGCCTGACTTCGCGGCTGCCGTGCTGGATGCCACCGCCCAGCGTGGTGTGGATCTGGTCATCAATACCGTAGGCGGCAGCGTGTTTGCCGAAAGCATGCGCACACTGGCTTTTGAAGGCCGTCTGGCTACCGTGGGTCATGTCGATGGGGTCCTGAACGCAGACATAGACCTTGAAGCCCTGCATGCAAAACGGCTGACCCTGTTTGGCGTCTCGAACAAGCTGCGCAGCAAGGACCAGAAATCGGCTGGTGTACCGCGTTTTGTTGCGGAAGTCATGTCCCATATTGCCGATGGGCGCATCAGCCCGCAGATTGACAAGGTGATGGATTTTGCCCAACTGCCAGAAGCCAAGGCCCGCATGGAGGCAGGTGACCATGTCGGCAAGATCGTGTTGCGCATGGCGATTCAGCCCTGACAGTGCCACAAAAAAACATGGCAATTGAAAGTTCGGTGCTGTCTGCCCAGACGGACAGCAAAGCGCTTTGATTTCATTGAGGTTTCGCCTCCCCGCGCAAAACCTGTCGGTTTTCGCAGACATCAGGCACCACTGAAAAGCCAAAAGAGCCTTGATTTCATTGGCTATTTATCCTGGCATGGAAAGTGGGACAGGATCAGATCCATTTTTGGCGTTTTGCCATTCCACATTGACCTGTTCAAGACCATGACCTTATTCAAGACCTGCTCTCCCCCTGCATTACCTGCCAACGCGGGGACCAGAAAAACCTGGGCTCGCGCTGACCTTTTCAGCTCCCTGCTGATTGCGGCCCTTGTGGCTGTTGGCCTGGCTGCCTGTGGTGGTGGTAGCGGCGAGGGGGAAACCACACAGGCTGCGACGGCTACAGCAACTGATTCGGTACGGCTTGCAGCTGGCCTGACCGCAGTTGATGATGAGGACATGGCCGGACTTGACGAAGAGCTTGACGAGGGTGAACGTGTCAGGCTGGCTGCGCTTGCAGAGGCTGAAGAGGCCGTAGGTGCAAGTTCGGATGCCGATGCGGAATCACCTGCAGCGACTGCAGCTTACGCAGCCGCGCTGGTGCCTGGCAACACGGTGCCTGTAGCCAATGCAGGTACGCCTCAGTCAGTAAAGGCCGGTGCAGTGGTCACGCTTGATGGCCGGGCCAGCCATGATGCAGATGGCACGGCACTTGAATATTCGTGGGTGCTCAGCTCAAAGCCGAATGGCAGCGAGGCTGCCTTGCTGCGCAGCAAGACCGCCCAACCGGTTTTTGCCGCCGACCTGGCGGGCAGTTATGTTGCCACGCTCAAGGTGTATGACGGCGCGGTTCACAGCAAAGCTGCCACGGTGACAGTCAGTGTCAGCCCGACGGTGCTGCCGGCCTCAAGCGTCACGGGTACGATGGCCCGCGCCAGCAAACCGACGCTCAAGGCTGACCAGTCGGGCTGCGCTGCAGTCAATCTGTATGACATCGGGCCGGGCAAGCCCTATACCGCCTTCAGCCAGGTGCCATGGAGCCAGCTCAAGGGCTGCGACACGGTGCGCATCTACCCGAAAGCCGGCAACGCGCCTTACAAGGAGATGATTCTGCTGTCAGCCGGCAGCAGCGCCACACCGACTGCGCCCAACAAGTTCATGCGTGTGATCGGCATGCGTGACAAGGCCACCGGCGCCTTGCCCATCATTGACGGCACCAATGCCACGCAGCTTGAAACCCTGCCCGGCCAGGCGCCGCGTTCGCTGCAGTACCACGACATGAACTCCAAGGACAGCAATGGCATTGACAAACGATCTCTTTACAAGCTGGGCCTGGTCATGGTGTCGCAGCAGCTTGGCTACAGCTACCAAGGCGGCCCGGCCGGTTATGTGGCGATTGAAAACCTGGACATCCGCAATGCGGCCTACAACGGGCCATTTACCGATGGCAAAACCGGCAGCCCCAGCGCCTATGGCCACTTCACGGCCTGCCTGTTTGTGGAAGCTGCAGCACATCTGGTGGTCAAAAACAACGAGATGCACAACTGCGGCAACGGCTTTTTTGTCAACTCCAAGAACCACACACTGGTCGAGCTGTCGCAGGACATACTGGTTGAAGGCAACCGCATCTACAACAACGGCAATCCCCTGATTGCCGGTGTCACCGGCGGCTTTTCAGAGCACAACAGCTACACCGAAGCACGCGGCATCATTTTCCAGTACAACTTTTTTGGCGATATGCGGCCTGGCGCGCAAGGCGACTGCCTGAAAGACCGGTCCTCCGGCCTGATCGTGCGCTACAACACCTTTGCCTCCAACTGCGGCCTGCCGCTGCACCTGATGGATGCCACAGGCGGCATGGCCCTGATCACTGCAGAAGCGGCCTACAAAAAGACCCATGTCTATGGCAACCTGTTTGACCACGCACCGGCTGCTGGCAAGAGCACCAACCTGCTGCGCTACGGTGGCGACAGCGGCATCCTGGCGCAATACCGCCAGGGCAAGCTGTTTTTCTACAACAACACGCTGGTTGTCAGGGGAGACGGGTCCGGCAGCGCTTATCCGGAAGTGTTTTTGTTCAACATGCAACTGGCCAAGGCAGTGGCCGATGTACGCAACAACCTGTTCTACAGCATGCCCCTGACTGCCGGCAAGGCTGGCAAAATACAGGCGTTTGCGCTGGGCACAGGCACGGTCAACATGAGCCACAACTGGGTGTCGCCAAATGCGGCCGAATTCTGGCTGGGACATTTGACGGGCGCAAAAATCAATGGTTTTGCCGCCAGCCTGGCAGCCACCAACAAGCCCCAGTTGGTCAATGAAACCGCGCACAATTACCGCCCGGCAACTGCATCGCCACTGATAAACGCGGGTGAAGAAGCCGCCATCTTCCACGTCGTCACGCCAAGCCGCATGCCCGGCCTGAGCGGCTGGCGGCCCAAGGATGGCAAGCTGGACATCGGGGCTTTTGAGTATTGAGAGCAGTCTGAAGCTCGCTTGAGGGGCGGTTTTCAGTGTGCGTGACAGCTTCCATGCCACCATAATCGATACACCGACAAACAAGCAAAGCGCCGCCCGGCGACCCCGACATGAACCGCAACCTCT
>JAZKIK010000719.1:0-2107 GCA_040384925.1 Pseudomonadota bacterium | reverse complement strand
TGCACCCATCTTTTCAACCCATCAGTTAACCAATGACCCGGCCATCAACACTCATCATGCTTTGCGTCACGTAAGTACCGCTACGCCGCTGTGCATTGAAGCTGACACGAAAGCCGCCGACATCGAGGTTGGCGCGCTTTTGAAAAGCTGCCAACGTGTTTTGACGCGTCACAGGGCCGTCAATCTCGTTGAGCACCTCATAGGTGTAGCGGGCGGCAATAAATCCGGCCAGGCTGAGCGAGGTGGGCGGTTCGTCGAACAGGCGGGCCAGGCTGGCGCTGACCAGCGGCACCGGCTGGGTCGCAATGATGGGCGTGCCGCGTGCCGCTCCCATCTGCAGCATGATTTGCAGGTTGACATCCGCCAGGGCCACGATGTAGCGCTGGCGCGACTGCTTTTCCAGCCCTTGCGTGAATTCGGCCAGCTCCGGCGTGCCGCCAACAAAAAGCAATACCGCAGGCGTGCGCGCCGTCAGTTTTTGTCCCAAGGCCCGCAAGTCCCCATTGCCCTGAAATGACTGCAGTTTGAGTTTCATGCTGGCTGCAATGCGCTCCAGTTCCAGCTGATAGGCCTTGTAGTCCCGTGTCGATGCGTAAACGGCACCGATTTCAGTCATGCCCATGACCGACATTGTTTTCAGCGCGTAGCTGATCTGCTCCTGGCGGCCCGCAAAGATGGGAAATGTCTTGTCATCGATTTCAAGACTGGAGTTTTGCAGCCAGGGCGCAGCGTGGGCGATGTTCAGGCCGTCCTGGCGCGATATGTCAACAATCTGGCTGGCAAGCTGGTCACCGGCGCTGCCTGACATGACAACGCAGCCAGGGTTGCTTTTGATGGAATCCAGCCCTGTGCGCAAACCCGCTGGTGTTCCGTCAGTTTCAATCGCCAGGTGCTGTACCACACGGCCACGTATGCCGCCGCGCAGATTGATGTCCTGCCAGGCGGCACGCGAGCCAATCAAAAAGTCTTTTGAGACATCCTGCTGCGCTTCGGAAACATCCACAAGCTGGGCAACTACCAGGCTGCGCCCTGCGCCTGCTGCCTTGGCCACCTGTGACCATGCAGGTACAGATGCAGCCAAGGCAAGCAGGCCCGCGCTCTGGATCAACTTTCGCCTGGCAAGGGGTGTTTTGTATGCATGCATCTTATGTCCCCTGGCGGTGTTGTGTCAGCTGTCCGGCCAAACCGGTAATGAATGCTGCGTAAATGTCAGATTCTGAAAAGACCTGCTGTCGTACAGCAGGTCTTGAAGACTGTCAGCGGGTTGGTGGGATCAGCACGCTGTCAATGATGTGAACCACACCATTGGTCGCGGAGATGTCGGCTTTCTGAACCATTGCATCTTCAATGGTGACAAACTCGCCAGCTTTTGACAGAGCGACGTTGGCACCGTTTACGGTCTTGACATTGCTGTTTTTCACATCGGCAGCCAAAACCTTGCCGGGAATGACGTGGTAGGCCAGAACTGCCTTGAGTTTTGCCGGGTCTTTGCCGAGGTCGTCCATGGTTTTGGCGGGCACTTTGGCAAATGCGGCGTTGCTTGGCGCAAAAACGGTGTATGGGCCAGTTCCCTTGAGGGTATCGGTCAGACCGGCTTTGGCGACCAGGCCGTTGAGCGTGCTCAGTTCAGTGCTGGTTGCAAGCGTGTCGGCTGCCGAAACGGGGGCTGGCGTGCTGGCGCAACCAGCAAGTATGGCCAGGGCTGAGGCAAGAAGGGTGGCGACAAACAGGGTGCGGGAATTGGACATCAGGGTTTCTCCTTGTTAAAGACTGCCCAGAGCGTAGGAGGACTTGATGACAGAGTTATGACGTTTGTTTGACGGTTTTGTGACAGTGTTTTTTATGGGCTTGCCAATGGTGGATGGGCTTGAAAACCCATGTAAAGCATGTTGTTCAAGGGTTTTTTGCGGGTTTTGTCATGTCTTTGTCACACATGCTTTTTACAGTCGAGCCATCTTTCTTACCAACCCAAGAGGTATCTCGATGAAATTTAGTTCCAAAGCTTCCCTGACTGTCGTAATGAGTGTTGCCACCCTGTCGTTTGCAACCCTCACGGCAGCACAGGACGTGACGGGAGCCGGAGCCAGCTTTCCCGCACCTTTGTATT
>JAZKIK010000718.1:0-2955 GCA_040384925.1 Pseudomonadota bacterium | reverse complement strand
GAACTGGGTTGTGACCCGCCTGGTTGAAAAGGCTGCCGCAGTTTAAGTCCTCAGGACTTTGACTCTGGTCATCAAAAACGGCTCACTCAGGTGGGCCGTTTTTGTTTCTGCCGACAAAAATCCGGCAAAACCAGGAATCATCAGACTTGGTGAGTTCGTTTTTAAAGACCACTGTGCTGTCAAATCTGGCTGCATGGCTGAAAATGCAGGGACGGGTCAATTTTGGCCTTTTCTTTTAAAACCTCACTGGAGCCAGACACATGATCAAAGTCGGAGACACCCTTCCTGCCTCCATCCTGATGGAATTTTCAGAAGTTGAAGGCGAGGGCTGCAGCATTGGCCCGAATCCCGTTGATGTGGCCAAAGCCACCGCTGGCAAAACCATTGCCCTGTTTGCCTTGCCTGGTGCCTTCACACCGACCTGTTCGGCCAAACATGTGCCTGGTTATGTCGAGAGCTTTGCAGAGTTCAAGGCCGCCGGTGTGGATGAAATTTGGTGCGTCAGCGTGAACGATGCATTTGTCATGGGCGCTTGGGCGCGTGACCAGAAAACCGAGGGCAAGGTACGCATGCTGGGCGATGGCAGCGCCGCTTTCGCGCAGGCCACCGGACTGACGCTGGATCTGACAGCTCGCGGCATGGGTGTGCGCAGCAACCGTTATTCAATGCTGGTCAAGGACGGCAAGGTCACCAGCCTCAATGTGGAAGGCCCTGGCAAGTTTGAGGTCAGCGACGCAGCTACCTTGCTGGCTCAGGCCAAGGCGTAAAACCGCCCGGCTTTCGGGCCATGCAATCAAAAAAGCCACCCGCATTGCTTGCTGGTGGCTTTTTGTTCCTGAAGGGATGCGGTCAAAGCGCTAAATCACCATGAACAGCCACTCATGGTCGTCATACAAGTGCAATGACCGGATTTGACTATAAGCTGACCTTCAGATAGTGGGCTCCGGCTATCGGGTTGTGATAGTAGGGCGGGATATCTTCAAAGCCCAGGTCTTCGTACAGGGCGCGGGCAGATTCCATGTCGCTCAGCGTGTCCAGCACCAGATGGTGGTAGCCGGCAACACGCGCTGCATCCAGCATTTTTTCGGCCAGCTGGCGACCCAGGCCAAATCGCCGGAAAGCCTTGCGAACATACAGACGTTTCATTTCGCAGGCATCGGAGTAGTCCACATTGTCCAGCGGACGCAGGGCGCAGCAGCCTGCGATGTCGCCGTCCACCAGCACCAGCAGCAGGGCTCCGCGTGGTGCGGCATAGTCGCCCGGCAGGCTGGCCAGTTCGGCATCGAAGTTCTGAAAACACAGATCAATGCCCAGCTGTTCGGCATATTCACGAAAAACAAGACGCGTGGCGTCCAGCTCTTCAGGTGTTTCTGGGGTAATGAACTCGATGCGGTGAGGCGGCACGTTGATTGATGTCGATATGACGGGCAAATTCTGCACAGGATGCCAAAAGGGGCACCAAAAAGAGCGCCAATGGCCTGCAACTATACAGAAACAGGCGGCTAGCCGCCCCGTTTTTTTGACCTCAGGCCGCCAGACCGGCTACCCAGGTGACAAAACCGGCACAAACACCCAGCACGAGCAGCGCACTGATGCGTGATGCGGCATCGTCGCGCGATGCGGGCACGGCCACTACCAGTTCCTTGTCGCCATGCAGCATCGCCCCAACCAGATTGTGTTTGCGCCAGAGGTAAAAAACAATGGCGGCGATGTGCATCAGCACCAGCGCCAGCAGCAGCCATTTGCCAATATTTTTATGATAGTTGGTGGCCAGGCTGACGCTGGCGTTGCTCACAAAACGTGTCAGCGGCCCGGCAAAGGCAATTTCATCGTCACTTAATAAACCGCTGCCGACCTGCGCCAGCAAAATGCCCAGCATCGCAAACACCGAACCCGCACCTATCGGGCTGTGGCCAACAGAGTGTTCAGGTTTGCCCCTGCCCCTGAGGTAGTCGATAACACTTTGCGGTGCGTAGATAAACGCGCCAAAACGCGACCAGCGCCCGCCAACCAGGCCCCAGATGATACGAAACAGCAGCAAGGTCAGCACACAATAACCAAATCTGAAGTGCCAGACCATGGCATTGCCGCCAATCAGGCCCGAGATGGCCAGACAGATCACGGCCAGTGCCAGTGACCAGTGAAAAATGCGGGTTGGCAAGTCCCAGACGCGGACTTTGTTCAGGCTGGTGTGGGTGTACATAAGCAGAAGCTCCTCTTTCGTGGTGGTTGTTTTGTATGGTCTGGCGGCGGTGCAGTTGTTGTGACCAGGCGCTTTGCTTGGTGCTTTCCCCTGCGGCTGAAGTTCCTGCGGAACTTATGGATGCTGACTAAACTCCAGCCAACTGGTTGTGAAACATTTTGCGACCACTTGAGCCTTGTCAATCAATCCATTTTAAAAACCACGAGGAAAATACATGAAGACTTTTGCCTTTATTGCTGCTGCAGCCACTTTGGTGACGATGGCCACCCCGGCCTCCGCCCAGTTTGCCAAACCAGAAGATGCCATCAAATACCGTCAGAGCGCGCTGTCCGTCATGGGCACACATTTTGGCCGTGTTGGGGCCATGGCCAATGGCCGCATCCCGTTTGATGCCAAAGCCGCTGCCGAAAACGCCGACATCGTGGCCGAAATGGCCAAACTGCCATGGGCAGCTTTTGGTGCAGGTACGGACAAGGGCGGCAATACCAAGGCCAAACCTGAAATCTGGACCGAACAGGCCAAGTTCAAGGAAAACAGCGACAAACTGATTGCCGAATCCACCAAATTGGCCGCTGCAGCCAAAACCGGCAACCTCGACACCATCAAAACGGCTTTTGCAGCAACTGCAGGTACTTGCAAGGCTTGTCACGACGCTTATAGGAACCAGTAAGCCCCCACGGTCGCTCACTGCGTGTAGCTCCCTGCCCCCCGAGGGGGCCGCTGCGCCTGCGGCCCGGCGAAGCCGGTTCCGC
>JAZKIK010000717.1:0-4564 GCA_040384925.1 Pseudomonadota bacterium | reverse complement strand
GCAACCGATGCCTGGGGTTTTGCCGTAGCTGGTGTGGCGGCACTGGCCATCTGGCTGACGCGTGGTGGCAAATAAGAGATGTGGAAATTGTCAATGTCCCGTTTTTGTGTGCCAAGTCACTGTCATTGCGGGCTTGACCCGCAATCCAGACGGCATTCGCAAGCGGAGATTTTTTCATTTTTCACTGGTGGTGACTCATCAACGATGGATCCCGGATCGAGTCCGGGATGACACGGGGTCACAGTATTTTTGAAAATCTCCATACCCCAAGCTGGCAACGATCCTTTTCACTAGATTTCACACAACAAGGCAGCCATGACACCCGGTGAACTGTTCACAGACGGCCCCGATCACCCGCTCAACACCTGCAGGCGCACGCTGACGGTGGTGGTACAGAACACGGCCGACAGGCCGATTCAGGTCGGATCGCACTACCACTTTGCAGAAACCAACGCGGCGCTGGGTTTTGACCGCGACGCAGCACGCGGCATGCGGCTGAATATCGCGTCTGGTACGGCAGTGCGTTTTGAGCCGGGCCAGCAGCGCACGGTGGAACTGGTGGACTTTGCCGGTGAACGCAAGATTTACGGCTTTCGTGGCCTGGTACAGGGTGCGCTTTAGGCCTCTACGCCTCTATGCCTCCAGGCACCCCATCACACACACCTGCATGACAAGTCTTTTTATTTCAGCGTTTTTCCTCGGTCTGGTCTTTAACGCCGCACCTGGTGCCGTATTTGCCGAAACCATACGCCAGGGCGTGCGTGGTGGTTTCAGGCCTGCTTTTGACGTGCAACTGGGTTCACTGGTTGGCGATGCGGCCTGGGCTGTTTTTGGCCTGGTCAGCATTGGCATGGCCCTGCAGTTTGACGCTTTGCGCCTGCCAGTTGGCATTGCAGGTGCGGCCTACCTGGTCTGGCTGTCATGGGACAGCTGGCAGGCCTCAAGGGTCGAATACACGCTGGATGCCAGCGGCTCAGCAAAAGACCAGAAGCCCCTGAAAAAAGGCATGCTGCTTTCATTGACCAATCCGCAAAACATTGCCTACTGGGCTGCCATGGGCGGCGCAATGGGCGCAGTTGGCGTGTCGCACCCCACGGCGCAGCACTATGGCGTGTTTTTTGCCGGCTTCATGGTGGCGTCTGTGGTCTGGTGTTTTGTCTGCGCCGCGCTGGTGGACAGACTGTTTCGCCGCGCTGGCGCGCAATGGGCCCGTTTCACCTACCGGCTTTGCGCCGTGGCCCTGCTGGCACTGGCCCTGGGAAGCCTGCGGGACCTTTTTCAGCCGGCCAGCAGCCATGCTGTGCCTGCACCGGTTTACACAAACCACTGACACCGTTTTACGCATTTGAGGAGTTACACCATGGCAACGATTGGCAGACGCGCCTACGCAGAAATGTTTGGCCCCACTGTGGGCGACCGGCTGCGGCTGGCAGATACTGATCTGACGGTTGAAGTTGAAGCCGACTACACCCTGCGCGCTGGCAGCTACGGTGAAGAGGTCAAGTTTGGCGGCGGCAAAACGATTCGTGACGGCATGGCGCAGTCGCAAAAAACCCGTGCCGAGGGTGCTGTTGACACGGTGATGACCAACGCCCTCATCATTGACCACTGGGGCATTGTCAAGGCCGACATTGGACTCAAGGGTGGCCGCATTGCCGCCATTGGCAAGGCCGGCAACCCCGATGTGCAGCCGGGCGTGGACATCATCATTGGCCCTGGCACTGAAGTCATCAGCAGCGAAGGCATGATAGTGACCGCTGGCGGCATTGACTCACACATCCACTTCATCTGCCCGCAGCAGATTGAAGAGGCCCTGACTTCAGGTGTCACCACCATGCTGGGCGGCGGCACCGGCCCGGCCACCGGCACCTTTGCAACGACCTGCACACCAGGCCCGTGGAACATCGAACGCATGTTGCAAGCGGCCGATGGTTTTGCCATGAACCTGGGTTTTCTGGGCAAGGGCAATGCCAGCCTGCCCGCTGCGCTGCATGAACAGATCAATGCCGGTGTGATGGGCCTCAAGCTGCATGAAGACTGGGGCACCACACCCGCAGCCATCAGCAACTGCCTGGACGTGGCCGAAGAAACCGACACGCAGGTGGCGATTCACAGCGACACACTCAACGAATCAGGTTTTGTTGAAAACACGATTGAAGCGACCAAGGGCAGGTCACTCTGCGCCTTTCATACCGAAGGTGCGGGCGGCGGCCATGCGCCGGACATTCTTCGGGTGGTTGGTGAGGCAAACTTTTTGCCATCATCCACCAACCCAACCATGCCCTATACCGTCAACACGCTTGACGAACATGTGGACATGCTGATGGTTTGCCACCACCTGGACGCTGGCATTGCCGAAGACCTCGCCTTTGCCGAAAGCCGCATCCGCAAGGAAACCATTGCCGCAGAAGACGTTTTGCACGACCTGGGCGCCATCAGCATGATGAGCTCGGACAGCCAGGCCATGGGCCGGGTGGGTGAAGTCATCATCCGCACCTGGCAGACCGCACACAAGATGAAGCAGCAGCGCGGCACGCTGCCGGGTGACACGGCCCGCAGTGACAACACACGCGTCAAGCGTTACATCAGCAAATACACCATCAACCCGGCAATCGCGCACGGCATTTCACATGAAGTCGGCTCGATTGAAGTCGGCAAATGGGCTGACCTGGTGGTCTGGAAACCGGCGTTTTTTGGCATCAAACCGGCCGTCATCCTGAAAGGCGGTTTTATCGCACTGGCGGCCATGGGTGACCCAAATGCCTCGATTCCCACCCCGCAGCCTGTGCACTACCGGCCCATGTTTGGCAGTTTTGGCGGCGCAATCAGCAAGGGATCTTTGACCTTTGTGTCACAAGCCGGCCTGGCAGCAGACATCAAGGGCAGGTTTGGCCTGGCCAAAACCCTGAGCGCCGTCAAAAACATTCGTGGCATTCGCAAGCAGAACATGATTCACAACGCCTATCTGCCCAAGATGGAAATCGACCCGCAAACCTACGCCGTGCGCGCCGACGGCCAGTTGCTGACCTGCGAGGCCGCCAAAAGCCTGCCGATGACGCAGCGCTACTTTCTGTTTTAGGGCGCATCGGCTATTCTTGCCAGATGACTTTTGCGCTGCTTGAACCGCTGACCGAGACTGATTATCTGCAAGCAGAAAATCGTGCTCAGACCAAAAGCGAGTTTGTACACGGCGCAATTCACGCCATGGCCGGCGCAAGCGAACGGCACAACACCATCTGCGGAAACCTGTTTGCGGCCTGCCACGCGGCCCGTCAAGGTTCGGGCTGTCGGCCCTTCATAGGTGATATGCGCCTGCGGCTTGAAGGCGGCAATGTTTATTACTACCCCGATGTCATGCTGGTCTGCAACCCGCAAGACACCGACCCGATGTTCAAGTCCCTGCCCTGCCTGCTGGCCGAAGTCTCATCACCCGGCACCGAAGGCATAGACAGACGTGAAAAGCTGGGTGCCTATCTGAAAATCCCCACCCTGCGTGAATACCTCATCATTTCGCAAGACAGCATGTCAGTCGAGCTGTACCAGCGTCACGACATGAAGCAGTGGCATTACACACAACTGGGCAGAAGCGACAGCTTTTCATCGGCCTGTTTAAGCCTGACTTTGCCGGTTGAGGCGCTGTATGCAACGCTGGATTTGTGACTGGTGGTTGTTTGCCCAGTAAAGTACAATGTTCTGTACTTAAGAAGCCAGAGGTTTTTATGCACGCCGTCACCTACACCGAAGCCAGAGCCAATTTGACCGCCATGCTGGACAAGGTCAACGATGACCACGCACCGGTACTGATTACCCGTCAGCGCGGCAAACCGGCTGTCTTGATCAGCCTCGACGATTTCAACGCGCTGGATGAAACTGCTTATCTGTTGCGCAGCCCTGAAAATGCAAAAAGACTGCTGGAGTCGATTGCAGAACTGAACGCGGGCAAAGGCATTACAAAAAGTTTTGAAGAACTTGCGAAGATGGCTGAGTGAGCCTTACTTTTTCAAACCGTGCCTGGGCTGAATATGCCGAGTGGCAACAAAACAATAAAGCCATTGTCAAACGCATCAACCAGCTGATCACCGCCATCCAGCGTGATGCTTTTGAAGGTATCGGAAAACCGGAACCACTCAAACATCAATTGGCAGGCTGGTGGTCACGCAGAATCACTGACGAACATCGCCTTGTCTATCGTGTGCACAACGGGCACATCGAAATTGCCAGCCTCAAAAACCATTACCAAGCATGACCAACACATGATCGCCTGCAACAAACTCATCCCTGGCGGCAAAGGCCTGGCCCCGGTACTTCTCAAACGCGCCTCCACCATCGAACTTGACTGGGACATTCGCCAGAAAAGCCGTTTTGAAAGCACCGACTCGCTGGGCCGCCAGCTGGGTGTTTTTTTGCCTCGCGGTACCTTGGTACGTGGCGGTGATGTGCTGGTGGCTGAAGACGGCTCCATGGTCAGGGTGATTGCTGCGCCGCAGGCCGTGTTGCGCATCACGCATTGCAGCCAGCACGGCACAGCGTTTGACCTGACGCGAGCGGCCTACCACCTTGGCAA
>JAZKIK010000716.1:3657-3930 GCA_040384925.1 Pseudomonadota bacterium | reverse complement strand
TCCGCCTGCACGGTGACGGTACGGATCGGCACGTTGAAGGTGGCCCGGATTCCCTGCCCCGGCTCGCCCGGACGCACCACGCCGATGGCGCCGCAATACACACCGCGCGGCCCGGCTTCGAGTTCGCGGATCATCTGCATGGCGCGCACCTTGGGCGCGCCGGTGACCGATCCACAGGGAAACAGCGCGGCAAAAACATCCACCAGATTGCAACCAGCGCGGGTACGCGCCTCCACATCCGATGTCATCTGCCAGACGCTGGGCAGGGCCTGG
>JAZKIK010000716.1:0-3591 GCA_040384925.1 Pseudomonadota bacterium | reverse complement strand
ACTTTGACGCTGAAAGGCTCGGCAATGCGCGACACATCGTTGCGCAGCAAATCCACAATCATGACGTTTTCAGCGCGCTCCTTGGCCGATGTGCGCAGCGCCTCAGCCTGGGCTGCGTCGTGTTGCGGGTTATGGCCACGTGCGGCCGTGCCCTTCATGGGCCGGGTCAGCAGGCGGCCGCCCTGCCAGTCAAAAAACAGTTCGGGTGAAACCGACAACAGCTGTTCGTCACCGGTATCCAGATACGCTGCATAACCACCGGGCTGTGCGCGCTGCAGGGCGGCAAACAGGGCCAGGGGCAGGTCTGTACCAGCCATGCCATCCAGCAGGCCAGCCAGCTGCGCAGTCAGATTGACCTGATACAGCTCACCGTCTGCAATCGCCTGCAACAGTGTTTTTACCGAGGCATCAAACCATGGCCGTGAAGGCATCTGCAGCCATTTGGCCTGCACTGCATCGCTGGCCCCCAGCTCTTGCGGCCAGGGCAAGGCTTCATCAAAAATGGCAAACCAGGCCAGCGGGCCATCAGCTTCATGCACGGCCAATGCCGAATCAAAGGCCGGGGCCGCCTCATAACGCAGATAACCGACGCACCACAAACCCTGCTCAGCCGCCTGCTGAACCTCTTTCAGCAGCGCCAGCACCTGCGCTGGCTCATGCGCCATCAGTACCTGGCGGGCATTGGCAAAACCATGGCGGCAACGCGGGCCGTCAGGCTGGTGGGGGTCAGAAAAATCAACAAGCGCAGAAAAACCTGCCATCAGGCCGCGCCGATATTTGGCACCAGGCCACTGGCCTGGGCAGCCTGGCTGGTTTTGAGCGCCGCTGTAAAGGCCAGCATGCGGTCAATAGGCAGCCGTGCCCGCAAACCCAGGGCGGGGTCAACCAGCACCTCATTTGTGCCATGCTCCAGCACATGGGCCAGCCCGGCCAGGCCGTTCATGGCCATCCACGGACAATGGGCGCAGCTTTTGCACGTGGCGCTGTTGCCGGCGGTGGGGGCTTCGTAAAAAATTTTTCCGGGGTTCAGGGTGCGCAGTTTGTGCATCATGCCGCTGTCGGTGGCGACTATGAATTCAGGTGCGTCAAACTCTCGCGCAGCTTTCAGAATGGCCGAGGTTGAACCCACGGCATCCGCCAGCGCCACCACATCGGCGGGTGACTCGGGGTGCACCAGCACCTTGGCTTTGGGGTGCTCTTTTTTGAGTGCTTCCAGCTCAAAGGCCTTGAACTCGTCATGCACGATGCAGGCACCGTTCCAGAACACCATGTCGGCACCGGTTTCGCGCTGTACATAACTGCCCAGGTGTTTGTCGGGCGCCCACAGTATTTTTTTGCCTTGCGCCGCCAGCGAACGCACCACGTCCACCGCGCAACCCGAAGTCACCAGCCAGTCAGACCGCGCCTTGACGGCTGCGCTGGTGTTGGCATACACCACCACAGTCCGGTCAGGATGGGCATCACAGAATGCGCTGAACTCGTCTGTGGGGCAACCCAGGTCAAGTGAGCAGGTGGCGTCCAGGTCGGGCATCAGCACGCGTTTTTCTGGCGACAGGATCTTGGCGGTTTCACCCATGAAACGCACACCCGACACCACCAGGGTCTGGGCGGCATGGTCACGGCCAAAACGCGCCATTTCAAGTGAATCACTGACCAGGCCACCGGTTTCTTCGGCCAGGTCCTGCAGGTCCGGGTGGACGTAGTAGTGCGAGACCATCACCGCATTGCGCTCTTTCAGCAGGCGGCGGATCTTGTCCTTCAGCTCGGCGCGCTGTTTTGGGCCTGGTTCAACCGGTACCCGTGCCCAGGCATGCTGGGTGCTGCAGCTGGGCTGCTCGTATTCCACATCAATGACAGCGCTCATGAGTTGTCCTTTACAGATCCTGAAAACGCATTGAAAAATCAATCGCCTTGACGTCCTTGGTCAGCCCGCCTATGGAGATGCGGTTGACGCCAGTTTCGGCCAGGCTGCGCAAGCCGTCCAGTGTCACACCGCCCGATATTTCAAGGCTGGCGCGGCCCTGGTTGATGCGCACGGCTTCACGCAGCTGGGCCATGTCCATGTTGTCCAGCAACACCATGCTGGCTCCGGCATCCAGCACCTGTTGCAGTTGCTCCAGCGTTTCAACTTCAATCTGCACAAAATCTGCATCGGCCGCCACGGCGGCGGCACGCGCCAGCACCTGGCTGATGCCGCCGGCGGCGGCAATGTGGTTTTCCTTGATCAGCACCGCGTCATACAGACCAATACGGTGGTTGGTGCCTCCCCCCATGCGCACGGCATATTTTTGTGCCAGCCGCAGGCCGGGCAGGGTTTTGCGGGTGTCCACAATCTGCGCCTGTGTGCCCTTGACGGCATCGACGTAAATGGCGGTCTTGGTAGCCACGGCACTGAGCAACTGCAAAAAATTAAGCGCTGTGCGTTCAGCCGTCAGCAGCGCCTGGGCCTTGCCTGTCATTTCAAGCACGACCTGGTTGGGCGCGCAGCGTTCGCCGTCCCTGACATGCCAGACCAACGTGGCCTCAGGGTCAAGCTGCAGCACGGCGGCTTCGGCCCAGGCGGTGCCGCAGATCACGGCACTTTCACGCGCCAGCACCCTGGCGCTGGCCATGCGCTGCGCATCAATCAGGCCGGCCGTCAAATCGCCGCTGCCTACATCTTCACTGAGCGCACGTGCGGCATCAGCCTGAGCCAGACGGCTTATTGCCTGAATGGAGAAATCAAATGAGTTTTTCATAACCTGCTGGAATAAAGACTGTTTTAGACTCGCGTCCCAAAGGCAGATTGTTACTGATTTGTCATCCACCACTTCGGGGCCACCATGTTCAGAACCTTGCTCAAGTCAAAAATCCACCGGGCCGCCGTCACACACTGCGAGCTGAACTACGAGGGCTCGTGCGCGATTGACGAAGATCTGCTGGACGCCAGCAACATCGGCGAAAACGAGCAGGTGCATATCTGGAACATCAACAACGGCGAGCGTTTCATCACCTACGCCATTCGCGCCGAACGTGGCAGCCGCATCATTTCGGTCAATGGCTCGGCCGCACGCCGCGCTGCCGTGGGTGATCTGGTGATCATTGCGGCTTTTGCACAGGTGCATGAAGACCAGGTGACCGGTTTTGCCCCCAAGCTGGTATTTGTCAACCCTGACAACCGCATCAAGGAAGAGCGTTCGACCATTCCGGTGCAAAAAGCTTGACTGGTGACAACACCGGGCTGACCCGCCGCAGCCTGAAAGCGGTGTGGCATCCCTGCACCCAGATGAAGCTGCATGAATCGGTGCCGCTGGTGCCGATTGCCAGGGCCGAAGGTGCCTGGCTTTATGACCTGGAGGGCAAACGCTACCTCGATGGTGTCAGCTCATGGTGGGTCAACCTGTTTGGCCACAGCCACCCGCACATCAAGGCAGCTTTGGTGGCGCAACTGGATCAGCTTGACCATGTGATGCTGGCCGGTTTTACGCATGAGCCGGTGGTGGAGCTGTCAGAAAAACTGGCGCAGCTGACCGGCCTGGGCCATGCCTTTTATGCCAGCGACGGTGCATCGGCAACTGAAATTGCCCTGAAGATGAGTGCCCACTACTGGCG
>JAZKIK010000715.1:0-5198 GCA_040384925.1 Pseudomonadota bacterium | reverse complement strand
CTCAATGAAGTGCTGGTGTTTGAAACCACGCTGGTCACCCACAGGCCAGCCGCCACCTTTGCCTACGCCACAGAGCAGGGTGCCCGCCAGCTGGCTGAAGACAAGGACGAAGCGTTTGAGCTGGCACTGGACATTCGCCGTGCCCGCCTGCAGCGCATCAAGCCCCTGGCCAGTGCCGAGGCGGCTGCCGTACTGCCGCTGGCCGAGCCTGCGCCGGCGGCCGAGCCCGTGTTTGCCGAAGCACCTGACCTGCCCGACAGCCATCTGGCAGAACTTGACCCGGCGCTTTTGACGCCTGCCGACAGGCTGGCGCGCTGGCAGCGCAAGCTGCTGGATTTGTCGCTGCGCAACAATCTGCTTAACTTTCGCGCAGGCAAAAAGTCGCTCAAGCTTGAAGCGCCCGACCCTGGCGCGCTTGAAGACCTGCTGGCCCTGGGCCAAAGCCTGAAGCTGGTCGCCCGCCCGGCCCTGATGGACGGTGCCGACCCGCGCAGCCAGGCGATTCATGAGGGCAGGGAGCATGTGGATGTGCGGCGCGAACACGCGCTGGACGCCCTCAAGCGCAATGAGGTGTTTGTGGATGTGCCGCCCGCCGAGCTGGAGCCGCGCCTGGTCGAGCTGTTTCGTACCGCCCGCAGCACCCTGCAGGAAGGGGGCTCCAACACCCTGTACCTGGCGATGGGCTTCTTGTCATGGACACGCGAGGAAGCGCGCGATGGCAAAACCCAGCAGAAATACCGCGCCCCGCTGATTCTGGTGCCCGTGACGCTGAACCGCAAAAGTGTGCGCTCGGGCTTCAGCCTTGTCCTGCATGATGACGAGCCGCGTTTTAACCCCACGCTGGTTGAAATGCTGCAGCAGGACTTCAAGCTCAAGCTGCCGGTGGCTGACGGCGCACTGAGCAAGGACGACGCGGGCCTGAACATCAGCGCCATCTGGAAGTCGGTGTCGCTTGCTGTCAAGGACATCAAGGGCTGGGAGGTGTCTGAAGACATTGCGCTGGCGATGTTTTCATTTGCCAAATACCTGATGTGGAAAGACCTGGCCGAGCGCAGCAAGCAGTTGCGTGAAAGCCCGGTGGTGCGGCATTTGATTGACTCGCCACGCGAGAGTTTTCCGCCGGGGGTGGCCTTTCCCGACCCGAGGCGGCTTGACCGCGAATTTGTGCCGCAGCAAACCTATTGCCCGCTGCCAGCTGATTCGTCCCAGCTGTCTGCCGTGATGGCTGCCGTGCGCGGCAAGAACTTTGTGCTGATTGGCCCGCCCGGCACCGGCAAAAGCCAGACCATTTCCAACCTGATTGCGCAGTGCCTGGCTGAAGGCAAACGCGTCTTGTTCGTATCTGAAAAAATTGCCGCGCTGGACGTGGTGTACCGCCGCCTGCGTGAAGTGGGGCTGGGCGACTTTTGCCTGGAGCTGCATTCAAGCAAGGCGCGCAAGCTCGATGTGCTGCAGCAACTGCAAAAAGCCTGGGAAGCGCGTGGCGAGATGGACCAGGACACCTGGCTGGCCGAAGCCCAGCGCCTGAAGCGCCTGCGTGACGAGCTGAATGACTACGTGGCCCACCTGCACAGCAGGCACAGCAATGGCCTGAGCATTTTTGACGCCATAGGCGCGGTCGTGGCTGGCCGTGACATTGCCGCCCTGGCCCTGAGCTGGGACGGTGTTGAAACCCACGACAGCAATGCCATGGAGGTGCTGCGCGATGTGGTGGACAGGGTGGAGGTGAATGCCCGTTCACTCGGCCACGCTTTGCTGCCCACACACCCGCTGGCGGCCATCGGGCAAAGCCAGTGGTCACCGGGCTGGCAGCAGGGTTTGATGGCTGCGGCCCTCAAGCTGATCAAGATTGGTTACGCCCTTGAGCAGGCCAGCAATGACTTCATCAAAGCCATGGCGCTGGATGCAGGCCAGTCGCTGACGCCGGATGCTCCGCTGGTGCTGCTGCACCGCCGGGCCAGGCAGGCGCTGGCTGCGCTGGCAACATCGCTGCCCAATGCATCAGGCCACGACTGGCGCTTTTGCCTGAAGCCCGATGGGGCAGCGGTGGCTGCACGGCTGAAGGAGGCGGCGGCCTGTGTGCTCAAGCACCGTGAAATTACCGCCGCCATTTCACCCGCCTGGCCGCCTGTGGTGATGATTGAGGCCCAGCGCGCCCTGCAGTTGCTGGAGCAACGCCAGTCGCTGATGGCGCAGCTGAGCCAGCCCTGGGCACCCGCCCTGCGGCAAACGCTGAACCAGGGGCTGGCCCTGCTGGCCGAGCTGCACAAGACCACGGCGCAGCTGTCGGTGCAGTATTCAGAGCAGGTCGGGCAGATCAACATACAGCTGCTGCAGAGCCAGTGGGCCGAGGCCAGCAAGGCCATGTGGCCCATGTCGTGGTGGGGCAAACGTGCGGTACGCCAGCAGCTTGAAGCCGTGCTGGCTGCTGGCGGCGAGCCCGATGTCGGCCAGGATGTGGAACTGCTGGTCAAGATACGCGGGCTGCAGTCCGACATTGCGCGGCTTGATGTGGCACCGGCAGCCTTGGCCGTCTGGCTGGGCCTGCAGACCCGGCCTGAGCGGCTGGAGGCAGCGCTGAAGTTTCAGCAGGCGCTGGACGCCGTCAAGGCCAACAAGGCCTGGCAGGATAGCGGGCTGGATGCCGTGGCCGACGGCCTGTGCGGCGAACAGCTTGCCAAGGACTACGCCCGGCTTGGACTGCTGCGCGAGCTGAACGCCGAACTCAACACGCCGGACAAACTAAGCCCGGCCACCACCGGCGGTTTGTGGCGCGGCCCGACCACATCTGTTGCCTTGCTGGCTGCGGCCCTGCAGTTCAAGCTGGCGGCGCAGCAGGTCATGAAGGTGGGCACCCTGGCAGGCGCGCATGCCGAGGTGGCGCGTGGTGAATGTGGCCCGGCCATGGCGGCCGACCTGCAGCTGTTCACCCAGCGTGCGGTGATTGAAACCAAGCTGGAAGAGTTTGGCAATCTGCATTCAGCCAGCACCGGTTTGTGGAAGGGCCTGAAGACCGACCTTGATGTGCTCAGGCTGGCGCTGCAGTTTCAGATTTACGCGACAGCCGCACTGGCCAACCTGACGTCCAACCCGGCTGACCGTGCCGCCATGCGCGCCGCGATTGACCATTTGCTGGGGGCCGGCAATGAAGGGCTGGAGCCGGGCCGCAAAATCGCCTGGATGGCCCAGGCCTACAAAGACCGCTGGGACGAGTTGGCCCCGCTCATTGACGAGCTGGCGCTGGCGGGCGAGTTTTTACCCGCAGCAAAAGCCGAATTTACCGAAATGGGCTTGCACCTGCTGATGGAGCGCACCAACGCCATCACCCAGGCCGAGTCACGCCTGAACGCCTGGTGCGCCTGGCGCAAGGTGGGTGCCGAAGCCGCAGCACTGGGCCTGGGCCCGCTGGTGCAGGCGGTTGAAAGCCAGGCCATACCGCCCGGCCAGGCCAGAAGGGCGTTTGAGGTGGCCTACAAGCGCTGGTGGCTGGCCGCCGTGGTGGACCAGGAGCCGGTGATTCGCAATTTTGTCTCGGCAGAGCATGAAAAGCGCATAGACGACTTCAAGGCGCTGGACGCCCGCTACACCGGGCTGACCCGCGGCTGGGTGCGCGCCCGCCTGTGCGCCGGCCTGCCTACACAAGACAGCGTCAGCAAAAACTCTGAATGGGGTGTGCTGCGCCATGAAATCAGCAAGAAAAAGCAGCACCTGCCCCTGCGTGTGCTGATGAGCAAGATCCCCACCGCGCTGACCCAACTGACCCCCTGCCTGCTGATGAGCCCGCTGTCGATTGCCCAGTACCTGGCGGCGGACGCCACCGCCTTTGATGTGGTGGTGTTTGACGAAGCCTCACAAATCCCGGTGTGGGACGCGATTGGTGCCATGGCACGCGGCAAACAGGTGGTGATGGTGGGTGACCCCAAACAGCTGCCGCCCAGCAACTTTTTTGGCCGTGCCGAGCAGGAAACCGACGAGGACGACACACTCGAAGCCGACCTGGAAAGCATTCTGGACGAATGTATGGGTGCCAACCTGCCGACCATGAAGCTCAACTGGCACTACCGCAGCCGGCATGAAAGCCTGATCACCTTCTCAAACCAGCGTTATTACGACAGCGGGCTGGTGACTTTCCCCTCACCCGTCACGCTGGACAAGGCCTTGAGCTTTCACCATGTGCAAGGTGTTTATGAAAAAGGCGCAGCACGTACCAACCCGGCCGAGGCAAAGGCGCTGGTGGCAGACCTGGTGGCCCGGCTCAAGTCACCGGGCTTCAGGGCTTCAAAACTCACGATTGGTGTGGTGACCTTTAACGCCGAGCAGCAGTCGCTGATTGAAGACTTGCTGGACGAAGAGCGCCGCAAGGACCCGGCGATAGAGCCGTATTTTTCAGACAGCGAGCTGGAGGCCGTGTTTGTCAAAAACCTCGAAAGTGTGCAGGGTGACGAGCGCGACATCATGTATTTTTCAATCACCTACGGGCCCAACCGGGCCGGTGTCGTGTCGATGAACTTTGGCCCCATGAACCGCGATGGCGGCGAAAGGCGGCTGAATGTGGCCATCACCCGCGCCCGCCACGAGCTGCGTGTGTTTTCAAGCCTGAAGGCCGAACATATGGACCTGGCCCGCACCCAGTCACGCGGTGTGCGCGACCTGAAGCACTTTCTGGACTTTGCCGAACGCGGCAACCGCGCCCTGGCCGAGGCCAGCCCCGGCAGCGTCGGCGGTTTTGCCAGCCCGTATGAAGCCGCCATTGCCGCCGCGCTGGCCAGCAAGGGCTGGCAGCTGCAAACCCAGGTCGGCGCATCAGCCTTCAGAATCGATTTAGCCGTGGTCCACCCCGATGCCAGCGGCATTTACCTGTGCGGCATCGAATGCGACGGTGCCACCTACCACCGCAGCGCCACTGCCCGCGACCGCGACCTGCTGCGCGAACAGGTGCTGCGCGGCCTGGGCTGGGAAGTGCTGCGCGTCTGGTCCACCGACTGGTGGCTGGACCCGGTGGGCACGCTGGATAAGCTGGATGCCAAATTGCAGGGCTTGCTGGTGGCTAGCCGGGTGAAGAGGGCGGCTGAGGTGGAAAAAACTGCTGATGTTGTGGTTGCGATTGGGGCTGCATCAAGTCCCGTGTCATCCGGGACTTGATCCGGAGCTGTTTGTTCGACGCCTGTTTTTGTCTGTGATCCGGGACCCCTTCTTGC
>JAZKIK010000714.1:0-15495 GCA_040384925.1 Pseudomonadota bacterium | reverse complement strand
TCCAGAGTTGTGGGGCTTCAGGCAACTGCACCAGTTTTTGTGCAAGTTGTAATGCCTGGATGCTGGGTTGCATCACATCAGTTGCCTGCACATCGGCAAAAAACACCACAGCCTGTGCCTCGGCAGCGGAAACCACCGTGCTACCGGCCATAACAAGCCTGCGTGCCAGATCAGCGCTGATGACATTGCTACCGGCGTCACCCGCAACAAGGTGCCAGCGCGATGGCAGGCTGCGCCCTGCATCGGCTGCTTGCCACTGCATGTCATGCAAAAAAGCCCGGCGGCCGCTGTGGCTGCGCATGGGCTGCAGCAGGAGCTTTTCAACCCTGGCAAGCGGCTCGCCCTGGGGCGAAAACAGCTCTATATTGGCAAAAAAAGCACCGTCAGCGCGTTGTTGCAAACAGGTCCAGGCCCATACTTCATGCGGGGCTGACGCGCCTGCACAGCTAAAACGCTCAATGCCCGTGGGCAGATAGGCACCACCTGTTTCAGACGCTCCCGGCAGGCTTGCCACTGCAGCCCCAACACTCTGGAAAGCACCATCGAGCAAGGCGGGATGCAAACGCATCGCAGTTGTATCAAGCCCTTCGGGCAAGACCAGTCGCGCCAGACACTGGCCTGGTGCCTGGCCGGTATAAACCATGTTGACCGTGCGAAAAGCCGGGCCATAGTCAAGCGCACTGGCCTGTTCAAACCCGCCATAAAACGCATCCACACCGAGCGGCTGCGTCAGGCGTTCGCGCAGCGAGGCCAGTGACTCAAGCTGTGCTGCCGGCCAGACGGCCTTGACGAGTGTGCACTGGGCTATGGCGCGCCAGTCATCAGAACTGGCCAGCGTGGCATGCAGGCTGATGTGGGAATCGGCCACTTCGGTTTGCAGCAAGGTGGGCTCGCTGAGGTCCAGCAGACTGTTGAATTCGATCTGCTCAATGGCCAGCGCCTTGCCTGGCTCAGCTGTGGCCAGCATGATTTCCATCATGGCCGCAGCCGGCAGCGTGGCGGCGCCCGCTACCCGGTGCTGCGCCAGCCAGGGCAACAGCCCGGTTGACAGCAGCGACTGGTAACGGCGCACCGGGCCGGGGCTGCGTTGCGCAGCGCCAAGCAGGGGATGAACACCCGCTGGGCCCTTGCCAACAGGGGCAGTGGCAACAGGCAGGCGCACAAGCGCAGGGCCAACCCAGTGACGCCCGGACTCGAATGGATAAACCGGCACATCGGCACGAAGCTGAGCACCCGCAGCACGCAATGCATCTGGCGCAAGACGGCAACCGGCCAGGTGAAGAGCAGCCAGCATGTCGGCCAGGCCAGTGCCATCACACATGCTTGGCACCAGAGCATTGCCTGTGGCCATGTCCTTGATGTCTGCATCAATCGCCAGCAGCACATCGCAGTCCAGGGCGGCCACTGCAGCTGCATCATTGACCGGCACCACTGCTGTACTGCCATGCCTTGCTGTTACAGCTGACGGGCTTGCCTGCAGCACCCCGGTCAAGGCCTCGGCCAGACTGATGGATTGCTCCATGCAGGCGGCGACCTGTGTACCGCAGCCTTCAACAACAAAAGCATTGGCCAGCAGGCCCCAGGCAGCCAGCAGGCGGCAGCTTGCATAAGCAAAGGCAAAGTGCAATACGGCGCTTGTTTCGGTATGGGCCGGGTCAAAAAGTGCAGCACTGATGGAGCGGCCAGCCTGTGAGCCGGGCAAGGCGGCAAGCGACTGATCCACCTCCTTGATGGCAGCACTGAATACCGGCTGCGTGTCGTAAAGCGCATGAAGCGCGGCGATTGCCGGCAGCTTTTGCCCACGCAGCACAAAACCCACACGCACGGGCTGAGCCGGTGTGGCCTGTGCCTGGGCTGCCACCAGACGCGAGGCGGCCTCTGCTGCAGTGCTGGCCACAATGGCGATGCGCCATTCCAGTTGCGCCCTGCCTGCAATGAGGGTGTAGGCCAGGTCGGCCAGTGAAGGCGCATCGGCAGCCAGCAGGCGCTCAGCCACGGCGCGTGCAAAACGGTGGGCAGCTTCTGGCGTGGTGCCAGATACCAGCAGCAGTTGCGGCCCGGTGGCTGCAGGCGCAGGCCGTGCCACTTCTGGCTCTGCCTGCCTGATCACGATATGTGCATTGGTACCCGAAAAACCAAATGCGCTGACACCCGCCACACGCAGGCCCTGCAAAGGCCAGTCGGCAACTGCGCTGGGGAAATTTATGGCCAGGCCATCCAGATTGATATGTGGATTGATCTGCCTGAAATGCAGGTTGGGCGGAATGCGTGCATGTGCCACGGCAAGCGTCGCCTTGATCAGGCCGGCAATGCCAGCCGCCGCTTCAAGGTGGCCGATATTGCTTTTGACTGCGCCAACTACCAGGGGCTCCGAGGCGGGTCGGGCAGTGCCAAAAACCGCCCGCAAGGCGTGTATTTCAATCGGGTCGCCAAGCTGGGTGCCGGTGCCGTGGGTTTCGACATAGGCAACTTCTGCAGGTACCACACCGGCACGCGCCTGGGCGTGGCGAATCACGGACTCCTGGGCGCGACCGCTGGGCGCAGTCAGGCTGGGTGAACGGCCGTCCTGGTTGACGTAGCTGCCGGCAATCACAGCCAGCACATTGTCACCATTGGCCTGGGCATCCGACAGGCGCTTGAGCACAACCACGCCGCAGCCTTCGCCACGCACAAAACCGTCGGCACGGCTGTCAAAGGTCTTGCAGCGGGCGTCTGGCGCCAGCATGTGCAGGGTGGACAGAGCTTCGGTAGAGGACGTTGTCAGTATCAGGTTGACACCACCGGCCAGCGCCATGTCGCAGTCACCTGCCAGCAGGCTCTGGCAGGCCAGGTGTACAGACACCAGCGATGAGGAGCAGGCGGTATCGACCACCATGGCCGGGCCTTCCAGCCCGAGCACATAGGCAAGCCGGCCAGCCACGATGCTGGGCGCGCCGCCGGTTGCAGTCCAGGCGTCAACCTGCCCGGCTGCCGCCACCAGCTGCGGATAGTCGTAATTGCAGACGCCAATAAAAACGCCTGTGGAGCTGCCGGCCTGCCTGTCGGGTGCCTGGCCTGCACGCTCCAGCGCATGCCAGGCGGTTTCCAGCAGCAGACGCTGTTGTGGGTCCATGGATGCGGCTTCACGTGGGGCAATCCTGAAAAAAGCCGCATCAAACTTGTCAACATCAGCCAGAAATGCGCCTTGCCTGCCGGGTGTTGCAGCCTCACCATGCCGGTCTGCCGGGTAGCCACCTATGGCGTCATAAGCTTCACACAACAGTTGCCAGAAACGCTCGGGGTTGCTGGCACCGCCCGGAAAACGGCAGTCCATGCCTATGATGGCAATCGCTTCATTGCTGGCTGCGCGTGGACTTTCAGTCACTGAATCGGTTTCAGCCTCGTCGCCCAGAAAGGCGGCCAGCCCGGAAGGTGTCGGGTGGTCAAACAACAGGGTGGAGGGCAGGCTGCGCCCCAGCTTCAACTGCACGCGGTTGCGCAGTTCAACGGCCATCAACGAATCCAGCCCCAGCTCGAACAGGCTGCGCGCAGGGTCTATGGCACCCGGCCCCTCGGCTGCCAGCACGGCTGCGGCTTCTGTGAGCAGCAGGTCCAGCATGCGCAGGGGTTTGGCCGCTGCTGTCGCTGCATTGGCAGATTGCTTCTTGTGGGATGCGGTCTCGACTGCAGGCGTCAAAGCTTTCAAGGTAGCTGCTGGCCGGGGCAATGCGGGCACCAGTTCACGCAGTACCGGCGGAACCTGTGCAGCAAGGGCTTGTGCAAATGCGGGCCAGCGTATGGGCAAGACCCCAAAGGCGGCTGGCGCTGAATCCAGCGCCCAGTCCAGCACCTGCGTGCCCTGCACCGGAGCAATGGTGTCCATGCCGGACAGTTGCAGGCGTCTGTGCAGTTGCATGCCGGTGGCAGAGCCAATATCGCTCCAGGCACCCCAGGCAATGCTGACGGCGGCCTGCCCGGCGATGCGGCGTTTTGCCGCCAGTGCATCAAGATAGGCATTGGCTGCAACATGATTGGCCTGACCACGGCTGCCCACCAGGCTGACTGCAGACGAATAAAGCAGGAAAAAATCCAGCGGCCCGGCCAGGCTGTCGAGCAGCCAGGCCCCTGCCACCTTGGCGCGCAGCACCCGTTCCATGCGCGGCCAGTCAAGCTGCGCCAGCACACCGTCGTCAAGCGCGCCTGCCGCATGCACGATGCCGGCAACACGGCACTCTGGGCTGGCCAGGGCAGCACAAACATCGCCCTCCACCGCCACATCGCCCATGAACTGGTGAACCACCACACCATCAGCTTCAAATTGTGCGATCTGCCGGCCCGCTTCCAATGAGGGAGAAGAACGGCCCATCAAAACGAGGCAGCGGGCACCGCGGCGCACCAGCCAGGCCGCGCTGTGCAGACCCAGGCCGCCAAAACCACCGGTAATCAGATAGGCGGCAGAGGGGTCCAGAACAGCGGGCATGGGCAGACCAGACTCCAGCGGCTGCAGTCGCGCCAGCCGCGCCACCTGCCGCCCGGCAGGGGTCAGGGCCAGCTGGTCTTCACCATCGCGGCATTGCAGCTCGCTGCAGATTTCACTTGTTGCTTGAGCTATGGGCAAACCTGGGTCCACATCAATCAGGCGCAAACCCACGTCGGGCAATTCAGCTGCAATCGCACGGCCAAGCCCCCAGGCTGTCGCCTGGTTGGCACTGGCCGCATGTGCGCCGCTGGTAAGCACCACCAGTTGCAAACCCCTCTCGCTGCAGGCCAGCGCAAGTCGCCTTTGTGCATCAAGCGTGCGCTGCTGGTCGGCCATCAATAGATTCAGCCCGGCTGGCTCTGCGGCCATTTGCAGCGCACCGGTAAACAGGCAGCCATGCCATTGACCCGGCGGCAAAACCGCATCTGCAGCAATATGCAGCGTGCCAAGGCTTTTGGCCAAAGCCAGTGACAGGGCGTCATCACCACCGGCCACCAGCCATTTTTCTGCCACATGGTGGCGTGCCACCAGAATGACCTGGCGGTCCAGAACATCGTCAACTCTGGCTTCAACTGCCGATGCGTTCAGGCCTGATTCATGCAGTACATCAAGCCAGCCAACACGGCTGGGCACCGGGTAGTCGGGCCTGCGTTCGTGGTCGGTAAAACGCCACCAGCCATCGGTCAGGCCAAAGGCCAGATCAATCCAGCCCTGCGGCCCCGCACCCTCCAGCATGACCAGCACACCATTGGGTGCCAGCAGCCGCGCCAGCCCTTGCAGACTGCGCTTCAGATCAGCGCCAGCGTGGATCACGTTGGCGGCGACGATGATGTCGTAATGGCCTGCGGCAAAACCCTGGCCCAGCGGGTCAAGGTCTATGTCGAGCCGGCGTGGCCTCAACCACGCTTGTGATGCATGGCGACGCCCGGCGGCTGCCAGCAGGCTGGGTGAAATGTCGGTGAAAGCGTATTCCTCAATACGCTCGACCGGCAAACGCAGCAGCAGGCCGTCGGTGGTGCCGCCCGTGCCGGCGCCAACTTCAAGGATACGCAAGAGGCCATGGGCAGGCAAGGCGGCCATCACGGCGTCTTCAACACCACGGTTGAGGGCGCGTGACACCGGCGAATCGCGGTAAACATTGTCCTGATTTTCAGCCGGAAACAGCAGTTGCAGCGGGTCCTGCCTGCCCTGCAGCACAGCGGCCAGCTGGCTGCCGCAGCGCTGCAGCAGACCGATCTCTCGCGCACTGTCTGGAAACAGGTGGTGCAGTTCAGCCAGCAATACATCAGGGTCTGGCAAAGCCGCATCGGCAGCCAAAGCCAGCAGGGGCAAACGCCGGTACAGGGCCTGATGCCTTTCAGCCACGGTTTCAGGCGGCACACTGGCAAGTGCCTGGGCAGCATAAACAGCAGCCAGCCTGTCCATGCCCAGGCCCAGACCAGCCAGCGCACCAAGCGCGGCCCTGACGGTTTCTGTTGCGAACCCGCTGGCGGCGTGTTGGGCCAGCTCGTCACAGGCGGGCGGCAGGGCCAGCAGCCGCCACTGGCGTTGCAGCAGCCATTCCTGCCACGATGATTTCGCACCCGTGCTGGCCGCCGCGCCAGCCAGTTGCAGACCCTGGGCACGCGCCAGGGTGCGGTCCTCGCCGTCACACAGCCACACGTCGGCAGACAGGCTGGCACCGCTGCCCGCAAGCCGCACATGTGCCCACGCCGCATCAACATCTGGCGCATCGCTGGCTTCAAAATAATCAAGCCCGACCGGGATGCGCATGGCACCATCACCGGTTTCAAAACTTGCCACCGCAAGCGCCTGAAATGCGGCATCCAGCAGGGCCGGGTGCAGCCTGTAAGGCGCAGATGTGATGGGCGCGAGTTTTGCCAGTGCCACATCAGTGCCGCGAGAGGCGAGCTGGATACGGCGGAACACCGGCCCATACTCGATGCCGCCAGCCTGCATCCAGCTGTGCAGGGCAACAGGATCAACGGCATGCGGCACTTCGGCAGCACCCACAGGCAGTGCGGCAGCGGCCGAGCCGCCCAGTGCTGCCTGGAGATGAACAGTCCAGGCCCCACCGTCGGGCTTTCGGCTTTGCAGCGACACCTGGCTTGTATCAAGCTCTATGGTCAGCTCACGTGCAGCATCCAGCGGCAGTGCCGCAAGAAAGGAGATGGCCGACAGCGCCGCCGGGTGCCCGCAGCGAAGCGCAGCACTGGCACAGGCTTCCAGCAGCAAGGCAGCAGGGGCAATCGCCCGCCCGCCAACCTTGTGTTCAGCCAGCAGGGCCAGGGCCGGATCGGGAAGGCTGCTTCGAAACACCGTGCGGCCATCGGCCAGGTCAACCCTGGTATTGAGCAGCGGGTGCTCGGCCTGTGCAGCCGGCAGGGCCGCTATGCGCCAGTAGGACACACGCCGCATCGGATGGCCGGGCAAGGCCACATGGCGGCGGCCCCGGCCGGCATGGACGCTGTCCCAGCGCACATCAACACCCGCCTCGAACAGTTTTGCAAGTGCCTGCATGCCGCTGGCGTTCTGCCCCAGGCGGCTGATGGCCACCCATTCAATGGCGCTTGAGGTGATGCCTGCACTGGCTGGCATGGCAGAAGCGCAGCTGCGCGCCATGCCCAGCAAAACCGGATTGGGCCCGACTTCAATGAATATATTGCAGCCACGCGCAGCCAGCTCGCGCACACCGGCTGCAAAGGCCACTGGCTCGCGCGTGTGGCGGCGCCAGTAGGCGGCGTCGGGGCAGGCCATGGGCAGGCCATCAAGATTGCTGATGACCGGAATGCGCGGCACCTGCCAGTTGACCTGGGCGGCTGCAGCTTCGATTTTGTCAAGTGCCGGCTCCATCAGGGCCGAATGGAAGGCATGGCTGACAGGCAGGCGGCGGCTTTCAATGCCTTGTGCCTGCAGTGCCGCGCAGGCGGCCTCGATGGCCTGCACCGGTCCGGCAATCGTGACCATGGCAGGCCCGTTGTCGGCAGCCATGGCCAGCGATGGATTGTTTGCCAGCAACTGCCCCAGCGCTTCATGCCCGGCCAGCACGGCGGCCATGGCACCGCCTTCGGGCAGTGCCTGCATCAGCTGGCCGCGCAGGGCCACCAGGCGCAAGGCTTCATCAAAGGGCAGCGACCCTGCTACCGTGGCCGCTACATATTCACCCAGGCTGTGGCCCAGCAGAGCTTCGGGCTCGATACCCCAGCTGCGCAGCAGCTCGACCATGGCCAGCTCGAATGCCAGCAGGGCGGGTTGTGCGTATTCGGTGCGGTTTAGCTCGACACCGCCTTGAAACATCAGCCCGGTCAATGAACGGCCCAGCAAAGGGTCAAGCACTGCGGCGCAACGGTCTATCACCGCACGAAAAACCGGCTCGGTCTGGTACTGGAACTGGCCCATGCCGCTGGCCTGTGCACCCTGGCCACTGAAAAGAAAGGCGATGCGGGGTGCGGCGGCAACACGCCCTGTGGCCAGCCTGAGCTGCTCAATGGCTGCGGTGCCGCTGTCTGCAACGATGGCCAGCCGGTGCGCAAATGCGTTGCGGCCGGTGGCAGCGGTAAAACAGGCATCGGCAAACTGGTCCAGCGCCGGGGAGCACAAAAAACCGTTTTTCAGATCGGCCAGCGCCGCCGCCGTTTTTGCCGACAGGGGCAGCACTTCTGCGCGCGGGGCCTGCTGCGCACTGGATAACTTTTGGGGAGGTGCAGCCTCCAGCACAACATGGGCATTGGTGCCCGAAAAGCCAAACGCACTGACACCTACCAGCCGGGGCAAGTCAGCTGCAAGTTCTGCAGTTGCAGTGGGCACGGACACCACGCAGTTGCCAGTCTGTATGTGCGGGTTGATCTGGTGAAAATGCAGGCTGGGCGCGACACGGCCACGCCTGACGGTTTCAATCGCCTTGATCAGTCCGGCCACACCGGCTGCGGCTTCCAGATGCCCTATATTGGTCTTGACAGAGCCGACCAGCAGGGGCCGGGTCCTGCCCTGGCCCAGCACCGCAGCCAGCGCATTGATCTCGACCGGGTCACCCAGGGCGGTACCGGTTCCGTGTGCCTCGACATAGGCAATATCGGCTGGATTGACCCTGGCGTTGGCCAGCGCTTCACGTACCACGGCCTGTTGTGCCAGCCCGTTGGGGGCGGTCAGGCCGGCAGAACGGCCGTCCTGGTTGACTGCGCTGCCGCGTATCACGGCCAGCACGGTGTCGCCGTCGGCCTGGGCATCAGCCAGGCGTTTGAGCACCACAATGCCGCAACCTTCACCCCGCACAAACCCGTCGGCTGCTGCATCAAATGCCTTGCAGCGGCCATCTGGTGCCATCATGTGCAGACGCGACAGCGTGACCGTGCCATCAGGCAGCAAAACCAGATTGACACCACCGGCCAGCGCCAGACGGCACTCGCCGCTGCGCAGGCTTTGCACCGCCAGGTGGGTGGCCACCAGCGATGAGGAACAGGCTGTATCAATCACCATGCTGGGGCCTTGCAGGCCCAGGGTGTACGACAGCCGCCCGGCCGCCACACCGTTTGCACCACCGGTGCCCGAATAGGTATCCAGCGCGCCCATGCTGCCCGAGCCATCACCCATACGTGCGTAGTCGCTGGTGCAGATACCCAGAAAAACCCCGGTCTTGCTGCCAGCAAGCGACTGCGGCCGCACATTGGCATGCTCCAGCGCACGCCAGGCGACTTCCAGCACCAGCCGCTGCTGCGGATCCATGGATATGGCTTCGCGCGGCGAAATCCCGAAAAATTCGGCGTCAAACTTGTCAACATCGTGCAGAAAACCGCCGCGCCGCGTGTTCATCTTGCCCGGTGCATCGGGATCGGGGTCGTACCAGGTGTCGGCATCCCAGCGGCCTGGGGGCACGGGAATGACCGCATCGGTGCCGGCTTCCAGCATGGCCCAGAATGAATCGGCGCTGTCAACCTGGCCCGGCATGCGGCAGCCCATGCCAATGACTGCAATCGGCTGGTGCGCCTTTTGCTCGGCCGCGTCCAGCTTGGCCTGCATCTGGGTCAGCAGCAGCACGATTTTCTGCTTGTCGCGCAGCTCTTGTTCAGTCATGGATTCAGGTGGCGGGTTTGAAGATCACGAAGAATGGCATCAAGCGCATCTTCGTCCATTGCCATCACCTCGGCCTCACTGACTGCAGCGCCAGGCGATGCAGAAACGGGCAAAGCTGTGGCAGCCAGGTCGGCAACAGCCTCGGCAACATCAGTGTGCGCGCTTGTGGTGGCCTGCTGCTCCAGATCGGGCAGACTGAGCAGGGCAAGAAAATGGGCACCCAGGGCACGCACCGAGGGGTGGTCAAAAATCAGTGTGGCGGGTAAGGAAGCACCTATCAGTGTGCCCAGCCGGGTGCGCAGCTCGATGGCCAGCAGCGAGTCAAGGCCAAGCTCGGTCAGCGCGGTTTCGGGCGGCAGCGCGCCGCCGCCAATCAGCCGCTGGGCCTCGTCTGCAACCAGTGACTCCAGCCACGGGCCACGGCGGCTCGGGGCCAGACCCGCCAGGGTGGCCCCGAGCTTGCCAATTGAAGCAGCACCGGCATTTTTGCCTGCAACGGATTTTGAAGGCTGCGGCTGCAAACCCTTGTCCGGTCTGGGCAGCAGCTGGCTGAACAGGGGCGACAAACCGGGCTGCGTGCCAAACACGGGCCAGTCTATGGGCAACACGGCAATACGATTGAGGCGCGAATCAAGCATCCAGCCAAGCGCAGCCAGCCCTTCTGCCGGTTTGATTTCGCCCATGCCGGATGCCGCAAGGCGGCTGGCCACACCAAGCTTTGCGGCAGCGCCTATGTCGGCCCACGGGCCCCAGTTGATGGTCATTGCGTTGATGCCTTGCGCATACAGGCGCTGCGCAAAGGCATCAAGCGCGGCATTGGCAGCCGAGTGATTGGCCTGCCCTGCCGACCCGAGCAAACCGGCCGCCGAGCTGAAAAGTACAAAAGCTTCCAGCCCCTTGCAGTATCTGGCAAGATGTTCGGCCGCATCGAGTTTGGCTGCACGCACACGTGCCAGCCGTGCAGCGTCCTGAAACTTCAGCGGTGCATCGTCAAGCATGCCGGCGGCATGGAAAACAGCCGCCAGTGGCGGGCGGGCTGCGGCAAAGCTGTCCGCCAGGCGCTCGACTGCCGATTCAAGCGAAACGTCCACGGCTTCTGTCTCGACCACAGCACCTTTGGCACGCAGGGCAGACAGTTTTTTTTCAACAGCAGCATCAGGCAGGCCGCGTGATGCCAGCACCAGGTGGCGCGCACCACGCTCGACAGCCCATTCGGCAACGGCCAGCCCCAGGCCGCCAAGGCCGCCAGTCACCAGGTAACTGCGGTCAGCCCTGAAACCAAAGGGATGCGGCAGGGTCAGCGCAATGCGGCCAATGTGACGTGCCCGCTGCATGAGGCGAAAGGCATTGGCCGCCTGCGCCATGGGTACACGGGTAACGGGCGGTGTGGCCAGTTCGCCGCTGGTGGCGGCTGAAAGCGCAGCAGCCAGCAGGCGCCCACCCTCTTCGTCAGAAATGCGGTCCAGGGCAATGATGCGGTAGTCGATGTGTGGAAAACGCTGCGCCGCCTCCTGTGCAGTCCAGATGCCGGCCCGACCTATCTCGATAAAACAGGCACCGGGCCTGAGCACTGAAAAGCCCGCTGCAATCGCCTGGCCACCCAGGCTGTTGACCACAAAGTCAATGCCAGCGCCGCCCGTCAGCTGCAAAAGCCTGGCGGCAAAATCAGTGCTGCGTGAATCAAAAACATGCTCTACACCAAGCCGCCGCAAATAGGCGCGTTTGACCGCTGAGCCTGCAGTGGCAAAAACCCTGGTGCCTGCCGACAGGGCAAGTTTTACACAATGCAGGCCCACACCACCACTGGCTGAATGGATCAGCACGCTGTGCCCAGGTTTGAGGCTTACCTGTTCCCGAAGCGCATAAAGCGCGGTCATGCCGGCAATGGGCAATACCGCAGCCTGCTCAAAACCCAGACCAGCCGGAAGCAAGTGCGCCCGGCATGCCGGAACAATCACATGGCTGGCAAAACTGCCCCCTGCCAGCGCCACCACAGCCTGGCCAGCAACAAAATTGACTACCCCAGGGCCAACTGCGGTGACCACGCCGCTGCATTCACCCCCAAGACCTGTGCCGGCAACAGCAGGCACCGTCCCCAGCAGTGTGAGCACGTCCTTGAAGTTGAGGCCGGCCGCCACCACACGTATTTCAAGCTCGCCAGCGCCGGGGCTGCGCCGCACAGCGGGAAGCAAAACCAGCGAGTCCAGTCGCCCTGGCTCTGTTGCCTTGAGCTGAAAAGCTTCAGGCAGCGCTGCAACAGGCTGCGGGCGCTGCAGTCGCAGCACATAACGCTCGCCGTTGCGCCAGGCGGTAGCCGGTTCTGCATCATCGAGCGCGGCTTCAATCACCAGCGCATCCTCAGGCCGGTCAGCCAGCGGATCAAGATCAACACTGCGCAGGCTGCTGGCCGGGCGCTCCAGGGCAGCAGCCCTGACAAGACCGGCGACTGCCGCCTGGCCGGGGTCAGACTGCTCCCAGCCATGAATGGCCTGTGCGCCGCTGGTGGCAAGCAGCAGGCGCGGTGTGTCGGCAGCAGCCTGCAAGGCACCAAGCACGGCTTCAGCCGGATTGCCTGCCGACAGTGCATCGCTGAGGACTTGGGTACCTGGCAGCGCCTCCATCATGCGGCGCGCCACAATCACGCCCTGGTCGGCAAGCCGGCCTGCGCCTGGTGTGTGCACCTGCACGGCTTCAAAACCCTGTTCTGACAGCAGGCGGCTCCAGCCCTGCGCATCCAGAAAGGGGTAGTCCGGACGGCGCTGGTGATCCAGGCTTTTCCACCAGCCATCGGTCAGGGCAAAGGTCAGATCCAGCCAGCGCGAGGGGCGCAAACCCTCGACCAGCAGCAGCCAGCCACCGGGAACCAGCGTCTTTTTGACATGGGCCATGGTGACGGCAAGATCGGCTGTTGCATGCAGCACATTGGCGGCAATCACCAGATGGCGGGAAGAAGCCGCAATGCCCTGCGCCAGGGGATCATGCTCTATGTCCAGCAGCGCGGTACGCAGGCAGTCATGCGTACCAAAACGCTGGCGTGCAGCCTCCATGAAGGCGGGGGAAATATCGGTGAACAGGTATTCGGCCGCATTGGCAGACAGCAGCGGCAGAAGGTGGTGGGTCGTGCCGCCGGTTCCACCACCGATTTCAAGTATTTTCAGGCTGGCTGCGGATTTGCCGGCTTCTTCTAGCAAGGGCGCAAGCGCCTGGGCTGCAAGCTGGTTCAGCGCATTGGTGTACTGCGACTGCGCATAGAGTGCGGGTGCATCGTCCGTGCCGCTGCTGGTGAACAGCAGGCTCAGCGGATCAGTCCTGCCCGACAGAACGCTGGCCAGCGCTTCACCACAACGGGCAAGCATGCCGATTTCTGTCAGCATGAAGGGGTGCAGGCGGCGCAGTTCGGCATGCAGGCCTGGGGCGTCATCTTCGGGCTGCTTCAGCACCCTGTGGCCGGCATCAAGCACACCATCTTCCTGAAGCATCAGCCACAAACGCGGCAGCAGGCGCTCAAACCTCCGGTCGCAAGGCCTGGCCAGTGTTGCGACTTCACCGGGTACAAAACTGACGCCCAGTTGCTTGAAGGCGTGCACCACGTAGGCCGTGCAAAGCCGGTCAAGCGCAGGCAGACTGGCCTCATGTTCAGCCAGGTCGGTTTTGACCGGCAGTGTGTCTGCCAGGGGCCGGGCCAGCACAAAAGCAGGCGGCTGGCGTACCCAGACCGGTGTGTACAACTGCTGTGTATAGGTTTTTTGCCCTTCATTGGCGCGTGCCGGGCGGCAGGCCAAGCCATCGACCTGAAGCAGAATCTTGCCGTCTTCGTCGAGCAAGGCCAGATCGCCAACCAGGCCTGTGGTACCAGACGGCAATTGGCGCAGCCGCGCATGGCACCAGACCGCCATGGCAGTGGTGGTACCCGGCGCAAGACGCAAGGCGTTGAAAGACACCGGCAGATGTGCACCCAGCGCCTGGCTGTCAACCAGCACGGCAAGGCTTTGGAACAGGGCATCCAGCACGGCCGGGTGTACCGTCAGATGGGCATCGGGCAGGTCATCGCAGGGCCGCAGGCGCGCCAGCGCCTCATTGGGGCCACTGCCCAGGACGCTGAAGCGGCGCAAGGCCGGGCCCAGATCAATGCCGCTTTCACGCATGTTTTGATACAGCAGGGCGAGATCGCCTGGACGATTGCAGCGGGCCTGGGCCGCAGCCAGGTCAAGGCGGCCAAGGTCTGCGCCTTCAGCCCTGGGCCCGGCTGCATCGGCACTGGCGCATTGCAGCCATTTGCCATCGAGCTGCGCATGAATGCGCACAGACCCGCTGTCGTCAAGCACGGTCTGCAGCGGTATACCCTGCGGGAGGATTTGCAAAACCCTTGCGATGCTCAGCACACCGATTTCAGGCATGCCCGCAGCAATTGCCAGCGAGGCGTAGGCGGCGGCAGGCATGACCACCTGTTGATCAACACGGTGCTCAGCAAGCCATGGCGCGCTTGTGGGGACAAGCCGGGTACTGAGCATGCAGCGCGCCAGCGGCGTGGCGATTTCCTGACCGGGAAATCCGCCATGAGCGGCAGAGCCATCAGTTGCCTGAGCCGGCAAGGCGCTTTCGCGCCAATGCCTGCGCCGCTGGAAGGGGTAAAACGGCAGGCGTGCGCGTGCGCCGCTACCCAGAACATTGCGCCAGTTGACGGCAAGCCCATGTGTGTGCAGGAATGCCAGCGCATGCATCAGCGCAGCGACTGCATCGTCCTTCTGCTCACCATCAACACCATGACAAAGAGCGCTCAACTCAAGCAGTTTGCCGTCAGCAACTTCGGCTTTGCGATGCGTGCAGCCGAGGTCCAGCAATGCCGTGGCTCCCTGTGCAAGCAGCGCAGGCATCGACAATGTGGCGAATGAAGCCGAAGCGCTTGCAAGCGCCTGCAGATACGGCGGCAAAAGCTGCCGGACCGGCTGGCCGGTCTGCCAGCCCAGCAAAGTGGCACCAGCAGCGCCCTGCCCTTGCGGCAAGGTCAAAAGCACAGTTGCAGGGTCAGCCTTTTCATTAAAGATGCGGTGCATGGCCAGCAGCACATCAGGCCATTCGAGCAAACCGGCAGCGGCGGCAGCAGCAAGCTCGCCCAGCCCCTGGCCAGCATATATGGCCGGGCTGACACCCCAGTGCCTGAGCTGGTCAAGCACCGCCCATTGCACTGCCAAACGGGCCACGCCCACAGAAGATGTCAGGGCATGGGTTTGAAGCAGGCCGCGCAGTCCAGGCAGTTTTTCTGCGGCAGCTTCAAGAGATGAACGGATGCGCGGAAAAGCCGTGCCTAGTGCACGGGCGACATCCACGATATCGGCACCGGACGGCAGTGCCTCACATGGATCGGCAAACAGCAGCACAAGCCTGGGACTGGCAACTGTTTTTACCGCATCACTGCCTGCAAGTGC
This sequence comes from Pseudomonadota bacterium, assembly GCA_040384925.1. Classification (GTDB taxonomy): domain Bacteria; phylum Pseudomonadota; class Gammaproteobacteria; order Burkholderiales; family Burkholderiaceae_C; genus Polaromonas. The sequence goes on along the minus strand of JAZKIK010000714.1, from coordinate 540 downwards.
CAGGCGTGCCTCCGCAGCCGTGCGCGCTGGCACGGCTGCGCGAAATTCAAAGGCCCGCCGCCCAAAAGCGGAAGTACGAGCTGCAGCGGCCAGGTCAAGCGAATCATCAAGCGCGGCCATCAGGCGATTTTTTGCATCTGCAAAGGCGGCTTCACTGCGGCCTGATACACACAGCACCGACCAGCCGTGCAAAGGCGGACTGCTGCGCTTTGTTGGCGGCGGTGCCTGTTCCATGACCACATGGACATTGGTGCCGCCAATGCCGAAGGAGCTGACACCGGCGCGCCGCACACCAGGCCAGGGCCGCAACTGTGCACCAATAAAAAATGGCGAGGCCTGCAGTCCAAGCAGGGGGTTGGCCTGGCGGAAATGTGCGACCGGTGGCAACTGCGCATGGCGCAATGCCATGGATGCGGCAATCAACCCGGCTAGCCCGGCTGCAGCTTCCAGATGGCCCAGATTGGCTTTGACGCAGCCGATTGAAACAGTGTTGGGTGCTACACCACGAAAGGCTTCCGACAGGGCCTTGAACTCGATCGG
>JAZKIK010000713.1:2678-4864 GCA_040384925.1 Pseudomonadota bacterium | reverse complement strand
CAATTCGCCGGCGCTCACGATTTCTGGCCCCAGGGAGCCGCTCGCGTCAAAATTTTTGCCCAGCGTCCATTGCGGCGTGCGTTTCTGAAAATCCCGCGCGGTACCGTCCATGCCGCAGCTATAGCCGAACACATGCTCCAGCGCCGTTTCCCTGGCTATATACCGCCCTGCCTTGCCGATCACGGCGACCAGTTCACCTTCGTAATCAAGCTGAGTTGATACCTTGGGCCGCATGATGGGCGCGCCGTGGCCCGTCATGCTTGAGGCAAAACGCGAAAAAATTGCTGGATAGGTCGGTACGGCAAAACCGCTTTCAGTCGAATGGTCAACATAGTTGAGGCCAATGCAGAAAATTTTGCCGGGGTTGACCAGTGGCGGCAGGTAGCTGATCTGCTCCAGGTCAATGGTTTGCCCACTGCGCAGTACATCGGCTGCGGCCTTCAGGGCCTCTGGCCCCTTGGCCAGCAAGCTCTGCAAATCGCCGGGAAAAGCCGCGTCTGTGCGCAAGAGCCCCTTAAAACCAGCGCCGTCTGCAATCGCCAGACCTGATTCGCTGCCCTGTTTGAAATTTAAAAATCGCATGGTTGACTCCGTTGTGGTAAGTAATGGGGGATGGGTTTTGTCCCCTCTCCCTTTGGGAGAGGGTTGGGGTGAGGGCTTGCGGCGTGTACCCACTGCTATGGTTTGTTATGCCGCTGGCCCCCATCCCTGCCTTCCCCCAGCGGGGGAAGGAGCAAGAAGAACTGTTCAGGCTGCAAGCCGCTCGGACACGGGATGTTGGGCACGCGCACAAACCAGCTCCAGCAGCTTTTGCGCATCAGCCTCTGCACCGCCACGCCAGGCCACATGGTGGTCTGGCCGAATCAGCACGCGGTCTGCGCCGTACAAAACGCGGGCTTCAGGGCTGTTGCAGTAGAGGATGTCCAGCGGCATGCCCAGGGAACTGGCAGCAGTCCACCATGCCGTCACATCGGCTTCTCTATCAAAACAAAGCAGCGTGAAGTCGCGTCCAAACAGATCAAAAATCGATTTGTCGCCCAGCCAGACATGCGGCGCACGCGCACCGGGCCTGGCTGTCGGGATGTAGTTATTGGGCTGGTCAGCCGTTGGTGCGCCATCTTCAGGAGCCACGATCGGGCTGCCTTCATAACGCAGGCCCAGTTGCAGGCCGGGAATGTTGAATTCGTTGCGCACATGCTGATGCAGCGCATGTCCCAAGTTCTGGCGCACCGCATCGGCTTCCTCGCCTGCGGCTTCCAGTTGCGGCGGCACCTTGATGCTGCCAATACTGTCGGCCATGCTGCGGGCAAATGTGGTGTTGCGATGGCCAATTGGCTTGCGTTCGGCTTCGTAAGAGTCCAGTAGCGCCTCTCCAGCCCAGCCCTTGACAACGGCGGCCAGCTTCCAGCCCAGGTTGACGGCGTCGTCCACGCTGGTGTTGTAGCCCATGCCGCCTGTGGGCGTAAAAAGGTGGGCAGCATCGCCTGCAATAAACGCCCGGCCTTTTGAAAACCTGTCGGCTACCAGCGTAAAACCAGCTTGCCAGGGCCCGGTGGCAATCAGCTCAAACTCAAACTGCGCACCAATTGCCGCAAACATGGCGGACTTGAAGTCCACTGACTCGGGTGTCTGGCCGGGCGCGAGCTGCAGGCAGAACAAAAACTGGTCTACCCCGTCAATCGCAATCAGCAAACCGCGCTGCACCGCATTGACAGCCCAGTATTGCCAGGCCTTCTTTTTGCCCAGCACGCCGTAAAGGCTGCCGGACCTGAAATACACCGACAACATCTGCCCGCCAAAAAAGTCGCGCACTTCTTCACTTTGCCCGCTGTAACGAATGCCGCAGCTCTTGCGCACCATGCTGCGCGGGCCATCGCAGCCCACCACGTAACGGGCGGTCAGTGTTGTGAACTCGTCCGTCACGGTGCTGCGGGCAACAATGTTGACGCAACTCGCCCCCACATCAATCGACTGCGCACGCAATCCCAGCACCAGGCTGACTGACTCGTATGACTGGGCCTGCTGGCGCAGTACCGGCTCGATAAACATCTGCTGGCCACGGTGCGGCAGTTCGGGCGTGGGCCAGTGTTCTTCACCATAGTCACCAAACGATGTCTTGTTGATGATCTCATTGCGTGAGGGAATCTCGAACCGTGTCAGCTCGGTGCCGGCCAGAGTGGTGCAGT
>JAZKIK010000713.1:0-2668 GCA_040384925.1 Pseudomonadota bacterium | reverse complement strand
TCCTGCGGATGCTCTGGTGCCAGGCCCAGCGCACGAATCTGGTTTGAGAATCCGCGCCTGCGGTAATGCTCCATGGTGCGGGCCGAGGTGGCGTTGGCTTTGGGAAAGTCTGGCGCGGCCACATCTTCTTCCAGCACCACACAGTCAATCCCACGGCAACCCAGCTCGATGGCCAGCATCAGACCAGCCGGGCCGCCGCCTATGATGGCCACGTCTGTGGTCTTGTTTGTTTCAGTCATGCCTGGCTCCGTTTGAAGTTTTTTTCAGTCTGCGCTGGCGCCAGTGCGTTTGACCATCTCGGCATACACCACCGTGTCGCTTTCAATCAGGCTGGCCAGCGCGGCGGGTGTGATCGGGTCAGGCACAAAACCAAAGTTGGCAAACTTTTCGGCCACATCAGGCATGCGCAAGACTTCGTTGATGCTTTTGTTCAGTGTTTCAACCACGGCAGGCGGTGTGCCTTTGGGTGCCAGCAAGGACACCCAGGTACGGGCCATCACGCCCTTGGGGCCGCCCGACTCCTCAAAAGTCGGCACGTTCGGCATGCTTGGGGCGCGGCTGCGGTCGGCCACGGCAATAAAGCGCAGTTTTCCGGCGCGCAGCAAGGGGCCGGCGCTGGCAATGCTGCCCATGGCCCAATCCACCTCACCGGTAGAAACAGCGGTGTACAGCTGTGAAATCTCCTTGTAGGGCACATGTGTCATTTTTGTGCCGGTGGCGGCTTCAACCTGCGCAGCGCCAAGATGCAAGGGACCGCCAATTGAATTCGATCCATAGGTCACCTTGCTGGGCGTGGCCGCAGCGGCAATCAGGTCCTTGACGGTCTTGATGGGGCTGTTGGCACTGACGACGATAAAAAACGAGGTGCGATACACACCGCCCACCGGTACAAAGTCGGTTTTGGGGTCATAAGGCAGTTTTTTGAACAGCGACGGGCTGATCGAAAGATGACCGACATCGGCAATCAGCAGCTCATAACCCGTGGGTGCCGCACTTTTTACCGCACCGGCTGCCAGAAAACCATTGGCACCTGGCCGCGCATCAACCACCACCGGCTGTTTCCAGCTGGCACCAAGTTTTTCACCGATGATGCGAGCCACCACATCAGGCCCGCTGCCTGCCGGAAAAGGCGAGATGATGCGTACCGTCTGGCTGGGAAAAGTCTGTGCGGAAGCCTGGCCTGTGACCAGGCCAAAGCCCAGACCCGCAGCAAAAAGAAGGGTTGACCGACGTTTCATTTTTTGTCTCCGATATGTTGTTGATGTGAACAGGGGCAATGCTAGGCCTGACAGATCAAAACAAAAAGAGTGCAAAATTGTCTGACCGATACCTTGGGGGTATCACGCCCAATAACAAAAGAGACAGCCCATGAAACTCCATCACCTGCGCAATCTGGTTGCCGTTGCTGACGCTGGCAGCATTCGTGGCGCGGCGCGCGCCCAGGGCCTGGCGCAACCGGCCATCACACGCGGCCTGCGTGATCTTGAAAAGGAACTCGGTGTGCCGCTGCTGGAACGGCACGGCAAGGGGGTGTCGTTAAACCTGTACGGCCAGTCCTTTGTGGTGCGGGCACGCTCGATATTGCAGGATGTGGAACGGGGCCGGCAAGAGATAGACCAGCTCAAGGGCAAGGGTGAAGGCCGTGTCAGCGCCGGCTTGTCGAGCGCAGTGTTTTTGTCGCTGGTGCCCGAGGTTTACCGTTCGTTTCGCAAGAGCTACCCCGACGCCCACCTCAATCTGACCGAAGGGCTTTTTCCAGCACTGGAGCCGCAGCTTAAAAACGGCAGCCTTGATTTTTATGTCGGCCCACGCCCACTGGGCGACATCGACAAGGCGTATGCGCAGCAGTTGCTGTTCAAGAACAAGCGTGTAGTGGTGTGCAGGCAAGGCCATCCGCTGGCCAGCGCGACCAGCCTGCGTGAGCTGATTGATGCCGAATGGATCATGACCGGCCTGCGCCAGCCGGTTGAAATCGAGTTTGAAGAACAGTTTTCAGCCCATGGCCTGCCGGCACCCAAGGCGGTTACCGAAACCCTGACCACCCTGCCCGTGATCGCCCTGCTCTCAAGCACCGACGCACTGGCTTTTTTGCCGCAGCAATGGGTCAGCAGCATAATTTTCAAACACGCCTTGCAGGAAGTGCCGGTGCAGGAAGCACTTGCAGGGCCGGACATTGTGCTGATACGCCGCAGCGCACTGCCGCTGACACCGCTGGCAGAACGCCTGGCTACGCTGTTTGAAAGGGCTTCAGGCAAACCCTACAAAAGCAGCGCAACGGACCAGATGTAAGCCCGCATTGCCCCGTCCCAAAAGTTGGGCCAAGAACTGGTCACCTCAACAAAGCCACACCCTTGACCTGCGCAAACACCCGGCTGCCAGCCCGTAAACCCAAACCCTCAGCCGACTTTCGGGTAATGCGCGCCAGCAAGGCGCTGCCGCCTGCATCCATCGCCACCATGACCTGGCCGGGGCTGTCGTCTGACACAGCGGTCACCGTCACCTCAAAAATATACAGCACACTCGTGCCCTGCTGTTTTGTCAGCGTCAGGCTCACATCGCGCGCCTGAATGCGCACACGTACACGCTGGCCAGGTTTCAGAAAAGGGTTCAGCAGGCTGATCTGCCCGCCCTGAAAATCGGCGTAACTGATGTGATATTCAGGCTCAAC
>JAZKIK010000712.1:20553-23631 GCA_040384925.1 Pseudomonadota bacterium | reverse complement strand
TGTTTCTAGATTCGCCGCAGAAACATCGCGGCATGCAACTCGATGGACGCGCCTGCGGCCTGCAAATCAAGCTCACGCAGTGCGGCGGCAAAGGCGCTGGCTGAGGCCAGCCGGTCGCATGTGCGCAAGGCAAGTGCGTGGTGCAGAACCTGGCCGACGGGGCTCATGGCAAAGCCGGGTGGCAGCCGTAAATTGCCGCGTGCGTGGGCGAAGGCCATGGTGGGAAACGGCCCGTCTGGCACCATGGGCCAGCCGAGCAGGCACTCGGCCAGCACCAGGCCCATCTGGTACACATCTGAGGCGGGCATCACGGTGCCGCTGGCCAGGTATTCGGGCGCTGTGTACTTGGGTGTGCAGGCCAGCCCGCCGTCCTGCGTGATGCGTGAACGCTGCATGTGGTGGGCGATGCCGAAGTCTGTAATACGCAGCCTTTGCGGCCCTTGCCCTTTCTTGTCCAGAAAAAGATTGGCGGGCTTGATGTCCTTGTGAATGATGCCGCGGCGGTGCACCTCGTCCAGGCCATCCAGTGCATCGCAAAACAGGGGAATAAACCATTCTGCGGAGCAACTGCCGTGCTGGCCAAGATGGCTCATCAGGTCTGCGCCGGTCAGCAGTTCCATGACAAAAAAGGGGCGGCGGGTGGCGGTGGCCACGCCGAAATCCAGAATCGTGACCAGGCTGGGGTGTGTTGCCTGCGCGGCTGACAGCAGTTCCTGCAGCAGCCGGTGGTCCAGCACCTTGTCGTCAAGCGCCTGGTGCAAGACCTTGACGGCGACCTCTTCGCCGGTTTCAAGATCGTCGGCGGCCAATACGTCGGCCATGCCGCCCACGCCAAGCACATGGCGAACCAGATACCTGCCAGCGATGACGGTATCAGCACCCATTGCGGCAGCCGCAGTCAGCGCAGCACTTTCACGGCAAGCGCAATCACAGCCAGAAGCAGCACGACCAGGCCCGCGCCCATGGCAAACAAAAGGCCGCGTGGGCCGGCCGCATCAGGCGCTGGTGCCTTGGGCGCGGGAGGTACCGGGCTGCGTTCGTGGCGGGCCAGGGCGGCCCGCAGTTCAGCAGCTATCAGTTGCGGCAGCGCCTGCAGCCGGCCGTCCATGGTGTGCAGGGCCTGTGCCTGGGCCTGAACCTGGCCGAGAACGCTGGCGACTTCTTCGCGCAGCAGTGGCTGCAGTTGCTGCGCAAGCTCTTTGCCAAAATCAGGTGGCAGCGTCAATGAGGGCTGTGCAGTTGGTGCCCGCGCCATGCCGCTTGCCTGCCGGGAAACTGGTGATTCGTCCAGCCTCAGGGTCAGGTCAACACGGCTGACTGCCGGGCTTTTCGCCAAGATTGGCTGGGATGCCGACTTCACCCGCTCATACACCTCTTGCAGCCGGCAGCGCGGAACCGGGAAGGGGCCGGTGGGTTCGGTGTGATACACGGCAAATGACAGGTCTGAGCCGCTCACGGCTTTGCCAAACAGGGCCTTGAAGACGTTTTCGGGGTCCGAGCTGAGGGGCATTCGTGCCTCCAGCACCTGCCCGGCTTTTAAAAGGATTTCGCTGAACGCGGCTTCTCCCTGGCGGATGAGCAGGCGCAGGCATTGCCGGCTGAGGCCCAGCACCTGAACCACGTCGTCAAACGAAAAATCGTCAAAGGTGCCGGCCATGATCTGAACGTCGTTGGCGCCAAACCCGGTGGGAACATAAGCGGCCTGATGCTGCATAAACTCTCTCCTGCCGTTCAGGCGGTGCCAGTCGCAGCCTGGCGGCTTCCCATCACCATGATGGAGGACAGCAGTTTGTACAGCTTGGCCCATACCGCCCTGACCTCGTCGGTAAAGGCCTGGCCCAGGCCCATGTGCAGGGTCCAGAGCAGGGCCTCGCCGACCACGGGGTATGAGTCTTCTGGAATCTTGTAGAGCATGCCGTGGCGTCTGCCGAGTGCCAAGACCACCAGAAAGAGGTCGTCGCTTTGCGCCACGTCTTCCGCCCAGGAGTCGGGTGCCCAGTCTGCGCTTTTGACCACAAAGGCCAGGGTGACCATCAGCTTGCGCTTTTGCGCCGCCATGTCTTCCGGGAACAGCGCCCGGTAGGACGGTTGCAGCTCAAAAAGCCGCCGGTAAAAAAGGTCGGACGCGGTTTCGGTGATCGGGGCCACCAGGCGCCATGAATCCTTCAGGAGTTTTTTTTCCTGGTCGCTGAGCATTGCGCGTCTCCTCGCTCTATATGTAACTGATCTAACAGATCTGAGCGTATCACGGGTGCTGGGTCAATGGACAAGCTGGATGCGCATGATTTCAGCCAATAGACTGCAGACTGCACACATACTTGCCTGCTCATGACACACGCCCCACTGCTCCTGGCTCCCCACGCCGTCTCGCGCCTGCGCAGCGCCCGCCTGGCGCGCAGCTCCAAACCGTTTCTGGCCCGCGGTGGCCCGCGTGGTGAGCGCTGCGCAGCTTGCAGGCTGCCGCCCACACACTGCATGTGCGCCCAGCGCCCCACGGTGCCTGTGCATGCGGGTATGTGCCTGCTGATGGCTGATATTGAGCCGCTCAAACCCAGCAACACGGGCTGGCTGGTGGCTGATGTGGTGGCCGACACCTTTGCCTTTGGCTGGGCACGCACCGAGCTTGACCCTGGCTTGCTGGCCCTGCTGGCTGTTGGGCAGTGGCAGCCGTATCTGGTGTTTCCGGGGGATTTTGTGGCGGCTGAACGGGTGGTGACGGCGGTGCTGCCAGCCAAAACCGGCACGGATGTCCCCAGACGCCCGCTTTTTATCTTGCTGGACGCGACCTGGCCTGAAGCGCGCAGGATGTTTCGCAAAAGCCCTTACCTGGATCACCTGCCGGTGCTGAGCCTGCAGAGCGAACAGCTTTCACGCTACCGCCTGCGCCGCTCTGCACAGCAGCACCACCTATGCACCTCGGAAGTAGCCGCCCTGTGCCTGGAACTGGCCGGCCAGACCCAGGCGGCCTTGACGCTGGAGGCTTATCTGGACGTGTTTACCGACCATTATTTAAAGGCGAAGAACCAGTTGCCTGTGGATTTTGAGGATGTGGCGCATTTGCGTTTGCTTGGCTTGCGG
>JAZKIK010000712.1:19075-20453 GCA_040384925.1 Pseudomonadota bacterium | reverse complement strand
AATCGCCAGAATGAACTGAAAAAGATGGAGCTGTGTGATTCGTGCGCGGGCATTCAGCGCAACTGGCGCAAGGCACCTGGCCATGCGGAGCTGCTGCAGGGCAATAACCGCCAGGAAAAGCGCAACCACGGCTTGGTCACGGTGACGTCTTACCGCTGTGACCGCTGCGGTACACGCTGGGAATACGAAAACAACAAGGTCAACCAGAATGCGGGCTGGTCGGTGGTGGGCCGTTGATGTGATTCGTGGCAGGGGCCATACCCTTCGACAAGCTCAGGGCGAACGGCTCTGAATAAACGGCCGTGAATCGGCAGCATCGACCCAAACCCCAATACGGCTCACACAGGCCCTAAAAACCGTTCCCAAGAACCGTTCGGGCTGAGCCTGCCGAAGCCGCCTGTGCTGAGCGGAGTCGAAGCAAGCCTGTCGAAGCCGCCTGTGCCGAGCGGAGTTGAGCCCCAGCTGCTCGTGCGAATACCCTTCGACAAGCTCAGGGCGAACGGTCTTGAACAAACGACCTTGCATGAACAGCATTGACCCAAGCCCCAATACTGCTCAAACAGTCCAAAAACCGTTCAGCTATCCGGCTCACTCCTGTGGCCGCCCGGCCTGGCCTTCTTCCCCTGTGTAATTGCGCCAGCGGCCCATGGCGGCGCGCATGGTCAGAACCTGGGCTTCAAATTTTGGGCAGGCACCGCAGGCCAGCAGATGCAGCTTCAATGCAATCTGGTCAGGCAGGCTCAGGGCGCGGTCTTCCCGCGCGATGATCAGGGCGGCGGCTTCCCGGCAGGTACGTCTGAGAAAGGTCATTTTTCGGTATTACGCCAACAGGGTGATGAGCAGGTCAACCATTGAGTTTGCCAAACCAGTGGATATTCAGGCACTCCTGCAGGCGCAGGCGGGCTCTGTGCAACTGGACATAGAGGTTGGTCGGAGTCAGGGACAGTTCCTTACAGACTTCTTGCGAGGACAGTTCAAGCCATTCGCGCATCAGGAACAGCCGCCCCAGCGCTGGTGGCAAACGTTCCATACAGGCGTCAAGCACCTGGAAAAACTGGCTTTGCTGCAGCGTTTGGTGCGGGTCGCCCCAATCGTTGGGGCTTTCGACAAAGTGCCCGTCAGCCTTGAAGGCGAGGCGGTCGAGTTCGTCGCCTTCCATGTCTGTGTCTGTATCGCATGCCGACACTTCACGGGTGTTGCTGCGTATCAGGTCTATGACCTTGTGTTTGAGAATGCCGACCAGCCAGGTTTTGAGCTGTGAGCGGTTGCCAAAGGTTTGTGGTTTGGACAAGGCGGCCAGCAGGGTTTCTGACACTGCATCTTCAGCCCAGGCATCGTTGCGCAGTTGCAGGCGCGCAAAGCGCATCAGATAGACGCG
>JAZKIK010000712.1:2599-18975 GCA_040384925.1 Pseudomonadota bacterium | reverse complement strand
GGCTGGAGCGGCAAGCCGTTTGAGCTGGTCGCCATCAATACCGACACCAAGGAAAAAGACTTTCTGGACTATGAAAGCATTATTTCCCGCACAGTTCCAAAACGACAGCGTTTTGTACAGCTTTGGGCTGGTGAAGCCAGCTACAAGGACAACCTGGGCAAACACCAGCAGTTGCCAACGACCTACCTGATGGACAAAACCGGCAAGGTGATTGAGCAGTATGTGGGCCGGATTCCGCCTGAAGCCTGGGACAGGATTGCCGAACTGCTCTGAACAAATCTGCGCCTGATTCGGGTAGCTCATGAAATCTAAAAAAAGCCTGTAAGAAAGCCGCTGACCACTTGACTAAAGCTCAACCAAGGCAGAAAACGGTTTTCTGTAGTGGTTGATTTTTTAAATTCATGAACTAACTTGACAGGAGCTACCAAAATGAACCAACGCGCCATGATTGCTGCCGCCGCAGCCTCCCTGCTGTCCACCATGCTGGTTGCAACACCCGCTGTTGCCCAGGAAAAAGAAAAATGCTATGGCATTGCCAAGGCCGGCCAGAACGACTGCGCCAACCTGAGCGGTAGCCACTCATGTGCAGGCCAGTCCAAGGTCAGCGACTCGGCTGATGAATGGAAATATGTTGCCAAGGGCAGCTGTGTCGGCATGAAGGGCATGACGGCTGAACAGGCCAAGATGAAAAAGGGCTGACCCGAAGTCAAAAGCCGCCCTGCCAGCGGTATCGGCTGTCATACATGACCATTCCAGGTGCTTCAACCGGTATAGGCTGGCGGCATCCGCACTACGCGGAGCTGCTGGCCAGCAGGCCGCCGCTGGACTTTATTGAAGTCCATTCGGAAAACTTTTTTGCTGCAGGTGGTGCTGCTTTGGCGGTGCTGCAGCAAGCGCGTGCGATCTACCCGGTCAGCCTGCATGGTGTTGGCCTGGCGCTGGGTTCAGCCGCCGGACTGGACCCATGGCACCTGGATCAGCTCGCCCGTCTGGTTGAACGTATGGAACCTGTTCGTGTCAGCGACCATGCCTCATTTGCGCGCGGGCTGCTGGACGGCAACACCGTGCATGCAGGGGATTTGCTGCCGATTCCGTTCAACGATGAATCGCTGGACGTGATTTGCCGCAACGTGCAGCAGGTGCAAGACAAGCTCAAACGCCCGCTGATGGTTGAAAACCTCTCGGCCTACATCACGCTATGCGGCAGTGACCGCAGTGAGACTGAATTTTTATCAGCGATGGCGCAGCGCACGGGTTGCCTGTTGCTGCTTGACGTGAACAATATTTACGTGAATGCGCTCAATGCGCGGCTGGCCGGTGAGGTGTCAGGCCAGGCTGCAGATCCGGTCAGTGCCTGCAAGGCCTGGCTTGACCAGATCAGGCCTGGCAGTGTGGGTGAAATCCATCTGGCAGGCCATTGTGTGATGGACGACATTGTGATTGACGACCATGGCAGCCTGGTCTGCGACGCGGTGTGGCAAATTTATACCCACGCCATGGCCCGTTTTGGCCCGGTGCCCTCGCTGATCGAATGGGATACAGACATACCTGCGCTGCCGGTATTGCTGGGTGAAGCCGACCGCGCCCAGGCCATTGCCACGGCAATCGCAAAAAACCAGCACTTGGTGCCTGCAGCATGAAAACCGCGACTGGCAGCCTGGCCGGGCAGCAGCAGGCTTTTTTAAAGGCTTTATACCTGCCGCGGCAGGCTGATGCCCTGCAGACCCTGGCCAGTCATGCCGACTGGGCAGGCACAGCAGGCCAGAATCATCTGGCAAGGGGCTTGTTGGCCTATCGCAGCAACGGCCATGCGCTGGCGCAACGTGTTCTGGCTGCAGCCTATCCGGTAGTGGCCAGCTTGCTTGGTGATGAAGGTTTTGCCGCGCTGTCGCGCCACTTCTGGTTGAACCACCCCCCCGAGCGTGGCGACATGGCGCAGTGGGGTGGTGAATTTGCAGGCTTTTTGTTGACACTTTCAGATCTGATGGCCGAGGAGCCTTACATGGCTGATGTGGCGCGGCTTGAATGGGCTTTGCATGTTGCCGCCACACAGGCCGATGGCGCAGCCGATATGGCCTCGTTCAGCCTGCTTGAGCAGATCGAGCCTTCGGGGCTGGCGCTGCTGCTGGCACCCGGCACGGCGGTGCTGGGGAGCAGCTTTGCGGTGGTCAGCATTGTGCAGGCGCACCTGACAGACGAAGTCTGCCTGCAGCAGGCTGGTGATGCGCTGCGTGAAGGCAGGAGCGAAAGCGCCATCGTGTGGCGTCAGGGTTTGAAACCTTCGCTTCGGCACGCACAGCCTGGTGAAGCTGTTTTTATCAAGACACTGCAAGAAAAGCGCTGCCTGTCCGACTCACTGGCAGCGGCGCCTGATTTTGACTTTGGGCAGTGGCTGCTGCCGGCGGTACAAACCGGCCTGTTGCTGGGCGCTGCAGCCCTTTGAAAAAACATCTGCAAGGAATCTCAATGATAAAAACCAACACATCCCCGCTGCAAAAGATTCTGGGCCTCTGGAGCGGCCTCAGTTCTGCGCTTGACATGCTGCAACCCGCTGCTGCGCTTGCCGCCCGCATTTATGTGGGCAAGGTCTTTTTCATGTCAGGCCTGACCAAAATCCGCGACTGGGAAACCACCGTGGCGCTGTTTGCAGACGAATACAAGGTGCCGCTGCTGCCGCCGGCCATGGCAGCCGTGATGGGTACAGCCGGTGAGCTGGTATTGCCGGTTTTGCTGGTGCTTGGCCTGGGTGGCCGTTTTGCGGCGCTGGGTTTGTCAGTTGTCAACGTGGTGGCAGTTATTTCATTGACAGAAATTGCGCCTGCGGCCTTGCAGCAGCATGTCTTTTGGGGTTCATTGCTCGCGGCGCTGGCCATTTTTGGCCCGCGTGAATGGTCACTTGATCACCTGATATCGGGGAAAATCGGCCGTCTGGCACAAAAAACCGAAAATAATAATTAAAAAACTCTGCTGCGCATGTACTGCCTGCCTTTCTCGCTACACAAATGGTAGCAATTAAAGACTTGAGCCACGACACTGCAAACCTGCGTATAACTTTTGCACAAGTGGGGACTTGTCCACAGGACTGGCTGACGCACGCAAGTTATACACATTCGTACAAACTCCAGCGCAGTGCTAAACACAGGGTTTACACGTAGGCAAGTCCTTGATTCTGAAGACAAAAACCAGGATGTGTACAAAATGTCATGGCCCTTACTACTACTAATGATTTGAATTACTCATAAAGAAGGAAGACAAGACAAGCAATCGGGAAAGTCAGGAGCCAGTACACAGGGCCAGTCACCCACCCGCACCGAATGGATAAAACCAGCCGGATACAATGCAGGCTTGTCATTGGGGAGTAGCCAGTCTTTCAATTTTTTGAAAGGGGCTTGCGTCAACAGACTTGTCAGCTTTTCAAAAAGGCGGACATGGCGCAAGCGGTCTTGGGGTCATTTTTGAACCTGGGCCACGCGAGACCTTTGACTGCATGGCCGCCGCTCTGAATCAAATTTGGGCCGGGGCTGCTGTGCAGTCAATGGTTTTAATCCGGCCCGAGTCATATCCCCACATGGAAGCTTTTTTAGTCTCTACAGGCATCGTCGCCCTCGCTGAAATGGGCGACAAGACGCAACTTCTGGCCCTGGTGCTGGCTGCCCGTTTCAGAAAACCCTGGCCCATCGTTCTGGGCATTTTTGTAGCCACCATCGCCAACCACGCCATGGCTGGCGCGCTCGGCGCCTGGGTCACGACCCAGATAGGCCCACAGATGTTGCGCTGGATTCTGGGGGCCTCGTTCATCGCCATGGCGGTCTGGATGCTGATTCCCGACAAGCTTGAAGACGACGGAGCCGACAAGGCAGCCCCTCGTTTTGGCGTGTTCGGCACCACGGTGCTGGTGTTTTTTCTGGCTGAAATGGGCGACAAGACACAGATTGCCACCGTGATGCTGGCGGCCCGTTATGACGCCTATTACTGGGTTGTGGCAGGCACCACGCTGGGCATGATGCTGGCCAACGCGCCTGTGGTCTGGCTGGGTGAAAAAGTCACACGGCTGGTGCCGCTTCGGGTGGTGCATGTGGTGTCGGCACTGATTTTTATGGCGCTGGGCCTGTTCGCGCTTTTTTCAGCGGCTTGATATACTTCAAGCTGCGCCGATTTGCCACAGCTTGCGGGCGCGTAATAAATTCAGCTAAAGACGCACGCCCACCCGGCCTCGCCTTTAGCGACGCCGGGTTTTTTTGTTTTATGCATCCAACATGTTGATCGCCACGCCCCAGACCATGCATTTTGCGCAAAGCCTGCCGCTGCAAAGCGGTGCGGCCATACGCGCCTACGATTTGAGTTTTGAGACCTACGGCACACTCAACGCAGACAAGTCCAATGCGGTGCTGATCTGCCACGCACTCAATGCCTCACACCATGTGGCTGGTGTTTATCTGGACGCCAGCGGCGAGCCCATCGCAAAGTCCGAAGGCTGGTGGGACACCATGATTGGCCCCGGCAAACCAGTTGATACCGACAAATTTTTTGTGATTGGCGTCAACAACCTCGGTTCATGTTTTGGCTCGACCGGCCCAAAACAGACCAAGCCCGAAACGGGTGAGATTTACGGTGCCGACTTTCCGGTTGTCACGGTGCAGGACTGGGTCAATGCGCAGGCAAAACTGCTGGACGCGCTGGGCATTCAGACCCTGGCCGCCGTGATGGGCGGCAGCCTGGGCGGCATGCAGGCGCTAAGCTGGACACTGCAATACCCTGACCGTGTACGCCACGCCGTGGTGGTTGCCAGCGCGCCCAACCTGACGGCTGAAAACATCGCCTTCAATGAGGTGGCCCGCCGCGCCATCGTGACCGACCCGGACTTCAATGGTGGTTATTACACGCGCCATGGTGTATTGCCCAAACGCGGCCTGCGCATTGCCCGCATGATTGGCCACATCACGTATTTGAGTGACGACGTGATGAACGAGAAGTTTGGCCGCCAGCTGCGCGAGATTTCAGCGATTCATGAAACCGGCTACCGCTTTTCAACGCAGGAGGTGGAGTTTGAAATCGAAAGTTATCTGCGTTACCAGGGTGACAAGTTTGCCGAATATTTCGACGCCAACACCTATTTGCTGATTACCCGCGCGCTTGATTATTTTGACCCGGCAAGCAGCTATGGCGGCAACCTGAGCGCAGCACTGGCCAGGGCGACGGCAAAGTTTTTGCTGGTCAGCTTCACTACTGACTGGCGTTTTTCACCAGCCCGCAGCCGTGAAATCGTCAAGGCCCTGGTGGCCAACCAGCGCGACGTCAGTTATGCCGAGATTGACGCGCCGCATGGCCACGATGCATTTTTACTGGAAGACGCCCGTTACATGGGCATAGTTCGCTCTTACTTTCAGAGCAAGGTGGCGATATGAACCCAGTTGACAAACTGTTGTTGCAACCCACACCCGACCAGTTGCTGATTGCCCGGCTGGTGCCACCTGGCTCGCGGGTGCTGGACCTGGGCTGCGGCACTGGCGAGCTGCTGGCCTGGCTGATCAGGGAACGCGGTTGCTCGGGTTACGGCATTGAAATCAATGACGCCAATGTGCAGGCCTGTGTGGCACGCGGTGTCAATGTGATCCAGCTCAATCTGGACGAAGGCCTGGCGATGTTTGGCGATGCGTCGTTTGATGTGGTGCTGCAGATAGACACCTTGCAGCACTTGCGCAATGCTGAGGTCATGCTGCGCGAAACCGCCCGCGTGGGCCGAATCGGCATCGTTGCTTTCCCCAACTTTGGCCACTGGCCAAACCGCCTGGCTGTGCTGCGCGGCCGTATGCCGGTGACCAAGGTGCTGCCTTACCAGTGGTACAACACACCCAATATCCGCGTTGGTACCCTGCAGGACTTTGAAGCACTGGCGCTGCAGAACCAGCTGCAGATTCTGGACCAGTTCGGCCTGCAGGATGGTGAAGAAGTGCGCTTCTGGCCCAATGCCCGCGCCAGCCGGGCGGTGTTCAAGTTTCAGCGGGGCTGAACTGGGCAACCTTGTCAATGGCTCCGGCTGAATAGCAGGCGGCCGGCACGACGCGGTATGCTTGGCTTTTGCCCATGCAAGCCCCCAGCCCCACTTCTGCCAACACGCCGTCGTCATGGCCCGAACGTCTTTTTGGCGACTGGGTCAAAACCGTTTCGCGTGTCACCTTGCGGGCCGACCTGCTGGCCGGGCTGTTGGGTGCCGTGCTGGTGCTGCCGCAGGGCATTGCCTTTGCCACTCTGGCTGGCCTGCCGCCGGAGTACGGGCTTTACACCGCTGTGGTGCCCTGCATTGTTGCCGCGCTGTTTGGCTCCAGCTGGCATGTGATGTCAGGGCCTACCAATGCCAATTCCCTGGCGCTGTTTGCCATGCTGTCGCCGCTTGCGTTTGCCTTCAGCCCGGCTTATATCCAGCTGGCGCTGGCGGTGACCGTGATGGTGGGTGTCATGCAATGGCTGATTGGGGCTCTGCGGCTGGGCAGTCTGGCCAACTTTATTTCACCAGCGGCACTGTTTGGTTTTACCTCGGGTGCTGCACTGCTGATTGCGGTGTATGCGCTGCCGGACTTGCTCGGGCTGGCACCCAGTGCCGAGCATGGCGCGGCAGCTGTGCTGGCCCACGTGGCCTCGCAATCAACACATTTTCAACCGGCTGCCATTGCCGTGGCTGCCATGACGGGCCTGACTTCATGGCTGACAAAGCGGTTTCGGCCCAACTGGCCTTTTATGCTGATTGGGCTGGTGACGGCCACGGCGCTTTCATGGTTGTGGTTTCACCTGCCCGGTGTTGCGGCGGTGTTGCCTTCGGCGGCGTTGCGGCTGGTGGGCCAGATTGCCACGCCCTGGCCACGTTTTGAGCTGCCGCACATCAGCTGGGCGTCGGTGTCGGAGCTGCTGGGCCTGGCTTTTGCGTTGACGATTGTGGCGCTGGGGCAGGCGATTTCGATTGCCAAGGCGGTAGCAGCCAGATCGGGCCAGCGCATTGATGCGAACCGCGAGTTTCGCGGCCAGGGGCTGTCCAATATCGTGGGCGGTTTTTTCTCGTGTTATGTGTCTTGTGGTTCGATGAACCGGTCCATGCCCAATCTGCAGGCAGGCGCGCGTACGCCGCTGGCGGCGGTTTTTGCGGCCTTGCTGCTGCTGGGCCTGGTGGCGCTCAGCGCGCCGCTGCTGGCGCAAATCCCGATGGCAGCACTGGCTGCGCTGTTGATGCTGGTGGCGCTGAATCTGCTTGATCTGGCGCGCTGGCAGCAGTTGTTCAAACTCAGCCACACAGAATTTGCCGTGGCGCTGGCGACCATGGTGGCCACGGTCACCATCCGGCTGGAGATGGCGATCCTGCTGGGCACGCTGCTGTCGCTGATGTCGTTTTTGTACCGCACCTCCAGGCCCGCCATGCGAACCATGGGTTTTGACAGCTGGAGTGCTGACCGGCAGTTTGTGGTGCTGGATGACAGCCATTCGTCTGCCGAAAGCCGCGCGCGCCAGCTTCCAGAGTGCCCACAACTTAAATTATTGCGTATGGAAGGTGAAGTTTATTTCGGTGCCACACAACATGTGGCCGACACCCTGCACGCCTTGCGTCACGTCGCCCAGCCGCAAAAACATCTGCTGGTGATGGGTAAAAGCATGAACTTCATCGACCTGGCCGGTGCCGAGCTGTGGGAGGCCGAGCTGGCGGCGCGGCGCGCCATGGGGGGTGACCTGTACTTTCACCGGCCACGGCCCGAGGTGATACAAATGTGGCAGACCACGGGTTTTACGCGCCTGCTCGGGCCTGAACACCAGTTTCCGGACAAACACACGGCGATTGCCACGATTTTTCCCAAACTTGATCCACACATCTGCCGCAGTTGCACGGCGCGCATTTTTCGAGAATGCCAAAGTGTCGAGCAGCAAGCCGCTACGGGTTAGTCCTGATTTGGCTCCCCGATAGAATGCCCTGCACCCGACTGATGGCTTTGCCTCAGCTTTTTTTATATACAAATCATCTGCCCCACCCGTGTCTGACCGTTTAGCCGTTTTCCCCCAGTACCTGTTTCCCAAACAGGCGCTGACCACATTTGCAGGCTGGGTCGCGTCGAAAGAACGCGGCTGGGTCACGACTGAAATCATTCGCCGTTTTGTTGCCAAATACCAGGTCAACATGGGTGAGGCGCTTGACTCGGACATCGGCAGCTATCGCAGTTTTAACGAATTTTTCACCCGTGCGCTCAAACCCGGCGCAAGGCCGCTGGCTCCAGCTGACCTGATCTGCCCGGTTGACGGCGCGATCAGCCAGTTTGGCCGGATTCAAAAAGACCAGATATTCCAGGCCAAGGGCCACAGCTATTCGACAACAGCAGTAGTCGGCGGCGATGCGGCACTGGCCGCACAGTATCAGGACGGCAGTTTTGCCACGATTTACCTGAGCCCCAAGGACTACCACCGCATTCACATGCCTTGTGATGGCCGCCTGACGCGCATGATTTATGTGCCGGGCGAGCTGTTTTCAGTCAACCCGACCACGGCACGTGGTGTGCCGGGCCTGTTTGCACGCAATGAACGTGTAGTGTGTGTTTTTGAGTCGGCGCGTGGCCCGTTTGTACTGATTCTGGTGGGTGCCACCATCGTTGGAAGCATGGCCACGGTATGGCACGGCGTGGTCAACCCGCCGCGTCTGCCCGGTGTGCGTGAGTGGACTTATACCGACGAGCCAACATCTGCCATCCGGCTTAAAAAAGGTGAGGAAATGGGCCGGTTTCTGCTTGGCTCCACCGTTGTGATGCTGTTCCCCAAAGGCCCTTTGCAGTTCAATCCGGCCTGGGCGCCGGCACAGGCTGTGCGGCTGGGTGAAAAGATGGCGGATATATTGGCCTAGACGGCGAACTGAAAGGCACCTACTGTCGTCCAGACGACATTTGAGGGCACTGATTTGGCACCCGGCGGCACACTGGCGGTCAGGCAATCATGGTAGCGCTGGCAAGGTCTGGCGCTCAGGGGTAAAGTACACGGCTGGCCTTTTTTGAGCAGGCACATCGTGTGCTGCCATTTCCCAACGGAAGCCCCCTCATGAACGCACCTTTACACCGCGAAATTCCCCAGGATGTACTCAACGCTGCCCAGGCCCTGTCGCAGGTCAGCGCGCAGTGGGATGGTGACATCGTCAAACAGATCACTGACTACATCACCATTCCGGCCAAGTCACCCACATTTGACAGCGACTGGGCGCAGCACGGTTTTATCGAAACCGTCATGCGCAATGCGGCCAGCTGGGTCGAGGCGCAAAGGGTTGAAGGCCTGAAGCTCGAGATCGTGCGTCTTGAAGGCCGGACACCGGTGCTGTTTTTCGAGATTCCAGCGACCCGGCCCGATTCGACCCAGACGGTGCTGATGTATGGCCACCTGGACAAACAGCCCGAGTTCAACGGCTGGCGCAGCGACCTGGGTCCGTGGACACCGAAATATGAAGATGGCAAGCTGTATGGCCGGGGCAGCGCTGACGATGGTTATGCGGTTTATGCCAGCATCGCTGCCGTGCAGGCGCTGAAGGCGCAGAACGTAGCGCATCCACGCATCGTCGGCCTGATTGAAACCTGCGAGGAAAGTGGCTCTTACGACCTCTTGCCTTATGTTGACGCGCTACGCAGCCGCCTGGGTGACGTGGCGCTGGTGGTTTGCCTGGACTCGGGTGCCGGCAACTATGACCAGCTCTGGCTGACCACCAGCCTGCGCGGCAATGCCGCAGGTGTGCTGAAAGTCGAGGTCCTGACCGAAGGTGTGCATTCGGGTGATGCCAGCGGCCTGGTGCCGTCAAGTTTTCGCATCATGCGCCAGGTGCTTGACCGGCTTGAAGACAGCAAGACCGGCCGCCTGCTGCCACAGAGTTTTCATTGTGAAGTGCCTGCCGACCGCCTGCTGCAGGCGCAGGCCACCGCAAAAATCCTCGGCGATGAAATCTACAAACGTTTTCCGTGGGCACATTACGACTGCGAAGGCTCCAGCACCCTGGCCCTGCCGACCACGACCGACCCGGTGGAGGCGCTGCTCAATCGCACCTGGCGGCCAACACTGAGCGTGACCGGTGCCGAAGGGTTTCCGGCACTGAAAGACGCGGGCAATGTGCTGCGGCCCTACACGGCCTTCAAACTCTCGCTGCGTTTTCCGCCGCTGATTGATGCCGGTGTGGCGGTGCGGGAACTCAAAGCCCTGCTTGAAGACAACGCACCCTACCAGGCCAAAGTCACGTTTGAAAGCAATGGCGGTGCCACCGGCTGGAATGCACCATCCACCGTGCCGTGGTTTGAAAGTGCGCTCAATGACGCATCACAGAACTTTTTTGGCGCACCCTGCGGCACGATTGGCCAGGGCGGTACGATTCCGCTGATGAACATGCTCAGCAAGGGTTTTCCGAAAGCGCAAATGATGGTCTGTGGTGTGCTGGGCCCCAAAAGCAATGCCCATGGCCCCAATGAGTTTTTGCATGTGCCTTATGCCAAAAAGCTGACCGCGGCAGTGGCGCAGGTCATCGCTCGTGTGCCGGGCTGAGTTGCAGATGTTTTTTACAAGCTGCCAACAGACCTTGTCTGGCAAGGCTGAGACTGAATGAGTCCTACGGTTCTGGCACCCTTCACTGCGCGTGATGGGGAAAACATTGCGCTTTATGAATGGCCCCTCGATGCCTGGACAGAAGAGATGGGTGACGATGCACCGCCTCCACGCGGTGTGGTTTTATTGGTCCATGGCCTGGGCGAACACGCCAGCCGTTACACCCATGTGGCGCAGCAGTTGATGGACTGGGGTTTTGCGGTACGTGCTTATGACCAGCGCGGCCACGGTGAATCTGGCGGTGCGCGTGGTGCCGTGCCGTCCGAGTCCAGCCTGCTCGACGACCTGGCTGAAGTGGTTGACGACACCAGGCTGCGCTGCATGCGTCTGCCCAGTCTGATGGATATTCCGGAATCCGCGCAACCGCAATTGCCGCTGATTCTGCTCGGCCACAGCCTGGGCGGACTGGTTGTGAGCCGTTTTGTGGCGCTTGGCATTCGCCCGGTCGAGGGACTGGTGATGTCTTCACCAGCGCTGGATGCCGGGCTGGGCCGACTGCAAAAAATGCTGCTGGCGGCGGCACCACCTTGCATGCACAATTTTTCTGCGAGCAATGGCTTGAACCCCGGTTTTATCTCGCATGACGAACGGGTTGTCAAAGCCTACAAGGCTGACCGGCTGGTGCATGACCGCATTTCCGTCCGGCTGGGCCGTTTTATTGCGAGCGCAGGCCCGGCCACCATTGCTGCAGCCACCACTTGGAAAACGCCCACCCTGCTGATGTATTCAGGCGACGACCATCTCGTCAACCCCGAAGGCAGCCGCCTGTTTGCTGAAAAAGCCAGCAATTCGCCCAGGGTCAGGGCTGGCATTGTGACGGTCAAAAGATTTGGTGGCCTGTACCACGAGCTGTTTAATGAACTGAATCCGGCGCAGGTGTTTGAAACCCTCAAAGTCTGGCTGGACGCCCGGTTTTGATGATGAAAATCCAATAAAGCAGGGCTTTTATGCAGTGGTCTGGTGGGCATTCATTGCCACTTGCAATTGCAGTCGCGGCAGATACAAAACGAAACACGCCGCAAACTGAGTGAAACCATTTGCACTGCCTGGGCGGGCAACATGCAGGCGTCACATGTTGCAGTGCAATATGTGGCATGCGGCCTCTATCCTGTCATTCATTGATGCCCCTGCTTTTTTTGGGGGCGTTGAATCTCCCCCTCGCCTGATAAGTTATGGTTCTGGCCACATCTATGAAAAATCACACCATTTCTGCACTTTTTGTGCTCGCGCTGACGGGCTGCGCCATCAGCACACCGCCGACCTCGGTGGCGCTTGCGACACCACCGCAATGGTATGCACCGCTGCCGCATCAAGGCAATCTGGCAAACCTGTCGCAGTGGTGGCAACAGCAAAACGATGCGCTGCTGGTCAGCCTGATCGAGGCGGCACAGCTCGTCAGCCCCGGCATTGCGACGGCACGCTCCAATATCGAGCAGGCCAGGGCGCAACGCACGGCCTCGCAGGCTGACCTGATGCCTGACCTGGGTGCCACAGCCAGCTTCAGCCGTAGCCGGTCTGCGCCGCAGAACCAGCAGGCCCCAGCGCCCACCAATCTGGGCCAACTGGGCCTGCAGGCACAGTGGGAGCTGGACCTGTTTGGCGGCAAACACGCCACCCGCAACGCCGACCAGGCCAGGCTGCAGGGTGCGCAGGCGCTATGGCATGACGCCAGGGTGTCGGTGGCGGCTGAAGTGGCGCTGCAGTACTACAGCTTTCGGGCCTGTGAAAAACTGCTGGCCGTGGCACAGGCTGACAGCCGTTCGCGCAGCGAAACCGCGCGCCTGAGCGCACTGGTCACCAAGGCCGGCTTTGAAGCACCCGCCACCGCCGCCCTGGCACGTGCCAGCGCTGCCGAAAGCAAAAGCCGCGCAAGCCAGCAGGCTGCGCTGTGCGATATCGACATCAAGGCGCTGGTGGCCCTGACAGCGCTGCCGGAGCCTGAACTGCGGCAAAAGCTGGAGCAGAGCCGGCCAGCTTCATCACTGGTGCTGGCAGAGGCGAGCAGCCAGGTCATGCCAGCCATCTCAAGCGTGCCAGCCACTGTGCTGGAACAGCGGCCCGATGTGTTTAATGCGGCGCGAGAAGTGGCTGCGGCCAGTTATGACATCGGCACCGCCAAGGCCCTGCGTTACCCGAATCTAAGCCTGTCTGGCTCCATCACCACGGGTAAAACCCGCTCGGGCGGTATCAGCCAGGGTTTTAACGCCTGGTCGGTCGGCCCGATTTCCCTGACCGGCCCGCTGTTTGATGGCGGTGCCAGCCTGGCCAATATTGATGCCGCTACGGCGCGTTATGAAGAAGCTTCCGACAAATACCGCAACACCGCACGCCAGGCTGTGCGTGAAGTGGAAGAAGCACTGGTCAAGCTGCAGAGTACTGGCGACAGGGCTGCTGACGCACTGGTCGCAGCCGAAGGTTACAACGCATCGTTTGGCGGCACCGAGGCCCGTTACAAGGCCGGGCTGGCCAGCCTGGTGGAACTGGAAGACAGCCGCCGCAACCTGCTGGCAGCGCAAAGCGCCGTGATTTCACTTGAACGTGAAAGAAAAAACGCCTGGATCGCGCTTTACCGCGCCCTGGGCGGCGGCTGGAGCAGCGCTGCAGCCGACATGCCAGTCCAGACCAGCCGCTCCAGCCAGGCCAGCCAGCCATGAGCGCCTTTCATACCCAGACATTGCCCGCCCTTAACGCAGCCAACGACGCCATTGCCATCTGCCCGGCCGAAAGAACATTTGCATGAAAACCTTCAACATCAAGCCCATCACCATTGTTTTGATAGCGGTGTGCGCCCTGGGAACGGGCGTCATCCTCACTTTTTCTTCAAGGTCGAGTGCCGCAGACGATAAAAAGGCCAGCGCTCCCAAAGCTGCGCTGACGGTAACAACGGCGCAGCCCTCACAGTCACGTTTGCCTATCAAACTGGCGGCCAATGGCAGCATCACGGCCTGGCAGGAGGCCATCATTGGCAGTGAAGCCAACGGCCTGCGACTGACCGAAGTGCGTGTCAATGTGGGCGACAAGGTCAGCAAGGGCCAGTTGCTGGCGGTGTTTGCGCTTGAGTCTGTGCAGGCCGAAGTCGCCCAGAGCCGCGCCAGCCTGGCTGAAGCCGAGGCCAATGCACTGGACGCCGCAGGCAATGCCGACAAGGCCAGAACCCTGCAGGCCAGTGGTGCCTTGAGTGAACAACAGATCAACCAGTACCTGACAGCCGCCAAAACCGCCCAGGCACGGCTGGAAGTGGCGCGTGCCACCCTGACGGTGCAGGACGTGCGCCTGAAACAGACCCGCCTGCTGGCACCGGACAGTGGTGTGATTTCTGCCCGCGCCGCCACCGTCGGCTCGGTTGTGCCTGCGGGCACCGAGCTGTTTCGCATGATTCGTGGCGGGCGGCTTGAATGGCGGGCCGAAGTCACCTCGACCGAGCTGGGCCGGCTGCAAGTGGGCACGGCAGTCAATGTGGTGGCGGCCAATGGTGTTGAGCTCAAGGGCAAGGTGCGCATGATTGCACCCACGGTTGATCCGCTGACCCGTTCAGGACTGGTTTATGTGGATTTGCCTGCTGATGCACTCACCCCGGTCAAGGCTGGCATGTTTGCCAAGGGTGAATTTGACCTCGGCACCTCGGGCGCGCTGACGATTCCGCAGCAGGCGGTGGTGATTCGTGACGGCTTCAGTTACGCCTTTGTGCTTGGCCCCAACAATCAGGTCAGCCAGGTCAAGCTGCAAACCGGTCGCCGCCTCGGGGACCGGGTTGAAGTCAACAGCGGGCTCAAGGCTGATGCCGTGCTGGTCGCCAGCGGGGCGGGTTTCCTCAATGACGGTGATCTGGTCAGTGTGGTGGCCGCAAAACCGCCTGCTGCGCCCGTCCCGCCGGCACCGGCAGCCAGCAAATAAGGAGCACACATGAACTTCTCCTCGCTGTCGATCAAAAACCCGATTCCGGCCATCATGCTGTTTGTGCTGCTGACCCTGGCCGGGTTGATGGCCTACCGCGCCAGCGCGGTGCAGGATTTCCCGGATATCGAACTGCCCATCGTCACTGTCAGGGCCGAGCTGTCGGGCGCAGCCCCGGCGCAGCTGGAAACCGAAGTCGCGCGCAAGATAGAGGACTCGGTGGCCTCGCTGCAAGGCGTGAAAAACATCTACACCAATGTGCTTGACGGTTCGGTCAGCATCACGGTGGAGTTTGTGCTTGAAAAACCGCTGTCGGATGCCGTCAACGATGTACGCGACGCCGTGGCCCGCGTGCGCGCCGATCTGCCAAGCGAGCTGCGTGACCCGTCGGTGACCAAGGCTTCCACCTCGGGCCGGGTCGTGCTGACCTTTGTGGCCACGGCAAAACCTGGTGCTGACGGCAGCGCCAGCCGCATGGACGAGCAGGACTTGAGCTGGTTTGTTGACAACGCCGTGACCAAACGCCTGCTGAACGTGCCCGGTGTGGGCGCAGTC
The DNA here is from genome assembly GCA_040384925.1 of Pseudomonadota bacterium. Taxonomy (GTDB): domain Bacteria; phylum Pseudomonadota; class Gammaproteobacteria; order Burkholderiales; family Burkholderiaceae_C; genus Polaromonas. Next base: position 3,930 of record JAZKIK010000712.1, on the reverse strand, counting down.
AAACGCATGGGCGGCGTCAGCCGTGAAATCCGCATCGAGCTGGACGCAGCCCGCATGGCGGCGCTGAATGTGACGGCCGCCGAGGTCTCGCGCCAGTTGCGGCTGGTGCAGCAGGAGGCACCGGGCGGGCGTGGTGATGTCAGCGGTGCCGAGCAGTCGGTGCGTACCATCGCCACCGTCAAGACTGCTGCCGAGCTGGCACAGCTTGATCTGCCCCTGAGTGACGGCAGACATATCCGGCTGGATCAGGTGGCCAGCATCATGGACACCGTGACCGAACCACGCTCTCTGGCCACGCAGGACGGCCAGAAAGTCGTCGGTTTCGAGATTTTTCGCACCAGGGGTGCCAGCGAGGTCGATGTGGCCAAGGGCGCACGCATCGCCGTGGACGAACTGCAGGCCGCCAACCCGAATATCGTGCTCAAACAGGTCATAGACAATGCCCAGCCAGTGCAGGAGAACTTTGAAGGCTCGATGGAGTTGCTCTATGAAGGTGCCTTGCTGGCCGTGCTGGTGGTGTGGTGGTTTTTGCGTGACTGGCGCGCCACGCTGGTGGCTGCAGCGGCCTTGCCGCTGTCGGTGATTCCGACCTTTCTGGGCCTCAAGTATTTTGGCTATACCCTGAACACCGTGACCCTGCTGTCGCTGGCGCTGGTGGTGGGGGTGCTGGTCGATGATGCGATTGTCGAGATTGAAAACATCTCGCGCCATCTGCGCATGGGCAAAACGCCGATGCAGGCGGCGATGGAAGCGGCTGACGAAATCGGCATGGCGGTGATTGCCACCACTTTTGCCCTGGTGGCAGTGTTTTTGCCAACCGCATTCATGTCAGGCATCGTTGGCCTGTTTTTCAAGCAGTTTGGCTGGACGGCGGTGCTGGCGATTCTGGCCTCGCTGGTGGTGGCGCGGCTGCTGACACCGATGATGGCCGCCTACATCCTCAGGCCAAGGGCTGAAACCGAAGAAAAAGACAGCTGGTTGATGCGCCGTTACATGGCCACCATGAAGTGGTGCCTGCGCCACCGGCTGGTCACCATGGTCGCCGCAACGCTGTTTTTTGTCGGCTCCATCAGCCTGGTTGGCTTGCTGCCGACAGGTTTTGTACCGGCGGCTGACCGCGCCCAGACCCAGATCAATCTGGAACTGCCGCCCGGCAGCACCTTGCTCGAAACCAGCCGTGTTGCCGAACAGGCGCGCCTGGCGGCCATGCAGGTCAAGGGCGTGACCGGTGTTTTCAGCTCGATTGGCGGCGGCTCCAGCGGTGACGAATTTGCGCCCGGCGCCGCGCCAGAAGCGCGCATACAGGCGGGGAAAATCCTCGGCCGCAATCC
>JAZKIK010000712.1:0-2589 GCA_040384925.1 Pseudomonadota bacterium | reverse complement strand
TGTGCTCTGTCCTGCACCTGCTCGGAGTGTATCCCAGCATTCCGGCGGCCATGTGGTGGGGCGTGATCACGCTGACCACGGTGCACCGCAATGACCGCAGCGAATCCCTGCCGTTTATTGAAAGCCAGATCAGGCAAAAGCTCGATGCAATTCCCGGCGCGCGTTTTAATGTCGGCCCGCCCGATACCGGTGTCAAGATGCAGCTGGTGCTGCGCAGCGAAGACCCGGTGGCGCTGGCAGAGGCCTCGCAAAAAGTCGAGCGTGAACTGCGCACCCTGCAGGGCGTTGGCAATGTCAGCTCCAGCGCGGCGCTGGTGCGGCCCGAAATCATTGTGCGGCCCGACTTTGCCCGCGCTGCCGACCTGGGCGTGACCGCTGCCAGCATTGGCGAAACCGTGCGTATAGCCACGGCCGGCGACTATGACACCAATCTGACCAAACTGAACCTGTCAGAACGCCAGGTGCCGATTCGTGTCAAGCTGCCTGATGCAGTGCGTGCCGATCTGGCGGCGATTGAACGCCTGACCGTGCCTGGCAAAAACGGGCCGGTCATGTTGGGCAACGTCGCCAGCATCACCATGGAATCCGGCCCGGCGCAGATTGACCGGCTCAACCGCAGCCGCAACGTCAACCTCAGTGTTGAGCTGGGCGGACGCACTTTGGGTGAGGTCAATGCCGAGGCACGCGCCCTGCCATCGCTTAAAAACCTGCCGCCCTCGGTAAAAATTGCCGAACTGGGTGACGCCCAGGAAATGCAAGCCCTGTTTGCCAATTTTGGTGTGGCCATGGGCATTGGCGTCTTGTGTATTTACGGTGTGCTGGTGCTGCTGTTCAAGGACTTCATGCAGCCGGTGACCATTCTGGCGGCGCTGCCGCTGTCGATTGGAGGTGCTTTTGTGGCGCTGCTGGTCACGGGGCAGGCACTGTCGATGCCGTCCATGATTGGCCTGATCATGCTGATGGGTATCGTCACCAAAAACTCGATCTTGCTGGTGGACTACGCGATTCTGGCCAGACAAGAGGGCATGAGCCGTTTTGACGCGCTGGTGGATGCCTGCCACAAACGTTCACGCCCCATCGTCATGACCACTATTGCCATGGGTGCCGGCATGATGCCGCTGGCGCTGGGCTGGGGCGCAGACCCGAGTTTTCGTTCACCGATGGCGATTGCGGTGATTGGCGGGCTGATCACTTCCACGCTGCTCAGCCTGCTGGTGGTGCCTGCGGTGTTTACCTATATTGATGATCTGGAACATCTGCCAGGTCGAGTCCTGCGCCGCCTGCGCAGGCGGGGTGGCTCAGCTGCGGTTGAACCAGCGGCAAAGGCAGTTTGAAGCTAAACCGCGCTGCGAATCTTTTTGACCAGTGCGGTGGTCGAATAACCGTCCACAAACGGTATCGCCAGCGCCCTGCCGCCGTAGGCTTCCACGATCTTGGTTTCAGCCAGTTTTTGCATGTCGTAGTCACCACCCTTGACCAGAATATCGGGTCTGAGTTCGCCAATCAGCTCGGCAGGTGTGTCCTCATCAAACCAGGTCACCAGGCTGATGGATTCCAGCGCAGCCATCATGACGGCGCGGTCAACTTCATTGTTGAGTGGCCGCTCGGGGCCCTTGCCCAGCCGTTTTGCCGAAGCGTCGGTATTGAGCGCCACCACCAGGCTGCCGCCCAGCGCACGGGCCTGTGCGAGGTAAGTCACATGGCCACGGTGCAGCACATCAAAAACGCCGTTGGTAAAAACCACGGGTTTTGTCAGCTCTGCCATCCGGGCCAGCGCTTCAGCACGACTGACTATTTTTTTCATGAAGGCAGGCGCTGCATTTTGAGCACCCGCTACAGACGCGGCCAACTCCTTCACGCAGCGTGTGGTTTGGTGTCGGCCACGATTTTTGCGCTCAGTTCCTTGCCGATGTCCTTGCGGTAGCGGTTGAGTTCCTGCACGGTTTTAAAACTCTGGTTCATCAGCAAACTGAGGTTGTGCAGAATGCGCTCGACCACCTTGCCTTCCCAGGCAGCATCAAACTTGATCTGGCTGTCGAGCCAGTGCTCCAGCCACTCGGGGTTGGGCAGGCGTGACTGTATGGTGTCACGCGGAAACAGGTTTTTGTTCACATGCAGATTGGTCGGGTGCAGCGCTTGTGCGGTGCGGCGGGCGCTGGCCATCAACACACCGACCTTGGTGAAAGCGGTTCTGGCCTCATTGCCAAAATTGTTGATGGCGCGTTTCATGTAACGCAGATACGCGCCACCATGCCGGGCTTCGTCCTGGCTCAGTTGGGTGTAAATCTGTTTGATGACCGGTTCGGTATGCCATTCGCTGGCACGGCGATACCAGTGATTGAGGCGGATTTCGCCGCAAAAATGCAGCATCAGGGTTTCCAGTGCGGGTGCGGGTTCAAACTCAAAACGCACTTCGTGCAGTTCTTTTTCTGTCGGTGCCAGATCGGGCCGGAAGCGTTTGAGGTATTCCATCAACACCAGCGAGTGTTTTTGTTCTTCAAAAAACCAGATGGAGATAAAGGCCGAAAAGTCGCTGTCGTCCTTGTTGTCACGCAGAAACATCTCGGTGGCAGGCAACGCCGACCATTC
>JAZKIK010000711.1:0-4272 GCA_040384925.1 Pseudomonadota bacterium | reverse complement strand
GATGACACGTCTCTTTGGGGCGGTCCTGGGAGTCGCGAAAACCATGCAAGCTCAGATTTCAGCCGCCTCCACCAGAAAGCGCACCCGGCGCACGCCTTGCCATTCGTCGGCGTCCAGCCTGAAGGCCAGTGTGACGCGGGGCGGCAGGGGGTCGGTATGGCCAAACCAGATGCCGTCCACCGGCTGGCCTTGATGTTTTAATTTGAGTGACAGGTGTTTTTCACCGACCAGGCGTTGTGACACCACTTCGACTTCTTCACTGAAGGTTGGCGCTGCAAAACCCTGGCCCCAGACTTCCTTGTGCAGTGTGTCCACCACATCGGCGCGGCGGTATTCGGTGGCCAGGGGGCCGTCGGTTTCTATCCGGCGTGTCAGGGTGGCGGCGTCCAGCCATTCGCGGGCGACCTGCTGCAGTGCAAATTCAAATTGCTCAAAATTCTTTTCAAGCACCGTACACCCAGCCGCCATCGCATGGCCGCCAAACTTGAGCAGCACACCGGGGCAGCGTTTGGCGACCAGGTCCAGCGCATCACGCAGATGAAAACCTGGAATCGAGCGGCCTGAACCCTTGATTTCATGCTCCTTGCCCGGTGCCTGGCTGGACGCAAACACAAAGGTCGGGCGGTGCAGCTTGTCCTTGATGCGCGAGGCCACGATGCCGACCACACCTTCATGAAAACTGGGCTCAAAAATCGCAATCGCGGGCGGCGGTTCGTCGTCCATATCAATCATCGCGTCAGCGGCCAGCTGGGCCTGCTCGCGCATGTCGGCCTCGATGTCGCGCCGCTCGCGGTTGATGCCGTCCAGCGTGCGCGCCAGTTCGTCGGCACGCGCAGGGTCTTCGGTCAGCAGGCATTCAATGCCCAGGGTCATGTCGCTCAACCGCCCGGCGGCATTGATGCGTGGGCCCAGGGCAAAACCAAAATCAAAGGTGGTGGCAACCGTGGCCTTGCGCCCGGCTGCTGTAAAAAGACTGGCCAGGCCCACAGGCAGGTGGCCGGCCCTGATGCGCTTGAGGCCCTGGGCGACCAGGCGGCGGTTGTTGGCGTCGAGTTTGACCACATCGGCGACAGTACCCAAGGCCACCAAGGGCAGCAGGGTATCGACTTTCGGCTGGTTTTGAATCGAGAAAACGCCACGCTCGCGCAACTCCGCCCGCAGTGCCAGCAGCACATAAAACATCACACCGACACCGGCAATTGACTTGCTTTCAAAACCGCAGCCAGGCTGGTTGGGGTTGACGATCACGTCGGCATCGGGCAAAAGAATGCTGCCATCACTCAGGGCAGGCAGGTGGTGGTCGGTCACCAGTACCTGCATGCCGAGCGCCTTTGCACGGGCCACGCCGTCAAAGCTGGCAATGCCGTTGTCCACCGTAACCAGCAGGTCGGCACCCAGCGCCCTGACGCGCTCGGCAATGGGCGCGGTCAGGCCGTAGCCGTCCACCACGCGGTCTGGCACCAGATAGGTGACGCTCCAGCCGGTGAAGCTTGCACCCAGCAGGCGCAGGCCGCGCAGCGCCACCGCGCAGGCGGTGGCACCGTCGCAGTCGTAGTCAGCAACGACGCATATTTTTTTGCCGCTGGCCATGGCATCGGCCAGCAGCCTGGCGGCTTGCCCAGTGCCGAGCAGGCTGGATGGTGCCAGCAGTCGGGCCAGGCCATCGTCCAGTTCGTCAGCGGTGTTGACCCCACGCGCCGCATAAAGCTGGGCCAGCAAGGGGTGAATGCCGGCTTGCTGCAATGCCCAGATGCTGCGGGGCGGTGCGTCGCGGACGTGAATTTTCATGTTTCTGCTGGTTTCCAGGTTAAAGCTGCTCAAGCAGGCTGATCGGGCGCACGGGTGCTAGAAGGCCTGCAAGCCGCGTTTTCAGGTTGCGTGGGCGGCTTTTGAAGGTGTGTGCGGCGCGTTCGCCACACAAGCTCAGGGTCAATGCCTCGCCGGCATTCTGGCGGGCCAGAAAGCTGGCGATTTCAGTCTTGTCCAGGGCCTGCCAGGCCTGGGCATAGGCGGCCCAGTCGTCGGCAAATGCGGCTTGTGCCAGCTGACGTGGCACCTCGGGCATGTTTGAGGCAGGTTTCAGTGGCTGGCCAAGGGCACCTGTGCCGCTGATCCAGAAGGAATTGATGCTGCGCTGGCGCTTGGCCGAGCGTTCGTCATTGAGCGGGTGGGTATACAGCAGCATCTGCATTTCGTTTTGCAGCAAACGGATGTTGCGGGTGCCGGGCAGCCAGCGGTCCACATTGCGGCCTAAAACACGGTCCAGTGAAGCGCTTGGCAGCTTGCGCAGCACCTCGCCCTCGGCCAGCCAGCGCTCTGGCTGGGCGTAATGCAGGCTGATGCCTTCCGTCGAAAAGTATGGCTGCATCGCCGCCAGCAGGGTTTTTGATTCGGCCTCTGTCAGCTTCAGCGCGGCAGGGTCTGTCATGGTGGCGTGTTCACGGCCCATGGCCCAGTGGCAGGGTGTGATGAAAGCCCAGGCCTTGCCTGCGGTTTCGCCGGCCTGCTGCGCGGCCCAGGGAATCAGGCCGTCAGGCAGGGGGCCTTCGCCCGTCAGGCCAAGGGTGTTTGCCAGAACCCTTTCATGCGGTGGTGACAGTGAAAAAACATCGGCCACATCGGTTTTGAACAGCGCCATGCCCTGCAGCAGCCGCGCCAGATTTTTCAGGCTGTCAGCCGGCATGGCCTTCATGGCGGCAGGCCAGGCATGGCCGCTGCAGCCTGAAAAAGGGATCACAAGATGGGTTGATAGGGCAACAGGCATCCCCCTATTGTCCGGGATGACACAATTGCGCCCATGCAAATCCCTTACGAACTGATTTTGGGCTGGCGTTACACACGCGCAGGCCGGGCCACGCGGCGAAACGGCTTCATCTCTTTCATATCTGGCGTCTCCATGCTGGGCATCGCGCTGGGTGTGGCGGCGCTGATCATTGTGCTGAGTGTGATGAATGGTTTTCAGAAAGAAGTGCGCGACCGCATGCTGGGCGTGATCTCGCATATCGAGGTATTTGCGCCGAATGGCGCTGCCTTGCCCGACCCGCAAAAAACCCTGGCCGAAATCAAGGCCAACAAAGAGGTTGTTGGTGCTGCAACCTTTATAGCGGCTCAAGCCCTGCTGGCGCGTGGTGAGGATATGAAAGGTACTTTGGTGCGGGGCATTGACCCGGCACTGGAAGGCCAGGTCACAGACCTGGCTGCGACCACAGCGCCGACGCTGGCCAAACTGGTTCCGGGTGCGTTTGGGGTGGTGCTGGGCGGTGAACTGGCCCGCGCCATGGGTGTGCGTGAGGGTGATACCGTCACGCTGATTGCGCCCAGCGGCCAGGTGACACCTGCCGGTGTGGTGCCGCGCCTGAAGCAGATGACGGTGGTTGGCACCTTTGATTCGGGCCACTTTGAATACGATTCGGCGCTGGTCATGATGCATCAGGACGATGCTGCCAAAATCTTCCGGCTTGAAGGCCCGACCGGCATACGCATCAAGCTCAAGGACTTGCACCAGGCGCGCGAAGTGGCTATGGAGCTGTCAGGAACCCTCAGCGGTGATTTGCTGATTCGGGACTGGACACGGCAGAACAAGACCTGGTTTGCAGCCGTTCAGCTTGAAAAACGCATGATGTTTATTATTTTGACACTGATCGTCGCAGTTGCAGCCTTCAATCTGGTCAGCACCCTGGTGATGACGGTGACTGACAAACGGGCCGACATTGCCATTTTGCGCACCCTGGGTGCCAGCCCGAAAAGCATCATGGGTGTTTTTGTGGTGCAGGGCGCGATGGTAGGGGTGATTGGCACCCTGTCCGGGCTGCTGCTGGGTCTGAGCGTCGCCTTTAATATTGATGTGATCGTGCCTGCGATGGAACGCATGCTGAACGCCAGTTTTTTACCCAAGGACATCTACCTGATCAGCCGTATGCCCAGTGAACCGCAATATGCCGACATCATGCCGATTGCCGTGATTGCGCTGATTCTGGCTTTTCTGGCCACCCTGTACCCCAGCTGGCGCGCCAGCCGTGTGAACCCGGCGGAGGCACTGCGCTATGAATGATATCGCCCCCACGCTCCCCACTTCGTGTGGTTCGCTGCCCCCCGAGGGGGCCGCTGCGCCTGCGGTCTGGCAGAGCCAGCCCAGCGGCCCCACCTTGAACGGCGAAATCGTTCTTGGTGCAACAGGCATTACCAAACGTTTTATCGAAGGCCGCCTTGACGTCACGGTGCTGCAGGGTGTTGACCTGCAGGTGCACCCCGGTGAAACGCTGGCGATTGTTG
>JAZKIK010000710.1:0-5655 GCA_040384925.1 Pseudomonadota bacterium | reverse complement strand
CATCAGGATGTGGCGAGCTTTGTCAAATGCTGGTCTTTTTGGCACCCCACAAGCGCCGCATTGAAACCCTTGTTTACAAAATTTCCCATTAGTGTGCAACTTTTGGTTTTTCAGGGTTTTTCCAGCTGTTTTTTGCATCTGTGAGATGCATGATGCTCGTAAAGGTGCGGCCAGTCGGCACCAATAACAAGCAGAGACAAAGCGCATGAACACAAAAAAAATAGGTCGGGCAAGCATCCCTGGTGCCCTGGGTCTGACAAGCTCGCTGGGAGCCTGGGCACAGGCAACGCCACCAGCGCAAGCCGCCCAGCAAATCACGTTTAACGGTGGCGACACTGCCTGGTTACTGGTTTGCACCGTGCTGGTGCTTTTAATGACCGTACCCGGCATCATGCTTTTTTACAGCGGCATGCTGCGTCAAAAGAATGCGCTGTCTATCGTTGCGCATATTTTTGCTGCCACCACGGTTGTTACGCTGGTCTGGGCCATGTTGGGTTATTCGCTGGCATTCACGCCGGGCAACAGCTGGATTGGCGGGATGGACAGGCTTTTTGCTGCCAAACTGATCGGTGCCAAAGTAGGTGCCCACCCTTCTGCACCAAGCGTTCCAGAATCAGCGTTTTTCATGTTTCAGATGGCTTTTGCAATTATCTCGTTTGCACTGATCGTGGGTGCAACGGCTGAGCGCATGCGTGTCAGTGCAACCGTGTTTTTTGCCGGCTTCTGGACCCTGCTGGTCTACGCGCCGGTTGCGCACTGGGTATGGCAGCCGGGTGGCTGGCTCGCGGCCATGGGTCACATGGACTTTGCAGGGGGCACGGTTGTTCACATCACAGCAGGCGCGTCGGGTCTGGTTGCAGCCAAAGTCCTGGGGCCACGCAGGGGTTTCGGCACCGAACCCATGGTCCCCAGCAACCTCATGGTGACGGTTATTGGGGCTGGCCTGATCTGGGCGGGCTGGTTTGGTTTTAATGCCGGCTCGGCCTTCGAAGCCAGCTCACGCGCAGCCGGTGCATTGCTGGTGACGCAGATTGCAGCGGGCGTGGGTGCTTTCGCCTGGGGTATTTGTGAATTCATCAAACGCGGCAAGATGAGCGTGCTCGGCATGGTCACTGGCGCGATTGCCGGCTTGATTGCAATCACCCCCGCATCAGGATTCACTGGCATTGTCGGCGGTGCTTCGATTGGCGCTACCTCCGGCATCATCTGTTTTTTTGCTGTAACCATGTTCAAGTCGGTCACTGGCATAGATGACACGCTGGACGTGTTCGCCCTGCATGGCGTGGGTGGTGTGATCGGCACGGTACTGACACCGGTTTTTGCCTTGAGCGAAATTGCCCCCGTCACGGCAACCATACTTACAAACCTGACTGGCGCGCTGGTTGTCATGACCTATGCAGGTATGGCGACCTGGCTGATTCTTCTGGTAGTCGGCCCGATTGCCGGCCTGCGGGTTGATGCCGAGTCAGAAAAAATAGGTCTTGACGTTTCCCAGCATGGCGAAATGCTCTGAAATGACGCAGCATTGACAAAAAACAGCAACCATGGCAACCATTCGTGAATGTTCAATTGTATGAGCAGCGCTTTATTACCCAGCGGCTTTGACGACAGCGAGTCGATGAGCTACGCCATCCGCATGGTCATCCCCATGAAGCGCGAATTCGGCCGTACGCTGGATGTGCCCCATTTTCTGCACGATTTTGCATACGCAAGAGAAGTCGTTGACCAAGCCAAGAGCAGCCACGACAGCCGACTCAGGGAGTGTGCCGCCTACCTGGAGTCCAAGATGCTGGGGCCGCGCAACTCCATGCGAGCGCCTGCGGGTTCAAAAAACCCAGCCCCTGAAATGACCACCCTCAGTCCAGCGCCTGACAAGGAAACAATGGGGCAATCCGAGCTTGACATGCGCGCCGAGATGATGAAAAAATACAGAAGCGGCTTGCGCTAGGTTTTGGCAACAACTCACCCGATCCCTGTCGGGACTGAACTTTTTTGCACCGCCCGCATCATCCAGCCATGATTCGACTTCGGCACCTCTTCATATCCATCGGTATCTCCACGGCACTTCTGGCCGGTTGCGCCACCCTCGACGAAAAACAGCGCGCCTGGATTTTTCAGCCCAGTGACCGCACCTGGAGCGGCGGCACGGCTGCAGCCCAGGGCATGGATGAGGTCTGGATTGACTTCAAGGACAAGGACAACGGCAAGTCAGTCCGGCTGCATGGCTTGTGGCTACCTGCTGACGAAACCACTGCCACTGCCACTGATCCAGCTGATTCGGCGCTGATGCCAAAGTCAGATCCACCGACCACATCGCAAGCCAAGGCACCGGTTTTGCTTTATTTGCACGGTGCCCGTTTCAACGTCACAGGTTCGGCCCCGCGCATGCGGCGCATGCAGGAACTGGGCTTTTCGGTGCTGGCGATTGACTACCGTGGTTTTGGCAAAAGCACGGGCCTGCTGCCCTCTGAAACATCAGCTTATGAAGACGCCCGTGTCGCCTGGGACTGGATGGCAAAAAAATACCCTGACAGGCCGCGCTACATTTTTGGCCACTCTCTGGGGGGGCCCATTGCCATCAACCTCGCCGCTGAGGTGGCTGACGAAAGCGGTACCATTGTTGAAGGCACCTTTACCTCGATTGCCGATGTGGTGAGCAGCTCGCAATGGGGGTGGATGCCGGTGTCACTGCTGATTACCCAGCGGTTTGAGGCGGTCAACAAGGTCAGCCAGATCGGCTCGCCGCTGCTGGTGGTGCATGGTGGTGAAGACCGCATGATCCTGCCGGACCTGGGCCGCAAGCTGTACGAGGCTGCAGCAGAGCCCAAACAGTTTGTTCTGGTGGAAGGTGGCTCGCACCACAACACCAACCAGGTCGGGCAGGCACAGTACCGGCAGGCGCTGGCCCGTTTGATGAAAATCAATGTAGCTGCAGTTCCCTGAACCGGCCAGGTATTTCGGCGCGGCAGCCCCAGCCGATAAACGCCCAATCTGATACGCTTGGCCGGATGCCTGTTTCCCCGTCAACTTCCTCCAAATCTGCCGCCCTTTCTGCTGCTTTGCCAGCCAGTACAGGCACACCATCAGCGCCCATGTCCGCTGGGCTGATTGTGCTGATTCTGTCTGCGCTGCTGGGCATTCAGCCCGTTACCACTGACCTTTACCTGCCTGCCCTGCCCGCGCTGACCGAAGGTTTTGGCGCGGCGATGTCGCAGGCGCAGCTGACCCTGAGTGCGTTGCTGCTGGCGTTTGGCTGTTCACAACTGATCTGGGGGCCTCTGTCCGATCGCTTTGGGCGGCGGCCGATTCTGCTCTGCGGCCTGGCGGCCTACACACTGGCGTCAGTAGGCAGCACGCTGGCTTCAAGCATGGATTTGCTGATTGTCTGGCGCATCGTGCAGGGTGCGGCCATGGGCGCAGTGGTGATGTGCGCCCGCGCCATCGTGCGTGACCTGTACCTGCCGGCCGATGGTGCGCGCATCATGTCCAAAGGTTTGAGCGGCCTGGGCTTGCTGGCCGCCATCAGTGCGCCGCTTGGTGGTTTTCTGGCCGAGTTTTTTGGCTGGCGTACCGCCCTGATGGCACCAGCAGTGTTTGGCGCGGCGTCTCTCACGCTGATTGCGCTGCGCTTCAAGGAAACCCTGGCCCACAAAAACCCCCAGGCCCTGCAGCCTGCGGTATTGCTGACGGCTTGGGCTGAAATTTGCCGGAATCCGACTTTTCTGGCGTTTTCAGCGCTGTCAGTGGCTTCATATGCAGGGCTTTTTACTTTTCTGGGTGCCTCGTCTTTTGTATTCATCAAGGTGCTCGGCCTGAGCAAACCGCAATACGCGCTGATCATGTTTTCAATGTGTATTGCCTATCTGGCCGGTACCTTTGTTTGCAGGCGTTTGTTGCCACGCTTCGGCCTGCGTCGTTCGGTCGCCATCGCCGCTGTTTTGAGTGTGACTGGTGGCACCCTGATGGGTGTGCTGGCCTGGGCCGGGGTACAAAACGTCTGGGCCATCATGCTGCCGTATTACCTGTTCATGCTCGCTCATGGTGTGCATCAGCCTTGCGGCCAAAGTGGCTCTGTCGGGCCTTTTCCCAAATCAGCCGGGGCAGCATCGGCGCTGAATGGTTTTTTGATGATGGTGGCGGCGTTTGGCATGGGCGGCTGGCTGGGCGCGCATATGGACGGCAGTGTCCGGCCGCTGACCAACGGCGTCTGGTTCTGGAGCGTTTTGATCGCCACATCAGCCTGGACAGTCGTTCGCAAATACGGTGAACCTGCGCCCGCAAGCGCCGAAGCAGTTTGAAGCCGGGCAGCATCGCCATCGCGGGACCCACTGCATCTGGCAAAACCGCAGCCGCGCTGGCCATTGCGCAGCAATACGATGTTGAAATCATCAGCGTTGATTCAGCCCTGGTGTATTGCGGCATGGACATAGGCACGGCCAAACCCAGCGCTGCAGAACTTGCCAGCGTGCCGCACCACCTGATAGACATACGCGACCCGCTGAACGCCTACAGCGCTGCCGAATTTGTGGCCGACGCAAAACGCCTGATCAGTGACATCAGCGCACGCGGCAAATTGCCGCTGCTGGTGGGCGGTACCATGCTTTATTTCAAGGCGCTGTTTGACGGGCTGGACGACATGCCCAAAGCGGACCCGGCCGTTCGCGCAGAAATCGCCACCGAAGCGCTTGAAAAAGGCTGGCCCGCCATGCACGCACTGCTCGCCCGTGTTGACCCGCTGACAGCCGCGCGGCTGGAACCGCAGGATTCACAACGTATATCGCGTGCGCTGGAGGTCTTCAGGGTGTCAGGTCAGCCGCTGTCATTTTTTCATCAAAAAATTGCCGGCAAAAACATGACTGATGATGTTCGCGGCACTTGCGCTACCACCCTGGTTTCTTTGGAACCCGCAGAAAGAAGCTGGTTGCACGGCCGTATTGCCCAGCGCTTTGACCTCATGCTGGAGGCTGGTTTTATCGAAGAAGTCAAAACCCTGAGAGCCCGTGGCGACCTGACACCGGATTTACCGTCCATGCGCTGTGTGGGTTATCGCCAGGCCTGGGAGGTTCTGGAGGGCACATCACCCATGAGCGAACTGCGTGAAAAAGGCATGGCCGCTACCCGCCAGTTGGCCAAAAGACAGATCACCTGGCTGCGCTCGATGCCGCAAAGGCATATCGTCGCCTGCGATGCGCCTGATGCGCTTGAGCAGGTGCTGGCGCTGGTCAGCAAAACCGTACAAACTGGTCAAACATGACGCTGCACCTTAAAAACCTGGGCAAACGGTACGGCGACAGCGCGGTTTTCAGCCATGTCACGCTCGATGTTGCGCCTGGCGAATTTGTCGCCATCGTCGGGCAGTCAGGCGTTGGCAAATCAACCCTGCTGAACTGCATGGCAGGGCTGGACAGCTGGGACGAAGGTTCAGTCACTTTAAAAGGCATTGACCTCGCCAGCCTGCCAGACGATGGCCGCGCCCTGCTGCGGCGCCAGCATGTGGGTTTTGTGTTTCAGGCTTTTCATGTGCTGCCGCATCTGGACGTGGCGCAAAACGTGGCCTTGCCCCTGCTGTTGCTGGGCCAGGCAGATGAAGGCCGGGTACAGGCCATGCTGAATGCCGTTGGCCTGGAAGGCCTGGGCAAACGCCTGCCGCAGCAG
>JAZKIK010000709.1:2524-6658 GCA_040384925.1 Pseudomonadota bacterium | reverse complement strand
AGCGCGCCCAAGGCCAGCGAGTCAAATGTTCAAGTTATTGACGAACGAGCCCTAAGACTGTCCAGTTGCACCATCAGCTCAGTCTCTGACTGCAAGCGTTTCATGGCTGGCAGCGCCCTCAGCAGGCGTTTGCCATAACCCATCAAAACAAGCCGGGCATCACAAACAACCAGCACCCCCTGATCCGTTTCACGGCGTATCAGGCGGCCAGCACCCTGCTTCAGCGCAACAGCGGCTTCCGGCAAAAAATATTCGCCAAACGCACTTCGACCTGTCGCCTCCAGAGCCCTGGAGCGGGCTTCTGCCATGGGATCATTTGGCGGGGGAAAAGGCAGCTTGTCGATGACAACCAGCTGAAGAGCCTCTCCGGGTATATCAATCCCCTCCCAGAATGATGCGGATGCCACCATGACACAGCCGCGCTGCCCTTCAGCATTGCCCTGTCGAAACCGGTCTATCAACACACGTTTTGGCATGCTGCCCTGAACCAGTACTTCGACGTCGCTCGACTGCTCAAAAGAGGTTTGCAAAGCCTCGCCAATCACACGCAATGCACGAAGTGTCGTGGTCAGCACCATGGTCCGGCCACCGAGTCGCCTGGCCCACAACGCGACAGCTTCGGCAACCTTTAATGGATGCGCAGCCTCGGACGGCTTGGGAAAGTTCGGGGTAACGTAAAGCGCTGCCTGACTGGCATAGTCAAAAGGACTGCCAACACGTAAAACCCGCGCCCCCTCCAGCCCACAGGCCTGTGTAAACCAGCTTAATTTTTCGTCGTCACCCAAAGTCGCCGATGTAAACACCCAGGACTTGTTTGCCCCACCAGGGGCATCAAGCATTTTGGCCTTGACGGCTTTTGCGATATTCAGTGGAGATTCAATCAGCCGCAGCTGTGCGCCGATGTCGATCCAGCGCACACAATCCACCTCACAGGGAGCAGCAAAATCGCGCGCCCTTTCGGCCAATCTGTTGGCGCGCTCCTGAAGCCGGACAAAATCAGGGGCGATTTCACTCACACTGTCCAGTGCCTCAGCCGCTTCAAAAAACGAAGTTTTTACGGCATCCAGCGCCGATACCCATACCGATTCGTCAATATTTTCCGGTGCATGCGCTGTCCAGCGCAGCTTGGCACCTGGGAAACTTTTGCCAGCGCACAGACGAAGTTCACGCGCAGCCTGTTCGCAGTGGCCCACCACGTTTTGCCAGTCCACCAGACCCCGTGCCAGCTGCAAACCAGCCGCCAGCAAATCACGGCAAAAATCAAGTAGCTGGCCTGTCGTCAGGTTTTTACCCAAAAACTGCACACCTGTTTCATTCAGCTGATGCGCTTCGTCAAAAATTGCGATACGAACCGTAGGCAGCAGCTCGGCAACACCTGATTCACGCACCGCAAGATCTGCAAAAAAAAGATGGTGATTGATGACCACCACATCAGCAGCCAGCGCCTCACGCCGGGCAAGATTGACATGACATGCCCGGAATTTGGGACACTGCGCGCCCAGACAGTTTTCACGGGTAGAGGTAACAAGCGGAATCAGCGGAGACCTTTCATCCAGACCCGGCAGTTCGGCCAGATCACCTGAATGGGTCAGCAAGGACCATTTTTCAATTCGCGCAAGCGAATGCAATGTGCCCCTGTCCTGGGCATCTGCATCCTGTCTTGCCAGGGAAAGCCGATGCAAACACAAATAACTGGCACGCCCTTTCAGCAGGGCGGTGCTGACAGGAACGCCGAGCACCTCAACAAGCCTGGGCAAATCACGGCCAAACAATTGATCCTGGAGCGCCTTGGTAGCGGTGGACAGCAGTACCCTCTCACCACTGAGCAGCGCAGGAACAAGATAAGAGAATGTTTTGCCCACACCTGTGCTGGCCTCAACAACCAGCGCTTCGGAGTTTTCAATGGCCTGGGCAACGGCCAGAGCCATCTCGGCCTGCCCCTGGCGCGCGACGAATTGATCAACCGTGCGTGACAACACACCGCCGGGCGCAAACGCCTCCTGGACTTCGAACTCAAGATCCATCAGGCAGGCTCTGGGGTGTCAAGTGATTTTTCGAGCCTTGATATCTGGTCTCGAAGAAGTAGCCGACGCTTTTTGAGGCGTCGCAGCATCAATTCGTCAATCGGCGTGGCATGGACTGCAATGTCTACTAAAGCATTCAGATCCGCATGTTCGATTTTTAACTCGATCAGCCGTCGTTCAGGTGAATGCAAATTTAGGTTCAAGGTATTTATCAACGCGCTCTGCTTGCTCTGATAATACGTTGATTAGGAAGATAAATCGAGTCCCTCTGACCCGACCAAACATGCAAGATGTCAAAAGGCTATCGAATTACAGCATCCACCGGTATCCACAAGGGTGACCGGGACTATCAGCAGGATCAGGTCAACCTGATCAGTCACCAGCGTGTGTCTGGCTGCATTCTTGGCATTGTGGCTGACGGGATGGGTGGCCGCAGCGGTGGACGCAAGGCCTCGGACCAGGTGATGATGACAGCCAAACAATTGTTTGAGCGTTATTCGCCTGAATCCGATGATGCGCCTTCCATGCTCAAGCAGATCATTGAAGAAGCTCATATTGTCATTAAATTGACCGCCATTTCTGCCGAACAGGAGCCGCACAGCACCCTGGCAGCGTTCCTGATCAATCCTGCCGGTGACTGTCACTGGGTCCATACTGGTGACTCCCGGATTTATCACTTTCACGGCAGCAAGCTGGTGTATCGAACCATTGATCATTCTTACGTGCAAACGCTGGTTGACAAGGGTGAAATCACCGACGAAGAGGCGAACGTACACCCCCAGTCGAATATCCTGATGGGTTGCCTGGGTACCGAAGAAGCGCCGCCCATCAGCCAGCACTTCATTCCGCAATTATTTCCTGATGATGTGCTGATCGCCTGCAGTGACGGCGTTTGGCACTATTTCAGCGCCAGCGAGATTGGCTCGGCCTTGTCCATGCTCTCGGCCAGGGAAGCGACCGAATTTTTAATTCAGAAAGCCAGATCACGCTCACGTGGCGGCGGTGACAACCTGTCCCTGGTGATAGTCAAACTGGAGCCATTGAGTTAACAAATCCCTCGTCAAAACCGGGGTGAACACTGCCTGAAGTGTTGCGCTAGCTTGGCACTCAAGGCGGGACGGGCAGCGGTTTTGATGGCGTTTTGGTGCGGGCAAGCTCATCGCGCGCGTGTCTGGCCTGCCGCTCTTTGGCTTTTTGCTGCCGTTCATTCAGCTGTTTTACTTTTTCCGCTGCGGCAGCCTGTTTTTCTGACCTGGCATTTGCCTTGTTCTGGCTGTTTTTCAGGCGATTGGCTGTTGCTTCGCTATAAGTCTTTTCATTTGCCTGTGTGGTGACCCTGTCGGCATCTTTCTGTTTTTCACGCTCTGCCCGGGACTGAAAGTTTTTGAGGGCTTCGGCTCGTTTGTCGGCTTCCTGCTGTTGTTTTTCAGGCGACGACCTCTCTTCTGTCTTGCGAACCTGTTCGGCCGCTTTCGATTTCCTGTCCTGTTCGTTCAGTAAAACCTCCTGACGTCGCAGATCAGCCAGCGCATCACGCTGACGGTTTTTGACTTCTTCAAGGCAGTTGTTTACAAAAAAAATCTTGTAACACGCCGCATTTTCATTGGTAAAACCAGCTTCCAGTCGGGCTCGCTCGGCACTGATACGTGTGCGCTCGGCATCTGCCGTGGCTTGGCGGGATGCTTCCGGTAATGCGATGGTGGGAGTCTGGGCCATAGCTCCAGGCAGGACTGATAAGGCCCAGAAACATGCGGCAACAATTTTTTTCATGTCAGTGTGGTGTCCACATCCCTGCGTTCAAGTGCCAGAAACTCTGCAGATTGCATTTCATTCAGCCTTGAGATGGTACGAGGAAACTCGTGCGCCAAAGGACCAGACACATACAAGGCCTCAGGTACCACCGCTGCTGACATGATGAGTTTTACACGACGGTCGTAAAGCACGTCTATCAGCCAGGTAAAGCGCCGGGCTTCAGACGCCATCCGCACAGGCATGACAGGGACATCACTTAAAAACACGGTGTGAAACTGGGTGGCAATTTCCAGGTAGTCATTTTGTGATCTTGGCCCGCCGCACAGGGTCTTGAAGTCAAACCAGACGACCCCGCCAG
>JAZKIK010000709.1:0-2514 GCA_040384925.1 Pseudomonadota bacterium | reverse complement strand
CGCCAGCCTTGCGTATGGCCTGAATCTGGCGTGACTCAATCTGCAGCACCGGGTTCTCATCCTGCGACTCGGCCAGACGAGCAAAAGCCTCGGTCATTTCTGCATCGGCTATCGGGCCAAGCGGGGTGTGATAAAGATTGACCTGCTCCAGCGCACGCCGCCGGTAATCGGTACCGTTGTCAACACTGAGCACTTCCAGATTCTGTTTGAGCAGTTCAATGGCCGGAAAAATTCGGTCCCTGTGCATGCCGTTTGGATACAGCTCATCCGGCTGAAAATTGGAAGTGGTGACAAAACCCACGCCGTTTTCAAACAAGGCTGCCAGCAGACGGTGAAGAATCATCGCGTCGGTGATGTCCGCCACATGAAATTCGTCAAAACAGATCAGGCGGTAACGTTTGGCAATGCGCTTGCCGAGTTCATCCAGCGGATTGACCGTGCCTTGCAGCTCGCGCAGTTCCCGGTGTACCTCCCGCATGAATTCATGAAAATGCAGCCGGGTTTTGCGCTTGAGCGGAACTGCGTTGAAAAAGCAGTCCATCAAAAAACTCTTGCCCCGCCCTACCCCGCCGTACATGTAAACCCCGCGGGGCACCTCAGGCCGGTTGATCAGCTTTTTGAAGGCATTGGAGCGTTGCGCCTTGAAGGCACTCCACTCGTTTGCGCAACGCTCAAGCGCATCGACTGCCCGCAGTTGTGCAGGGTCGGCAACATAGCCTCTTGACGCCAGTTCCGACTCATAGGCTTGCTTGACACTCACAGATCTGAATTCCTGTTGACCATGAATTTAACAGCCGACCAGGCCCGTAAAACAGGCGCAGCCGGCCATCTTCATTCAAAAAACTCAAAAATTGAGCGTTCGTTTGTCTACCGCCAGAGCCGCCTCTTTGGTGGCCTCGCTCAAGGATGGATGAGCATGGCAAATGCGGGCGATGTCTTCGCTGCTCGCACGGAACTCCATGGCCATCACACATTCGGCAATCAGCTCGCTGGCCATGGGGCCGACGATATGCACACCAAGAATTTCGTCTGTGGCAGCATCGGCCAGCATTTTCACCATGCCGGTGGTGTCACCCAAAGCGCGTGCCCGGCCATTGGCCAGGAAGGGGAAAGTCCCTGCCTTGTAAGCACGTCCCGAAGCCTTCAGCTGCTCTTCAGTCTGGCCAACCCATGCGATTTCGGGGTTGGTATAGATCACCCAGGGAATGGTGTTGAAGTTGACATGTCCGTGCTGCCCGGCAATACGCTCGGCCACAGCAACGCCCTCTTCCTCGGCTTTGTGTGCCAGCATGGGGCCACGTACCACGTCACCAATGGCCCAGACATTGGGCAGGCTGGTTTTGCACTCGCCATCCACCACGATGGCGCCGCGCTCGTCCAGCGCCAGGCCGACAGCCTCGGGTGCCAGGCCAATGGTGTTGGCGACCCGGCCAATCGAGATGATGAGTTTGTCAACTTCCAGCACTTGAGCTTCGCCTTTGGCATTGGTATAGGCGACCGAAACAGCTTTTTTGCCTGACTTGATCTCGCCAACCTTTGCACCGAGCTCAATCTTCAAACCCTGTTTGACGAAGGCTTTGTGCGCTTCCTTGGCGATTTGCTGGTCAACTGCACCGAGGAATGTCGGCAGGCCTTCAAGCACAGTGACTTCTGCACCCAGACGACGCCAGACCGAACCCATTTCCAGGCCAATCACACCCGAGCCGATCAGGCCCAGCTTGGCAGGCACGGCACCCATACGCAGGGCACCATCGTTGGACAGAATGTTTTCTTCATCAAATGGCGCACCTGGCAAGGCCCGGGCGTTGGAGCCGGTGGCAACAATGATGTGCTTGCCCGAAATCACTTCTTCGGCAGCGCCTGCCACTTTGATCTCGTAAACACCGTCCTTGGCCGCCACAAACGAGCCGCGCCCGTGGAAAAAAGTCACCTTGTTCTTTTTGAACAGATACAAAACACCGTCGTTGTTTTGTTTCACCACGGTGTCCTTGCGGCCCACCATCTTGGCAATATTCAGACCCAGGCCTTTGACCTCAATACCGTGATCGGCAAAGTGGTGGCTGGCCTGCTCATAGTGCTCGGACGACTGCAGCAGCGCTTTTGAAGGAATGCAACCCACATTGGTACAGGTGCCACCCAAAGCCGGGCCACCCTTGGCGTTTTTCCACTCGTCAATACAGGCTACGTTAAAACCCAGCTGGGCTGCACGGATCGCGGCGATGTAACCGCCGGGGCCGCCACCAATGACGATGACGTCGAATTGTTTGGACATCAATTAATCCTTTTCAAAATAAATGGAGAAAATGTGCACTGATCGCACAATCCTCTTATGAACAGTACAGGGCGTGTTGCGCTGCCATGTTTTGCAACACACATGGCCAACAAATCACCCATTTCACGATCCTGAAAACATTCAGCAGAGCTGCTTTGGAGCGAAGCCAGGAAGGGGACCGCATCTGCAGCAAGTGTTGAACTGGTGCCCTCCGACAAGGCCTTTCTGGCTGACCGCTTGAG
>JAZKIK010000708.1:0-4827 GCA_040384925.1 Pseudomonadota bacterium | reverse complement strand
CAAACGCCAGGGCGAGGCACCAGTCTTCGGCATGCCTGCCACTTGCCCGGTATGCGGCAGCAGCGTAGTGCGTGAAGAGGGCGAGGTCGATTGCCGCTGCACCGGCGGACTTTTTTGCAGCGCCCAGCGCAAACAGGCAATTCTGCATTTTGTGCAGCGCCGTGCGGTTGAAGTCGAAGGGCTGGGTGAAAAGCTGGTTGACCAGTTGGTCGAAGCCAAAATCATCAACACCCTGCCTGATCTGTATCGCCTGGGCCTGGTAGCACTCTCCAATCTTGACCGCATGGCCGACAAGTCAGCACAAAACCTGCTGGAGGCGCTGCAAAAGTCAAAAAAAACCACCTTGCCCCGGTTTTTGTTCGGCCTCGGCATTCGCCATGCAGGCGAGGGCACGGCCAAGGGTTTGACCAAACATTTCGGCAAACTTGACGCCATCATGAACGCGACCGAAGAAGAGCTGCTGCAGGTGCCCGACATCGGTCCCATCGTCGCCAAAAGCCTGTTTACCTTTTTCAGCCAGCCACACAACCGGGAAGTGGTCGAACAGCTCAGGGCCTGCGGTGTGACCTGGGAAGAACACGAACCCGCCGCCGCAGCGCCGCAGCTGCTGACTGGCAAAACCTTTGTCATCACTGGCACTCTGCCCACACTGGGCCGTGAAGAAGCCAAAGAAATGCTCGAAGCCGCAGGTGCCAAGGTATCAGGCAGCGTCAGCAAAAAGACTGACTACCTGCTGGCAGGCAGCGAAGCGGGCAGCAAACTGGTCAAGGCGCAGGAACTGGGGGTGACGGTTATTGATGAAGAGGCTATGAAGGCGATGCTTGCGGTTGGTTCGCCTGATGTTGATTCTGAGGCCGACTTGTAGGTCTGTGTAATGTTGGAGACAATCAGCTCATGACTACTGCCGAAATTTTTGACTCCGCCTGCAAGCTGCGGGCTGACGAACGGCTAAAACTGATTGATGCCCTGTTGGAGTCACTAGATCCGGCGGCCTGGCTTGTGGAAGCCAGTGACAGGGTTGCTGCCATGGAACATGGCGAGCTGATTGCTGCACCGATTGACGAGCTTTTCGCCAAATTACGCGCTTGATTTGACTATTGGCGTGAAAGACTCAATTCCATATGACCATACGCGAAATCCTCAAAATGGGCGACCCCCGCCTGCTGCGCATCGCCAAGCCAGTGACGGAGTTTGATACCGACGCCATTCACTTGCTGATATCAGACATGTTTGACACCATGCGTGCCGTCAATGGCGCCGGACTGGCGGCACCGCAGATTGGGGTTGACCTGCAACTGGTGATATTTGGCACAGATGCCGCCAATCCGCGCTACCCCGATGCACCGCTGGTGCCGCGCACCGTGCTGCTCAATCCCGTCATCACGCCGCTGGATGCGGGTGAAGAAGATGGCTGGGAAGGCTGCCTCTCGGTACCTGGCCTGCGTGGTGTGGTGCCGCGGTTTTCACGCATCAGGTACACCGGTTTTGACCAGTACGGCGACCCGATTGACCGCACGGTGGACGGTTTTCATGCACGGGTGGTGCAGCATGAATGTGACCACCTGATTGGCAAGCTGTACCCGATGCGGATTCGGGACTTTACGCAGTTTGGTTTTACCGAAGTGCTGTTTCCAGGGCTGGATGCTTCGGACGATGATTGAGCCTGGAAACAATCACTGCTGCAGGCGAGGCTGAACAAGCCAGAACCACGCAGCGATTAAAAACACCAGCCACAGTGCAACGATAAAGAACGCGCCAGCCCGGCTGCTGGGCTTTGCGCCGTTTGCCTTGATCCATTGATCGGCCTGGCTGCGGCATTCAGCCAGTACCTCAGGCGGCAAGAGGCGGATGGTGAGCCAGATCAGGCCTGGAAGCAGCAGCACATCATCCAGATACCCCAAAACAGGAATGAAGTCAGGTATCAGGTCGATAGGGCTAAGCGCATAGGCCACAACAAAAACACCCAGTGCCTTTGCGTACCAGGGGGTGCCGGAATGTTTGCCCGCAAACCAAAGTGTGATGCCGTCCCGTTTGATCCGTTTGGCCCAGCGCTTGAGCTTTTCACTCAGTGTCATGACCTTTGTAAACCTCGCTGGAAAGGGCGTGCCGTGACTGCACGATAAGAACAGGATTGTTTATTGTGACCAATCCGGCACAACTTAGTCAAAAACCGAACACTTCCCCCGTTACAAAAACCAGTCTGACCCAGCAGACCCAGGCATCAAATCCACGCATATACTGTAAATATAAACAGTATTCATTCAGATTTGAAACCACCCCATGCCTGCGCCCGCTCTTTCTGCCCCTACCTCGCCGGGTTTAGCCAATAGCCTTGCCAATGCAGATGTCTGGCGGGCCGGGGAGCTGGGGGCGCTTGAATTGGGGGTTTTTGATAGCGGTCATGCGGCGCTCAACCGGGTGTTGCCTGGTGGTGGCTGGCCGCAGGGGGCCCTGGTTGAATTAATGCAGCCGCAGGCGGGGCAGCATGAATGGGGTTTGCTGGGGCCTGCGCTGGTGAGGGCCCAGGCTGCGTCACCCGCGCGCTTGACCGTGCTGGTGGGTGCGCCTTATCTGCCGTTTGGCCCAGCACTGGGGGCGCGCCAGCTTGGCATGCGGCGGCTGCTTTGTGTGCAGGGCGGGGCTGGCGACCCGGTGGCGCTGCTCTGGGCAACGCGTGAGGCCTTGCTGTGTGCCGATGTGGCGGCCGTGCTGGCCTGGTTGCCTGATGCGCGCAGCGCGCATTTGCGACGCCTGCAGATAGCCGCGCATGCCTGCAACAAGCTGTTGTTTGTTTTCAGGCCGCTGCGCGCGCAGCATGAATCCTCACCCGCGCCGCTGCGTTTGCTGCTTGAAGGTACACACCAGGACGCCGGCAACCTGCTGGTACATGTAAAAAAAAGGCGTGGGCCACCACTGGCTGCACCGGTTTTGCTGGCAACCAGAGCCGAAAGGCTGTCGGCCTTGCTGGCGGCCAGCCAGGACCGGGTCAGGCGCAAACGGCAGGAGCAGGGCAGGGCGTTTCAGCCATTGCCGGCCTTGCTGCCAGGCATTTTTCCAACAACTTTGCAGCCAGAGGAAAGGACGGCCACCCATGCGCTGGATCGCACTGCAAGTCTGCATGCCTGAGGCCGGCCCGGCTGTGCCTGACGATGCGGCAGCGCAGCACAGCGTGGCCAGTCTGGCGCTGGTCTTCACGCCGCGTGTGGCGCTGCTTGATGAAGCCGTGCTGCTTGATGTGACGGGCAGCCTGCGGCTGTTTGGCGGGCTGGCGCGTCTGGCGCAACTGCTGGAGGCGCACATCAGCCTGTTTTTTGAGTCACATCAGCTTGTTGCACAGGTGCAGCGGGCACAGGGCGCTACGTCCTTGATCGCAATTGGGCGACTCCGATTGCAACATTGTCAAAGCCCTGTTGTCAAAACCCGGGTATCCCAGTTGCCCATGCACACCCTCAGTGCGGCACGCCCTCATCTTGATGTGCTGGAGCGTATTGGTTGCCGCACCTGGGACGACCTGCTCAAGCTGCCGCGTGACGGTGTGGCGCGGCGTTTTGGTGCCGGCTTGCTGGCTGCGCTGGACCGCGCCCGCGGCACCTTGCCTGACAGTTACGACTGGCTGGTACTGCCTGAACAGTTTGAAGAAAAAATCGAACTTGAAACACTGGTCAGCCACGCGCCAGCCTTGATGGAAGGTATCAACCGCCTGCTGGTCAGGTTGCAAGCCTGGCTGCTCGGGCGGCAAAGCGGCTTGTGCGCCCTGAAAATCATCTGGCACCTAGACAAACGCCGTGATGTGGCACCCAGCGGCGAGCTTGAAATCCGCACCGACCAGCCCGCGCAGGACCTGCGGCATGTGGCACGGCTGATTTCAGAACACCTGGCGCGGCAAAAACTGCCAGCGCCTGTGCATTCACTGAGCCTGCTGTCGCTGGTAACAGAACGCCTGGCCGATGCAGCAACCGCCACCGGCAGTTTGCTGATGCAGGAGCAAAAACACGGTGAAGGCAGCGCATTGGAGCTGATTGAACGCCTGAGTGCACGCCTGGGCGACGCCAATGTGCTGGCCTGGCAAGCCGCTGCCGACCACAGGCCCGAGCATATGCAGCGCTGGGTCCATGCCAAAAGCTGCCTGGCAACCATTAAAGCAGTAGCTGCCCATACCCGCCGTGCCAGCGCAGTCGGCATGAAAGGCTTGAAAACCGAGGTTTCGCCGTTTAATGAAGCCCTCTACCCCAGCTGGTTGCTGCCCCAGCCGCTGCAACTTGCCACACATGGCAACAGCCCGGTTTACCAGGGGCGTTTGACCCGCATGGCTGGGCCACAGCGTCTGGAAGCCAGTGGCTGGCTGATGGACGGTGAATGTGTTGGCCAGGCCAGCAAAAACCGCCAGAACCCGCCCGCCATGCGTGACTACTATATTTACCGAAGTCAGCAAGGCAGTTTGCTGTGGATTTACAGCGAACGGCTGGCCGTGGGGGCAGATGCTGCTGCAACACAACGTGCCTGGTATCTGCATGGTTTTTTTGCCTGAAAAAAGCACCGGATGTCCAGCACCAGCTTCTCCCCGCTGCCCGACTATGTCGAACTGCACGCCCTGAGCAATTTCAGCTTTCAGCGTGGTGCATCACATGCGCATGAGCTGGTCGAACGTGCCTTGCAGCTTGGTTACAGCGCGCTGGCCGTGACGGACGAATGTTCGGTGGCTGGTGTGGTGCGGGCGCATGTGGCGGCGAAGGAGGGCGGGCTCAAACTGCTGCCGGGCGCTGAATTCATGGTGCAGGCTGACTACCCTTTCCGGCTGGTGGTGTTGCCGCACAACGCTGCGGGCTG
>JAZKIK010000707.1:0-1783 GCA_040384925.1 Pseudomonadota bacterium | reverse complement strand
TATTTGCGAGTTGCAGCTTCGCAGACAAAACATTATTTAACATAATATACATCGTGGAATATTAAAAAATCGTCCATACACCACTCGACACCAGGCTTCAAACCCTCAACCCAGCCTCACCACTGACCGTTTGAACGTGGAGCCTGCGCCCTGGCTGCTTTGGTCATCATGGCAATCGCGTCGGGCCGTATGCCGTCCAGCGCAAATTGCAGAGCTGTGGCACCAAGTTTGTTTTTCAGGGTCGGGTCAGCGCCTTCGTCAAGCAGCAGTTTGACGGACTCGGTGCTGCCGTATCTGCAGGCCATCATCAATGGCGTTGTGCCGTTGGGTGATTCAGCGTCTATGTAGGCATGGTTTGCCAGCAGCAGACTGATGACCTTGACGTCGCCGCCAGTGGCGGCGTAGTGCAGTGGGGTCCAGCCTGTCTTGTTGACATCGGCACCTTTTTTGATCATTTGCTCGGCAAACCCGGCTTCACCCTTGAGCGCAGCCATCATCAGCGGGCTTTCGCCTTTTGAGTTGAGGGTGTTCAG
Source organism: Pseudomonadota bacterium (assembly GCA_040384925.1). Lineage (GTDB taxonomy): Bacteria > Pseudomonadota > Gammaproteobacteria > Burkholderiales > Burkholderiaceae_C > Polaromonas. The sequence continues at coordinate 1,250 of JAZKIK010000707.1, read as the reverse complement.
ATTGGTCTTGGGCCAGTCGATGAGGGTCTGTATGACCTTGGGTGAAGGCTCTTCAAAGGCCATGATCAGGCCGAGCTGGCCATAAGGGTCGGGTGTATTGGCATCAAAACCACGTACCAGAAGCTGCTGGATGATGCCGGGTTCGTCGCGTTTGATGAACTTGAAGAAATCTTCATATGAGCCTGCATGAGCGCAACTAAATCCAATTAAAACAACAAGCTTCAGCGCAATTCTGAAGTGGTTTTTGAGGATTTTCATCATGCCAGAACCCCTTTGAACAGCTGGTCAAAGTTGCGGCTGGTCGCACTGGCTATGGTTTCAAGGCTCTCGCCCTTGAGTTCTGCGACCATTCTGGCAACGTAAGGCACATAGGAGGGATTGTTGGTTTTGCCTCGATACGGTACTGGTGCCAGATAGGGGCTGTCAGTCTCTATCAGGATGCGGTCCAGTGGCACCATCTTCACCACGTCACGCAGGTCTGCGGCCGTTTTGAAGGTCAGGATTCCTGAAAAAGAGATGTAAAAACCCAGATCCAGCGCGGCGCGGGCCACTTCCTGACTTTCGGTAAAACAGTGAAAAACCCCACCTGCCCGCCCTGCTGATTCTGCGCCCTCACCTTCCTCCTTCAGGATGGCGATGGTGTCGTCGGAGGCATTGCGGGTGTGAATGATCAGAGGCAAGGTGGTTTGCCGGGCTGCCCGTATATGTACGCGAAAACGCTCGCGCTGCCACTCCATATCGGCAATGCTGCGTTCACCCAGCCGGAAATAGTCAAGCCCGGTTTCACCAATACCGACCACTTTAGGCAACTCGGACCGGCTTACCAGGTCGTCGATGCTGGGTTCGGTCACACCTTCATTGTCGGGGTGTACACCTACGGTGGACCAGAAGTTGTCGTAAGTGGTGGCAAGTTCATGAACACCCTCAAACTCTTCCAGAGTGGTGCAGATGCACAGGGCGCGGCCGACTTGCGCCTCGCTCATGGCCTGACGTATCTGCGGCAACTGGGCCTTGAGCTGGGGAAAGTTCAGATGGCAATGGGAGTCTGTAAACATGATCTGGGCCTGAAATGCCGATTTTATGCATCAAATGGGGTTATTGCCCTGGAGTTGCAGGCATGGATGGCTGTCAAATGGACAGCATTCTGCAGCTTGCAGGCAAAGGCCTGGTCTGCATTTTTGAGTCAAGGGATGCCCTGCATAACCCTCGCGGTACTGTGGCAGTCGGATCGGGATGGGCTGCAAGGCGTC
>JAZKIK010000706.1:0-4716 GCA_040384925.1 Pseudomonadota bacterium | reverse complement strand
GGACTTTGCCCAGTTCATGCATCAAATCGGCATCTTGATGCTTATCATGCGGGTATGAATAGCTATTAAATGCATAGTAATTGCTGGCTTGCCCGTGCACTGGAGTCGTGTTCAGGACACTGACGGTTCCAGCGCGGCATCCGGCAGAAACCGGATTTGCCGGATGTCGCGCTGCGGTGGCCTGCCAAACAGGCGGCTGTAGTCACGGCTGAACTGCGAGGCACTTTCGTAGCCCACACGCGCCGCTGTGCTGCTGGCGTCCAGTGCCTGGTTCAGCATCAGTTGCCGCGCCTCCTGCAGGCGCAACTGCTTCTGGTATTGCACAGGGCTCATGCCCGTGAGCTTGCGAAAGTGCTGTCTGAAGGTCGATGGGCTCATGTGCGCGCTGGCGGCAAGGTCGTCCATCAGGACCTCGCGCGTGAAGTTCTGCTTGAGCCAGGCCATGGCCTGCGCGACCTGATGGCTGGGTGAACCTGCTGCCACCAGATGCCGCAGATAAGGCCCATGCGGGCCTGACAGCAGCCGCACCATGATCTCCTGCTGGATCAACGGCGCAACGCTGGTGATCAGTTGGGGCTCGTTCAGCAGCTGGATCAGGCGTATGACTGCGTCGAGCAGCGGTGTTTCGAGTGGCCGCAAGGATATGGCGTGGGGCGTCTGCCCGCGCGGCAGCGGCGGCAGATCCATCTCCCCGGCCAGTTGCACCAGTGCGTGGGTATTCAGGGTCAAAAACATGCCCAGAAACGGCTTGGCCACGTCTGCTTTGGTGACCTGGGCAACCACCGGCAAATCAACCGTGGACAGCAGCGACTGGCCTGGCCCGTAGTTCAGCACTTGTTCGCCCATGGTGACCTGTTTGCCGCCCTGTGCAACCACCACCAGCCCGAGGGCGTAAATGCAGGGCACGGGTTCGGTCTTGCCGGTACGCCGGAAAACCGCAAGCTGCGGAATCTGCGTTATATGGTCACCGTCATTTTGGGCAATCCTGCCAATCTCGTGAGCCAGGGTTTCGATAAGCATGGTCAGCCGGCCCTGATGGTGGGTTTGTGGGTTTATTGAGAGGTCGCAGGCAGGTACCGGGATGGCCCGCCGCAAGGCACTGTACATCCGGTCGCCCCGGGTCCAGCGCCTTGATGTGACGAAAGCTTGAAAAAGGCAAAACAAGAATCAGAAACGGCAAACACCAGCCAGGGCAGCCGCGCACACTTGGCAAGCACAGCCCTGCCACCCACCTACAAATCCATCCCACGGAGAACTGCCCCACCATGAGCATGCTAAATGTCAACGGCCGCCAGCACACGCTGGACACCGACCCCGGCACCCCGATACTCTGGGCCTTGCGCGACTCGCTGGGCATGACCGGCACCAAGTTTGGCTGCGGCGCAGCCTTGTGCGGTGCCTGCACCGTCCACCTGGACGGCCAGGCCATACGCTCGTGCATCACACCGGTTTCTGCTGCCGAGGGTAAAAAAATCACCACCATCGAGGCCACAACCGATGGCAGCGACAAGGTTGGCGCCGCCGTCCATGCCGCCTGGGTCAAGCATGACGTGGCGCAATGCGGTTATTGCCAGAGTGGCCAGATCATGAGCGCCACGGCTTTTCTCAAGACCTTGCCGCGCAACACACAGCCCACTGCCGCCGAAATTGACGGCGCGATGGCCGGCAATATCTGCCGCTGCGGTACCTATGCCCGCATTCGCGCCGCCGTGGCCGATGCAGCCAGAACCCTCGCCTGAAGGAATCACCATGTTGACCCTTATTGATACCCACGACATGCCGCGTGCCTTCCAGCGCCTGATGCACCAGGGCCAGCCTGATGAAGTTGCCACGGTTTTGCCGCGCCGGAGTTTTCTGAAGATGCTGGGTGCCAGCGGCCTGGCACTGGGCGCTTTTCCACATCTGGCAGCGGCGCAAACCCCTGTTGCCGGCCTCAAGCCGACACAGCAGCCATCGGCCTTTGTGCAGATCGCCGCAAATGGTGAAGTGACGGTCACCATCAACCGGCTGGAGTTTGGCCAGGGTGTGCAAACCGGCTTGCCCATGATCCTGGCTGAAGAACTTGACGCCGACTGGAGTCTGGTGCGCAGCAAAAGTGGCACCAACGATGCCGCCTATCATGACCCTCTCTTTGGCATGCACCTGACCGGCGGTTCAAACTCCATCAAGAACAGCTACACACAGTACCGCGAACTGGGTGCCCGTGCCCGCGCCATGCTGCTGGCCGCTGCGGCGGCGCGCTGGAGTGTTGATGTGAACACACTGCGTACCCAGGCTGGCATCGTGCTGGCCGCTGACGGGCGCAAGCTCGCTTATGGCGAACTGGCGGAAGCCGCCATGGCCCTTCCCGTGCCTGAAAAAGTCACACTCAAGGACCCGAAAGACTTTCGCATCATTGGCCAGGCCACCACACGGCTGGATGCACGCGCCAAAAGCAGCGGGCGTCAGGACTTTGGCATTGATGTTCGCCTGCCCGGCCAGTTGACGGCGCTTGTTGCCCACCCGCCAGTGTTCGGTGCCCGCCTGGCTTCGGTGGATGACAGCGCCGCGCGTGCCATCAAGGGCGTCAGGGCCGTGCTGCGCATTCCGCTGGACCGTGGCGCCGAGGGCATCGCCGTGGTGGCTGATGGCTACTGGCCTGCCAAACAGGGCCGCGATGCGCTGAAGCTGCAGTGGGACACCAGCAAGGTGGAAAAAGTGGACAGCGAAAAACTGCTGGCCCAGTACCGGGCGCTGGCCAGCCAGCCTGGTGCGCGCAAGTTCGACGCGGACATGTCTGTACTGGACAAGGCGCCGCGTCAGCTCGAAGCCGAGTTTGTATTCCCCTATCTGGCCCATGCGCCCATGGAGCCGCTCAACTGCACGGTTCAGCTGACAGGTGATCGCGCCGAACTCTGGGTCGGCACCCAGAGTGCCGGGCTGGACGCTGCCGCTGCTGCGAAGACACTCGGCCTGAAGCCCGAACAGGTGAAGGTGAATGTGCAGATGGCGGGCGGCGGTTTTGGCCGGCGTTTTTCCCCCACCAACGACTATGTGATTGAAGCCTGCGAAATTGCCAAGGCAAGCCGCACGGCGGGCCTTCAGGCCCCGGTACGCCTGTTATGGAGCCGTGAGGACGATATCAAGGGCGGTTATTACCGTCCCATGCATCTGCACCGCGCACGCATCGGCTTCGACGAGAGCGGCAAGGTGCTGGCCTGGGATCACGTCATCGTCGGCCAGTCCATCCTGGTGGGAACGGTATTCGAGTCCTTTCAGGTAAAGGACGGTGTGGACGCCACCGCCACCGAAGGCATGCGCGACCCCTATCCGCTGCCCATGCGCCTGACGGTGCACCACCCCAAGGTCAATGTGCCGGTGCTGTGGTGGCGCAGCGTGGGTTCGACCCACACCGCTTTTGTGATGGAAACCCTGCTCGACGAGATTGCCCGCGCCACAAAACAGGACCCGGTGGCCTACCGCATGAGCTTGTTTGGCGACAAACATCCACGCCACCACGCCGCGCTGCAACTGGCGGTGGATAAAAGCGGCTACGGCAAAAAGCAACTGCCCGCAGGCCAGGCCTGGGGTGTGGCGGTGCATGAGTCTTTTGAATCCGTAGTGGCCTATGTGGTTGAAGCCTCGGTACGCGACGGCCAGCCGGTGCTGCACCGCGTGACATCAGGCGTGCATTGCAAGCTGGCCGTGAACCCGCGCAGCGTCGAGGCGCAGGTGCAGGGTGCAGCGCTGATGGGCCTGTCCATGTGCCTGCCAGGTTCAGCCATCACACTGAAGGACGGCGTGGTCGAGCAAAGCAACTTTGGCGACTTCACCGTGGCGCGCATCACCGACATGCCCGTGTTTGACATCCACATCGTGCCCAGCGCCGATGCCCCCACCGGCATGGGCGAACCCGGCCTGCCAGCGCTGGCACCCGCGTTTGCCAATGCGATTGCAAGGCTGACCGGCAAACCGCTGCGTGAATTGCCCTTCAAGCTGGCTTGAGGGGCGTGGCTCAGATGTCAGTCGGGTCAAAGAAGCGCTGCGCCAGGCCATCGCGCCCTGGATAGAACCTGAAGTAGGGCCGCGCCTGGTCAATGGCAAGCGCCACCGCCGGCCAGGCCATCAGGCGCTCAAAGTAGGCCGCCAGATGCACATGCTGTGGCGGCAGCGGCACATAGGTCACGGCATAAAACAGCGCTGGTGCGGCAGCGCAGTCAGCCATGCTGAACACATCACCCGTGACCCAGCTTCGCCCTTCAAGCTGGCGGTCAATCAGGGCATAGGCCGGCAGCAGGCCGTCCCGAGCTTTGGCCACACTGATTGCATCGCGCTCGCCTTCCGGCCGCAGAAGGTCGGCAGTCAGCGCCTGCATAGGTGTCATCACATACAGGTCAAAAAGCCGGTCCCACAGGCGCACCTCCAGCGCGGCGTCTGCATCATGCGGGATCAGCGTACGGCCAGGCCGTGCATGGTGGTGCTGCAGGTGCTCGATGATGATGCTGCTCTCGGGCACAGGCCGGCCATCGTCCACCAGCAGCGGCATCTTGCCGGTAGGCCACAAGGCCAGGTAGGCCGCACGTTCTGCGGCGTCACCGAGATTGAGCAGTTGCCGGTCGATCTCAATGCCCAGCATATCAACAGCGATCAGCACCTTGTGGCAGTAGGAGGACAACGGGTGGTAATAAAGCGTCAAGGCAGCCATGAGAGTCCAGGTGGTTTTGAGTTCCGGACACT
>JAZKIK010000705.1:3335-6575 GCA_040384925.1 Pseudomonadota bacterium | reverse complement strand
TCGTACACAAGAGCTCCGGGGGCAATAAAAACCACATTCAACCCGCTTTTTCAGTGTCAATACTGACGCCTGTTGCGTGGACAGACAATTATGATTGCCGCCCAAAGGGGACCAGACAGTGAACATTTCAATCCACGAACTCAGCGCCGCCGTTGGCAGCCGTTTTATTGCCCATACCCAGCATGGCCTGCTGGACCTGACGCTGCTGGAGGCGATCGAACGCCCCCGCCGCGGCCTGCCAGCACAGTTCCAGACGCCGCTTTCACTGGTTTTTTCAGGGCCAAACCATCTGCAGCTGAGCCAGGACACCTATGTTCTGGACCATCCAAGCCTGGGCCGACTGCAATGGATGCTGGTGCCGATTTCAAAATACGGCCTGGCCTATGCTGCAACCGGTGCCGCGCAGACGGGTCAGACCACACCCCAGGCTGCCGCACACGCTGAAATGGCACCGCTTTACGAAGCCATACTGGGCTGATTTCACAAACCGCTTCAGACCGGCTGCAATCCGCCTGCCAGACTGCCCAGCACCCGTTGCAACTGCTCGGGTGCCACGGGTTTGTGCAGCAGCGGCACATCGCTGAGCAAGGCTTCGCGCAGGCGTTCAGGTGCGGTGTCGCCGGTGATCATCAGGGCTGGGGTGTTGTGTCCCAGCAGCTGGCGCACAGCTGCAATCGCCTCGGCACCTGTACGCTGCTCACGCAGGCGGTAGTCGCTGATCACCACATCAGGGCGCTGCCGCCCGGCCAGCACCAGGGCCGCACCAATCGTTTCAGCGGTGTCGCAACTGCAGCCCCAGGCCTGCAGCAACTGGGCCATGCCCAGAAGCACGGCTTCGTCATCGTCAATCACCAGAACATGCAGGCCCTGCAATCGGGCGGCGTCCGGCAGCCAGAGCTGATCAGCCGACACCGCCACCGCATGACTCAGCGGCAGCGCCAGTCTGAACACACTGCCACGCCCAGGTTTTGAGGACAAAGACAAACGATGCCCCAGGGCCTTGACCAGCCCTTCGGCAATCGCCAGGCCCAGGCCCAGACCCTTGCGTCTGTCGCGCTCGGGGTTGCCCAACTGGTGAAATTCCCGAAATATCTCCTGCTGGCTGGCTGCTGCAATGCCAATGCCGGTATCCCACACCTCCACCACCGCCAGACCGCCTCGCCTGCGGCAGCTGACCAGCACACCACCGCGCTCGGTATATCGAATGGCGTTGGACACCAGATTGCGCAGGATCATTTCGACCAGCGTGGCGTCGGAGTGGATGCTCACACTGGTTTCCCGCGAGCGGTACACCATGCCTTTGGCATCGGCCAGCGGAGCCAGGTCGTTTTCAATCTTGTGGAGCAGGGTTTGCAGCTGAAAAGGCTGTATGTGCGGTTTGATCACGCCGGCCTCAATGCGTGAAAAATCGAGCAGCGTGTTGAGCATTTCACTGGATGCGAGGGACGCCGAACGGGCGCTGGCCAGCACATCACGCTGGTGACTGCTCAGCGGCGTCTGGCCCAGCACCTCCAGAAACAAACCCTGTGCATGGATCGGCTGGCGCAAATCATGGCTGGCTGCAGCCAGAAACTTGGACTTGGCGGCGTTGGCCACTTCAGCATCATGGCGGGCGGCTTCGGCAATTTCAGTCTCATGGCGCAGTTGCTGCATCAGCTCTATGTTTTCAAAACGCAAGTCAATCGAGGTACGCGCGGTGCGCGAGATGTTGATGGCCTGGCCCAACATGATGGAGCAAAACAGGACACCCGCAAAAGCCAGGGCGGTGTAGGCCGGGTCGCCCACCGTCAGCAGTTTGCTGACGCCAACTACCATCTCGGCTGCAATAAAACCGCCAAAAACAGGCAGCACGGGTGACAGCAAGGACATGGAGTTGGCGGCCACGCCAGTCACCACAGCCATGATCAGCACACTGCCGGCCAGGCTGGCACCGTCCAGCCCTACCCAGGGCAAGGCACCCCAGACCGCCCCGTCAAGCATGTTCAGAAAAACCAGCGTGTACACCAGACGGTGGCTATCTGCCGCCGCTACGCCCCTGTAAAGCTGGCGCCGCGCATGCAGCCAGCACACCAGTTTGGACATGGCCGTGGCGATGCACCACAGGCCCAGCCATAAAACCCCGGCGTCTTTTTCTGCGGACAAGACCCAGAAAATCAGCCCCAGCAGTACCATGGTCGGGATGACAGAACTGCCGACATTGGCACACAGCAGCCGCACCTGTTCAACCAGCACCCGCCCTTCAGCCAGGCGCAGCGGGTTGGCCCGCATCAACCAATCAGCCCGCTGCGGCGTGCTGCAAACATGACTTGCGAGCGGCTGGAGACACCCAGCAGGCCCAGCACGGCCTGCACATGGCCACGCACGGTGAACTCGGACAACTCCAGGCGGCGGGCAATCACCTTGTTTGACAAACCCTCACACAGCAGATCAAGCACCTCGCACTGGCGTGGTGTCAGGCGTGGTTTGTCGGCATCACCCGGCTGCATCGGCCATGCACCAGACACCTTGGGCTCTTGGCTGGCAACACCTGCCAGAACCTGTTCAATGACCTGGATGATTTTTTCAGCCGTATCTGCCTTGGATACAAAAGCCACCGCCCCACGCGACAGGGCCAGCCGCACGGTTTCAGGCTCGGCAGCGGACGAAAGCATCACCAAGGGCACACCCGGCCAGCGCTGTTTCAGCAAACCAATGCCCTCCAGCCCGTTGACGCCCTGCAACTGGATGTCAAGCAAGACCAGCGAAGGTGGCAAGGTGGTGGCGTGCACGGCCTGCTCAAGTGAAGCTGCGTCCAGCACCTCGGCCTCAGGGATGTGGGCCTGCAACACCAGCCGCAAGCCTGAACGGAACAAGGCGTGGTCGTCAATCAACAAAATACGGACTGGAAGCATTGTCAGAATTAGACCATTGCCCCAGTCTTCACACCTATAGTCAAAAGTGACTGCCCTACTGGCAATTCACTCAAGCGACTACTTCCACCAGCTGCATCATGCCCATGTCCTCATGATCCAGCGCGTGGCAGTGCCAGACGTACTTGCCCGTGAAGTCGGTAAACCGCATGCGAAAGGTGATGCTGCCATTCGGAGGCACCGGCAGGGTGTCGGCCCAGAACGGGTCAATGGCCTCTCCATTGACCTTAACGACATAACTGTCGTTGACGTGAATGTGAAAGGGATGCGGGTAGCTGTTCAGGCTGTTGATGGTCCATTCTTCCACCGCATTGAGCGCCACGGTCTGCGT
>JAZKIK010000705.1:1684-3235 GCA_040384925.1 Pseudomonadota bacterium | reverse complement strand
GCCTGCACGGCGCGCAGGTAATAAGTGCCTGGCGTGTCACTGGCCTTGAACACCACCGACAGCCTGCCACCGGGGTACAAGGTATTGCCTGGCCATTGCTGGTTGCCAAACTGGCTGGCGGTGGCCGTATTGACAGGTTTGAACTTGTGGTCAAACACATTGCCGTCCCTGGCATAAGACTGCATGGTGTGCCCGTCCAGCAGGGGGTTGAAGGGGTAAAACGAAGCCGTATTGATGAAATGCCAGTGCTGCACCTCACCAGGCCGCATCACGATGGTGGGCTGATAAGCACCATTGAGCAAAAAGGCCGAGGTCGCGCCGTTCAGCGAGTCATAAAAAGACTCGGTTTTGCCGTCTTGCATCAGGTTGACCTTGTGCACATGAATCACACGCTCCCTGATGTCGGGCGAGGTGATGAATTTGTCTTTCGGGTCACGGATGATGATGGCACCAAACATGCCGCTGGACACCTGCACATTTGACGAACCATGCAGATGCGGGTGGTACCAGTAAATTCCGTTGGTGTGGTCCATCGGAATCGTGATCTCGTGCTGGCGGTTTTTGCCGGGCAGCACACCACCTTCGGCGGTGTCCACCACGTAATCACCAAACACCTCGGGCCGGATTTCTTTCGGGTCAACATGCAGGCCATGAAAATGCAGGTTGGTGCTGTTCTGGTGGTTCAGGTATTCCAGTTCGGACTGGCCCTTGACGTTGGCGGGCAGCTTGTTGTTAAGGTTGATGCGCAGCGTGTCGCCAAGATTCAACACCAGTGTCGGTGCCATGTACTGGCCGTTAAAACTGCGCAGCGACGTGGCCACCTTGCTTGAAACACCGGGGTAGGCCGGGTCTTGTAACAAGGCAATCGTCAGCGTTTGTGAGGCATATTGCGCATTCAGGTCAAAACTGAGTTTGCCGTCCACCGAAGCCATGGTTTGTGGATTGGGCAAGGTATCAACCGTGGCCGGGGTGTCAGAACCACCGCAGCCAGCCAGCGGTGCCAGCAGCGTACCGGCCGAAAGGCCAAAAGCCCAGCTCAGGGTTTCGCGGCGGTTTGCATCAAACAAGGGGTTTAGCGTAGTCATTTTTTTGGGTCCCGAAAAAATCTGCAAAATCAGACAAGGGCAATACGTACAGGCTGTACCTGCACAGCCACAGACGGAAACTCGCCACAGGCAGACGAGCGGTTGTCACCCCAGGCAAACACCCCCAGGTCATTGAGGGCCAGCACATGGCTGACGCCAGCGGCCAGCCGCGTCACGTTGTTCAGCTGTTTGAGCCGCATGGGTTTTGCTGACGAGGCCACATCGGTCTGCCCCATCTGCCCCATGGCGTTCCAGCCCCAGGCAAATACCTCCCCCTGGGTTGAGGTGGCTACGGTGTAGAACATGCCGGCATCCATCTGCGCCACCGGAAAACCGGTTTTGATGCGTTGAGGCTGAGTGAAATAGCGCGCGGAAAGTCTGGCGTCCAGTGTTTCGCCGACCTGGCCAAAATTGTTGGCACCCCAGCCCCAGGCCCGGCCCAGCGAATCGACAGCAAAACTGTGTG
>JAZKIK010000705.1:0-1674 GCA_040384925.1 Pseudomonadota bacterium | reverse complement strand
CGCCCGCAGCAACTCGCACGATGCGTGCAGGCAAGGCCACACGCACTGGCAGGGCAGCTTCTTTCAGACTGCCGTTGCCAAGCTGTCCGGCGCTGTTGGCACCCCAGGCCCAGACCTTGCCGCTGCGGCCCAGGGCCAGCACATGGCCGTGCCCGGCCGCCAGTGCAGAAATCGCTTCCAGTCCGCTTATGGCGGCCGGATGTTCAATCCGTGCAAACGAAGGCGATCCAGCGGCTGCGGCACGACCGAGCTGACCATTGGCGCGCAAACCCCAGGACCAGACCGAACCATCGGCATACAGGGCAAAGCCAGCCGATTCAGTCAAAACCACCTGGCTGGCATGAGGCGGCAAACCCGCCACTTCAGAATGCACAGCGCCTTTTTCCTGCGAGACCACAGGCCGGCAGGACAACACTGCACCTGCACGCTTGACGCCCAGCGTATCCACATAACCATCGGCAATGGCAGAAAACGGCACACCGGGATTGAGCGCCTGCGGTACCGGCTGGGCATAACGGTTGTGGCCAATTTCAGTCGGGCTGCCGGTACACAACTCACCCGGATAACCTGGCGGCAAGGTCGCACCCAGCAGCTTGATGCCGCCCCAGCCATAGGCAGCGCCCTCGTTTGAAAGTACAACCGAACGATCTCGTCCGGCACTGATCTGGGTGATTTTCATGGTGTGCTTCCCTGAAGAAAGGTCTGTGAATCCGGTGGGTCTGACTGAGCTTCTGCTCAAAAACAGGCAGCTACAAAACGCACTTAAATTTAGCCATCATTTTCATGACAAGTCCTCTTGCTTTTAAAAGACAGGACAGTTGAATGAGCAGTCCTGAGCGCAGGATAACGAACTGATGGCATTTGTGTCACTTCGTAATCCCTTATCTGCCGACTGTTTCAACACAAACACAGCCAGCGCATGTCAGAAGATGCGTCGGGCGAGTCTGCCCGACCTCAAACGGCTTTCATATAGTCAAAATTGACTGCTTGCCAACCACTCAGTGCGGGCATGTAAAGCGCTTACAAATTAAAACAGTCGATGTGATTGTGTGCATCAAAGCACAAAAAGTCGATATTTTTCACACTTGTTCGCAGCGCTTGGGCCACGACACCAGGCTGTGCCTGTCTTTTTAAGGATGCAGCTGTATCCGGTGGTGTTTCTGTTTGCTTACCTGATTCAGGGCCCGCTGCTGACCGGGGTACTACACATGCCCTTCTGGCTGAGCCTGTTTGTCAGCAATCTTGCGGGGGTGTTGCGGCTTAATTATTTGGTCCCCTGGACCTGCGCGCGGTTTGGCTGGTGGCTGCAGACTGATGCCAACACCGACGTGAAGGCCCAGACCGGAATCAACAGGCTGGGTATTAGCCTGACTGTTGGGGTTTATGTAGTCAGTTGGCTGGTGTTTTCGCAGTTGAAGTAGCTGCTGCTGGTTCAGGAATACCCCTGAATGAATCGTTTCTCGTACACGCTGCAATTGAGATATCTACCTGCCAGTCATCGGTGTGCAACGCAAGGCGCAGGCCGTAACGTGTTCACGGTCTGTACGGGGCCGCTTTGGGGTTCAATCGGGGTGAGTCAACTGCCAGAGCCCCCAGTCATGGGCTTTGGCACATGCGAGGGTCATGGCGGGCGAAATGACTGACAGGGCGCCCGATTTCAGCATCTTGGCGAGA
>JAZKIK010000704.1:0-4678 GCA_040384925.1 Pseudomonadota bacterium | reverse complement strand
CTTGCGCAAGGCACGGTACTGCTTGTTGATCGTGGCCTGCACAGGCGTTGGCACCATGCGCCAGTGCGGCAGGCAAAGAAACCGGCCCGGTGCCAGGCTGTGAGTGCAGCCAATAGCCTCGCATGTCCTGGTCATTCCATCGCCCTCCATGGCCGCAGCGCAATAAACACACCGCAAGTCGTGTACTGCTCAAGACCCTTGCCCTCGGGGTGCGGGTCATAAACAAACTTGCCATCGTGCGCACCACAAGCGTGGTCAACACCCGCGAAGTTCACCGAAGGGCCAGCCATCTCGTGATAGCAGTCCTCAATGCCTTGGGCGCTAAAAGCCTCGTCAAAGGTTTCCTTTGTGATCAACAGATACGCCAGCCCATAAGGCCGCAACCACTTGTTGAGGTCAGCGATCCAGCTCGCGCCGTCGCTAAATGTCGGCACCGATTCAATCGGAAAGTGCAGCAACGAAGCCAAAACAGCAGACAAGCAGTTCCCGTGCTGGCCGTTCTTGGGATCGTGCAAAACGGTTTGCATCGTGCGAATCACAGCGCACCCCCTTCATTCGACACCGCAGCCACCAACGCCTTCAACATCGGCACAGGAATGCCAAAGCAATTCGTGGTCAGCGCATCGTTTGCCATCGGGTTCTTGAATGTCGCCCGCAGCGGCTCGCCACGCATAGCCTCGTGTTGTTTCACATGCTCGGCAATCGCCAAAGCAGCGGCTTTCAGCGCGACGTTCATTGAGGCACCTCAACCAAAAACACTTCATCAAACCCCGGAACGTTGACATTAGCGCCCACCACCCGAATGCCACACCAGCCGTGCGGTGTACCGTCCACGCCACCCCAGCCCTCCTGCTCGTGCAATTCCTTCGAGAAGAGGTCACCAACAGGGTTGGAACGTCCGAACGAAGCGCCGTTGTCGGCCAACATCAAGCCAATCATGTCCGCGCCAAACATGCGGATCACAGCCTCTTCAACAACGCCCGCTTGAGCCATGATGCGGTGCCGTGAATCACCGCGAAAGTTGTTGATCTCAGTGGCTCGTACAACGGTCAGCTTGGTTTCATCAACCTCAAGCGTCACGTCGTTTTCATCCGCAAAATCAGACACCTTAAAAACTTTCATGTTCTTCAACTCCTTTGTGAAGCCCTGTAAAACACCATGCAACAAGGCTTTAAAAAAGACCCCGAGGCCAAAAACCTCGGGGCAAAGACTGAACAGCCGCTTAACAGCCACCCAGCAAGACAACCTTCAAATGTCCAAAGGCCCAATCTGTATGCGTGTATCCGGCAAAGCCGTGTAGATGCCTTCCAGCGAATCAGCGCAGGGCTGGCAATGCCCGGCCAACTGGCGGCTCTCCTGCGCCAGTTCGTCACAGCCAGCACAGTGCCGTTCAGCAGTTGGGATGCCCATGTCCCGCAGCTCCGCGTCAGTAAATGAGGCAGCAACCAGGCTCATATCGCCGCCACATCCAGACTGATAGGCAGGTATTCACCCGTGGTGTCATCACGCTTGTAAAAGCGGATGTACGGCTTCGTGCTCGACACCTTCATGCTGTCGCCAATGGCCTGCATCGCCAGCAACCACTTGTCATCGGTAATCTGCAGGCGGCGCAAGCCAAGCACACGGCCCACGCTGATCCGGCCCGTGCTGTCCACCTGAAAAGCATCGTTCACCAGCACCTTGATGTTGGCGTTGCTGCCCTTGCTCCAACCCAAAATGCATTCATCAATCAGCGCCTTGGCAGCTTGCAGGCGTTCATCAAACGTGATGTTCTCGGCCATCTGGCGCACGATCTTGTAAGCGCCGTCAAAGCTCACCAGCGTCACATTGCCCTTTTTGCCGCCATGCTTGACTTCGTACTCAGCCAGGCTGCGGTCAATGAACTCAGTCACCGCCAGCATCGCGCTCGTCTTGAAGCCAATCAGCCGGGCGCTTTCCTTCTCGGCCTCTTGGCAAACCTGCGTCACCACGTGGTGGCGCACCTTGTCAATTTCCTTGATCTTGCTCACAGGCACCAGGTTGCCGTCAGCAGCCAGCCAGTAGCCTGCAGGCACGGGTGTTTTTTGTTCAGTCATCTTCATTTCCTTATCAAGTGGATAAATTGCTATTGGTCGTCTTGGGCAGCACAAAATACGAGTCAGCCCGAACGTCAAACTGCACCGCCCCGGCAAACCACACATCAAACAGTTCGTTCGTCACAGCGGGCTGTGCAATGCCCGCATCCCGCGCCAGCTGCGCAACGCTCACCTTGGCCCCGTCCTTGGGCAGCAAGGCCAACAAGGCCACCTGCATCCGGTTGTAGGTAGCAGGCAAGCGACTCACCGTTGCCCCGCTTTCTTCGCAGCCAGTTCAGCTTTCATTTGCCTCACCAACGGGCTGTCAACTCGCGGCCCGGCTGGTGCCTGCACAGGCGCAGGCGGCACCGGCAAAGGCCCCGCATCCAGCTTTGCCAGCTCCATGTCCTTTCCGGCGTACATCACCTGCAGCGCCGCGCCAATCGGCAGCGCCTGCCCGCGCACAGTCACCGTGTCGCGACGGGCCACTGCCATCTGCCGCCGCTCCTGTTCCAGCGCCTGTTCCGCACTGCCTTCCTCACGGTCTGCAATCCGCGCCATGCACTGGTACAGGTAGCCATTGCCCTGCAGCGGCAGCACCAGCGTCCCCTTGTCATGCGCCTCAAACACCGACTGCAGCGCCTCAAGCCAGTTGTCATGGTTCACAGGCCAGGCCCGGCCCACCCGCTCAATAGAGCCCCGCCGCATGTCCTGCAGCAACTCCCCAAGCAGCTTCCCCACAAGGCTCATGCGCAGCCGTTGCTTCGCAGGCTTGTGCAACCGCAGGTAGCGCACCACCAGGCCGCCCAGCGGCAGGCTGGTGGTAATCACCTCGGCAATCAGCCGCCGAACCTGATCGTCATCAATCATTCGCAGCAGCAGCCCGTCCAGGCTCTCCTCCGCCCCACACACCACGCAAGTGCTCACCAGGTTCGCCACCCCAGTGCTCATGCCAGCCACCCCGCCAAAAAGTAGGCAATCGCTACCAGCGCAACAGCGCCCACAGCATCAGATGGCACAAAGCCAAAGCCGCTCTGGCCTTCGCCATCAATCACACCAGGTGCAAAATAAAAAGGCTTGTCAGACTCAGCAGCCTTGCAGCCCTCACACCGCACAGGCCCGCCATGCCGCACACCCAAGTCGTCACAAACGCACTTCATGACAGCCTCCGCGCCGTGATCCACTTCGCGTCTGCAAAGCAGGTCATCGCACAGTCAATCGCGTCCCATGCACTGGCATAAGGCCCCCAGGCCAGGGCGCTTGAGCCGTCCGGCATCACAATCTTGATCTCGAACTTGTGCAGCATCACTTGGCCCCTTCCGCCCGAGGCTTGGACATAAACAGCACCTTGGCAGCAATCGCCTCAATCACTTTCGAGGTCAGCGCCTGGCCGCCCATGCCGTAGTCCTTCACCGCAGGCACAAGGTTTTCAGTCAACACGCGGGCGCTACCCCGGCTGTATTCCCACAGCGTCGTCAGTACGTCATCAGGCAAGTCATCCAGGCCCAGCGCCGCCCGTGCCATCTCGTCGGCGTCATCCCGGCTGATCCGTTTGATCGTCTCCGGCCACATGCCCACCCGGCTCCTGATCTGGTCGAACTGGCCGTGTTCCGGCTTGATCAGCCCCGTCAGCTTTTCCGTACCCGCCAGCACCACACCAACCTGCGCCATATCCCGAATGCGGCGCAAGTACTGCAGCGCACTCGCACTCATGTTTTCTGCCTCGTCAGCAACCACAAGGTAGTTCGTGCCCTTCAGCACCCGCACCAGCTCCTTGAACTTGCGGTCAAGCCCAAGGGGAATGGCGTTGTTCATCTGCTGCAGCAGTTCAGTCATCAGCACACCCGGCGTCATGTTCGGGCTCACCTCAACCAGCAGCGTCATCGGGCTGGTCTTGGCGTACTCAACCAAAAACCGGCTTTTACCCACGCCCACATAACCCGTGATCACGCCAAAGTTTTGATGTTTGCGGGTGCGGTCACACACCACACTCAGCAGCTTGTGTACGCTGCCCTTCACATAGCCAGGTGTACCGTCCTTCAGGCGCTCCCCCTCCGTTTCCAGCACCGCCAGCATCTGGTTAAGCTGCCGCGTCGGGCTGCTAACGTATTTGCCACTCAAAATCTGCGACAGCGTCCCGTTCGGAATCGCACTGCGTTTGCTAAGCCAGGCTTTCGACTCCTTGTGCTCATCCAGCCAGGCCGTCACCTGGGCAACCTTTTCAAGGTCCTGCGGCGTGTAAACGCTCACCGCCTTTTTGCCCTCAAGCCCAGGCATCAAAGGCAGCATGTCTTGTTGTTGGTTCATTCTTTTCTCCAGCTTGTCAAATCAATTTGAAAGTCGTCATCCGCAGGCTTGGGCAGAGCAGCAACCACACTCAGCGAAGGCCGCAAGGCATCCACCCCGGCAATCGCAGCAATGCCCTCAATCGCCTGGTATTGGTCTTCAGCAGTAATCGCGTCATTGCGCCGCGCCCGCACTTCATCCAGGCGGCGTTCCAGTCGCTTCTCTTGGCCTCTGGCCCGCTTGTCACGGCCCTCCTCAAGACGGCTGGTAGACAGCACACCAATCGCGTTGATCAGCTTGGCTTCCAGGTACCACGGCTCCGGGTGCAGCACCCAGGA